>JBKJRR010000297.1:0-2946 GCA_046594635.1 Burkholderiaceae bacterium
AGGGTAAGAGAAGCAGAATCGCGCGTGTTGGTCTCGGTGCAGACGATGGCCGCTGGCGTTGCGCCGATGGTCAGTTGGTTACCGATCAGGGTGCTGCCGCCGGTCAAGCCGGTGCAAGCCAGGGACGCCGCGTAATTGGCCGCGGAACCGGTGGTGAAGTTCTCGTCGATAGTCAGGACTTCGCCGGCGAACACCGTTACGGCCGAACCAGTGTCGGTTTCGTTCGGCGTGCCTGCCGTCGAATTGACCGTCGCGTTGTTGGCGCCGCCCGTGCTCGAGACAGTCACTGCGTTGCCGACAATGGCACCTACCCAGGTCTTGGCCAGGGTAAGAGAAGCAGAATCGCGCGTGTTGGTCTCGGTGCAGACGATGGCCGCCGGCGTGGTGCCGATGGTCAGCTGATTGCCGACCAGCGTGGTGCCGCCGGTCAGGCCCGTACAGGCCAAGGAGGCCGTGTAGTTGGACGCGGAGCCGGTCGTGAAGCTCTCGCCAATCGTCAGCACCTCACCGGCGAACACCGTCACGGACGAGCCGGTGTCGGTTTCGTTCGGCGTGCCTGCCGTGGAGTTGAGCGTCGCATTGTTGGTGCCGCCAGTCGTGGAGACCGTCACTGCATTGCCGACAATGGCATTCACCCAGGTCTTGGCCAGGGTGAGGCCGGCGGATGCACGGGTATTTGTCCAAGTGCAGGTGATCGCACTATCAAGCGCATTAACCGTCAGCACGCTGCCTGCAAGCACCGTGTTGTTGCCGGTGCAGACGAGGCCGGACGAGTAGTTGGACTGGGAACCGACGTTGAAGGCTTCGTTGATCGTGATCGCTTCGCCCACGAACACGGTGACCGGCGTGCCGGTGTCGGTTTCGTTCGCGGTTGCAGCGATGGAGACCAGGTTGGCGTTGTTGGTGGCGCCCGTAGTGGAAACCGTCACCGAGTTGCCGATGATCGCATTGGCCCAGGTCTTGCGAACCGTCAGCTGCGCCGACTTGCGCGAGTTTGTTACGGTGCAGATGATGGCCGTGTCGCCCACCGCCACAGTCAGCTGGCTGTTGGCGCTGTCGAATGGCACCGAGTTGCCGGTGCAAGCCAGGGTCGTGTTGTAGTCGCCTGCATCCCCCGTGCCGAAGATTTCACCGATAGTGATGACTTCGCCCGCGAAAACCTCGACCGGCGTACCAGTGTCGGTCTCATTGGCCGTTTCGGCCGTGGACGCAACCGTTGCGTTGTTGATGCCGCCGGTGGTGGAAACCGTCACCGAATTGTTGAGGATCGCATTGACCCAGGTCTTGCGGACAGTCAATGCCACCGGCGCGCGCGCGTTGGTTTCAGTACACACGACCGCCGTATCGGCCGGTCCGAGGGTCAGCACGTTGCCAGCCAGACCAGTGGTGCCGGTGCAAGCCAGGCTGGAGGTGTAGTTGCCGGGCAGGCCAACAGTAAACAGCTCGGTGATGGTGAACACATCGCCGGCAAATGCACCAGTCGCGGGGCCTGTGTCGATCTCGGTGGGCGTGTTGGCGACCGAGTTCAGGTCAGGAAGCGGAGACAAGCCACCGGAGGCAGAGACCGTGACGGCGTCGTTTACGTCGGCATTGGACCAGGACTTGCGAAGGGTGACCGTGGCCGCCTTGCGCGAGTTGGTGTAAGTACAGGTGATGGCCTTGTCGGTCGGGCTGACCGTCAGGACATTGCCGACCAGCGGGTTGGCATTGCCTGTGCAAGCCAGCGAGATATTGTAGTTGGCAGCGGAGCCGGTGGTGAACGCACCTTCGGTGATGGTGATGACGTTGCCTGCAACCACGTCGACCGGCGTGCCAACGTCGATTTCCGTCGGCGCGTTGGCCACGGCCGACAGGCTGGCGTTGGCAGCCAGGCCCGTGGTGGAGACGGTAACCGCATCGCCTGTCAGCGCATTGACCCATGATTTCTGCAGGGTCAGCGGAACGCCCTTGGTATTGGTGATAGTGCAGACCGCGCCGGGGTGGGCGATGTCGAGCGAAACGGTGATGGTGCGCGTCGCGCCGTTTGTGACGACGAAGGAGTTCGCCGCCGCGCCATTGAGATCAACGCAACTGATGCTGGCGGTGGGGTTCCAGCCGGCGGCAGCCGTTTCCGTGATTATCATCGTGCGCGTGGTCACGTCGACCACGGTCTCAATTCGGTTGGTACCACCGTCGGCAAGCGTGAAGCTTGCATCGGTCGGGTCAGACAGGACCGTAGTACCCGTGGTGGTAAAAGTGAACAGGGTCGGATCGGCATCTGGCAAGGTCTGCTTGATGATGTCGACGTAGCCGGTCAGGGAGATTCCGGTGACCGTGGCGGTGCCGGTGCTGCACTTGGAGCCCGTGCTGGCACTGACGGTGCTTGCATCCGTGCAGACATTGCCGGCGGAGTTGTCGTAGGACAGCAAGTACGGAAACAACAACTTGCCATACGTCAGCGGATCAGCCGGATTGGTGCCGAAGTTGCAAAGAACCTTGACGCCCGTGACGAGAGGACTGGAGGTCTGACCGCCGGCATAGTCACCGCAGGCATCGCCGTCTTTGTCGATAAAGGGAAAGGGCGTTTTCGGGAAGCTGGCCACCGAGCACAGGTTATTGGGGCCAGTCGCAGCGAGCTGAGGGCTGTTGCCATCCTGCCCCACGAACAGGCCAACGTCGTAGCGGTCGGGACCGTTGGAGGTGATATTCACGATCACGTCGATGGTTGCTTGCCCGCCGATGGTGCAGGTCGGCAAGGAGCCAGACGCATTCTGGACCACCGCGTTGGCGGTGAAGTCGTTGGCCGTGCAATTTAAGTCTTTGCCCGCTCGGGTGCCTGCGCAGGTCGTATCCTGCAGGGCGGCGGTGGTCTGCGCTGCCAAGGGCATCGCCCAGACCAGGACGGAAACCAGGAACGCGGAAAGCATCGCGAGGCTGGTGGCGGTTCGATTGCGCACGGGCGCAGGA
>JBKJRR010000389.1:0-5882 GCA_046594635.1 Burkholderiaceae bacterium
TAAGCCACTGCGATCAGCCCGCAGACAAGTGCCAATATCAGCACCGAGTTACCCGTCATAGTCGTACCTCCTAATCAAGCAAGGACGCAGCGTGCCGCTGGGCGGCAGCCATGTTCCTTGAAAAGTCCAAGGACCTGGTTTTTGCACAAGGGGCACAACGCGCGCCGTGCCCGGCTGCGTTGCTTCCTCGCTTTTCCCGATCAGGAGTCGATTGGCCAACGCGCGAACTGTAACTGAAAACTATCGGCAATCCGTTTGCGCAAGGCGTGCGTCAGTAAAATCAGGGTTAATACCGATCCTGCAAACCTAAATACAAGAGAGCGAGCCACCCATGTCTTTGGATAACGTCACCCCAGGCGCCAACGTGCCCGATTCGTTCAATGTGATCATCGAAATCCCGATGAATGCAGACCCGGTGAAGTACGAGGTCGACAAGGCCACCGGCGCCATCTTTGTCGACCGCTTCATGAGCACGTCAATGCACTATCCGACCAATTACGGATATGTGCCCAAAACCATCAGTGGTGATGGCGATCCGGTTGACGTGCTGGTGATCACACCCGTACCACTGATACCGGGTGTCGTCGTGCCGTGTCGGCCGATCGGCATTCTGAAGATGCAGGATGAAGCCGGCGACGATGGCAAGGTGCTGGCGGTGCCGATTGACAAGATCCTGTCGATCTACACCCAGTGGCAAAAGCCGCAAGACCTCAACCCAATGCGCCTGAAAACCATTTCCCATTTTTTTGAACACTACAAGGACCTGGAAGAGGGCAAATGGGTCAAGATCCTGGGTTGGGAAGGCGCGGATTCAGCGCGCAAGGAAATCATGGACGGCATCGCGAACTACCAGCGTTCTCTGGCCGAATAAGGCCATGCAGGGGCGTCGCATGGGCCTGTCCCGCACTGCCCGTTGCGAGAGCGATATCAGCCGCGCGTCGGGTCGGGAAAGATCAGGCCGTGCAGTCCACGCTTGCGCTGGAACGGTGTCCATTGGCCCTCGGCCTGGGCCAGTCTGTCGGCCAGCACCCACCAGGTGCTGGGGTTCAGGCCCAGTCCGACATGGCTTGCCAGTACTTCGACATTTTCCGTATGCGGGTTGCTTTCGCTGGGGGCCTGCTGGCTGGCCGGCCATGCCACCACACCGTCGGTGCGGGAAAAGATGGAACTGGTAGGCACCGCCGGCGCGCGTGGCAGATCGTATTGCCCGGTCTCGTGCTCGATGTTGCGTCCACTGGCAAACTGGTACAGCCTCCAGGCACGGGTGCTGCTGGGTTTGCCCGCAAACGGCGTGCCCAGTGTGATCACGCTGCGTACATGTTGCGGCATCAATTTGGCGAGTTCGCGCGCGTAGATTCCGCCCAGGCTCCAGCCGATCAGACTGGCCTTGCGTCCGCTTTGTGCCACTGTTTCTTCCAACTGCTCCTGTGCCCTGCGCAATACTCCGGCGCGGGGGCCGAAATTGAAGCCCTGATTCCATCCCGTCGGCGCATGCCCCAGGCGTTGAAGATAGCTGCGCATCGGCAAGGTGGACACGTCGCTGGCCGAGAGACCGGGGAATACGATGACCGGATGACCATCGCCACGCGGCGCACGCTGCAGCGTGAACCAGGCTGGCAATACCGCGCCAAACTCCCAGGGGGCACGCAGTTCCATGGCCATCAGCCAAACATTGGGAGGGGGATGGGACAGGTGTTCGGCGTTATCCAGCATTGTGGCGGCAATTGTCGGCCGTCATCGTCGGGGCCTGACTCCTGCTGACTTTTGTATTGAAGCGGCAATGGTGCCACAGACGTGCCAGGGCCTGAAAAGCGCCAGTCGCGGTCGAGACTGTGGGTTCCTCGCCGGTGTTCGCATAATCGGGTCTGACACGCGAAACCAACCTGACACCCTTTTCGGAGACAGACGCCATGACACTCAAGCTCTGCGGCTTTTCAGCCAGCAACTACTACAACCAGGTCAAACTTCAGTTGCTCGAGAAGCAAGTGGCATTTGAAGAGGAAATGGTCATGACCGGCAGTTCGGATCCGGCGGTGCTCGAACGTTCTCCAATGGCCAAGGTGCCGTTTCTGGACACTGGCATCGGTTGCATCTCGGAGTCCATGGCCTGCGCCGAATACATCGAGGCCCAGTATCCGCAACATGCGCTGCTGCCAGTTGATCCGTTTGCCGCGGCGAAGGTGCGCGAGTTGGTGCTCTACGTCGAATTGCATCTCGAACTGGTGGCGCGCGAACTATATGCGGAAGCATTTTTTGGCGGCAAGGTCAGCGACGTGGTCAAGGAGCGCGCAAGAAAACTACTGACCCGCGCCGCCGCCGCCTTTGGCCGCATCGCCATCTTCAAGCCCTTTGTCGCCGGAGACCAGTTCACTTTGGCCGACTGCGCGGCGGTGGTGCACCTGCCGGTTGTGTCCAGCGCCAGCAAGATCATCTACGGCGAGGACCTGCTCGCGGCCTTGCCGGTGAAGGAGTACCTCAAGGCCATGGGCGAACGTCCGGCGGTGGCCAAGGTCAATGCAGATCGCAAGGCCGACACCATGCGCCTGATGGCGGCGGCCAGCGCGAAAAGCTGAATATCCGCGCCAGCGTTCAGGATTGGCCGGCTCGGAACGGGTTGCGCTGCTCGAGTTCGGCCATGTATGCGCCGATGCCCTGACGCTCGCGTTGCAGGAAATTGTCGACCGCATCGGCAAACGCCGGGTGCGCCAGCCAATGTGCGCTGGTGGTCTGTACTGGCAGCAAGGCGCGGGCCATCTTGTGCTCCCCTTGCGCCCCGCCTTCAAAGCGGCTGTATCCCTGGGTGATGCACCATTGCAGTGGCTGGTAGTAACAGGCTTCGAAATGCAGGCAGTCAACCCGCTCCAGCGCGCCCCAATAGCGTCCGTAGGCCACCTTGTCGTCGGGCTTGGCCGGGTTCGGATCGGATAAAGCGATCAGGCTGCAGGCCATCGGTTTCCCGTCCCGCTCGGCGATGAACAACAGCCAGTTCTGTGGCATGTCCCGCGCCATGCGGCGAAAGAAATCACGACTCAGATAGGGCGCATTGCCGTGTTCATGGTAGGTGCGTTCGTAGCAGCGATAGAAAAAATCCCAGTCCTGCGCCGAGATGGTGCTGCCACTGGCGCTGCGAAACACCACGCCGGCCAGTTCCACCTTGCGCCGCTCCTGGCGGATTTTCTTGCGTTTTTCCTGGTTCAAGCTGGCCAGGAAGGCCTCGAAATCGCGGTAGCCGACAGCGCTGTTGGTCCAGTGAAACTGGACGTTGTGGCGCAGCATCATGCCGGCCCCCTGGCATGCGACGACATCCGCCGCGCTGGCAAACAGAAGGTGCAGCGAGGACAGCCCGGACTGCGTGCACCACTGCACCAGTGCCTGCGCCAGAGCCCGACGCGCATCAGCGTTTCGTGCCAGCAGCCGGGCGCCGGGGACCGGGGTGAACGGTGGAGCGACCACGGCCTTCGGGTAATACTTCAGCCCGTGCTGGCGATAGGCTTGCGCCCAGGCGTGATCAAACACGTATTCGCCGTAGGAGTGGACCTTCAGATACAGGACACAAGCGCCCATCAATGTACGTTGCGCATCGCCACCCACTTCGGGTCCGTCCCACAGGCACAGCAGCTGTGGCGTCCAGCCAGACGCCGGCGTGGCGCTGCCACTTTCGTGCATCGCGGCCAGATATTCGTGGCGCAGGAAAGGCGTTGCGTCCGCCTGCTGCGCGAGCAAGGTGTTCCACTCGGTCCGCGCAATGGCCAGGGGCGATTCGTGAACCTCGATGACATAATCGATCGGGCTCACGAAGGCTCCCCGCCGGCTGCTGGCTGCCGTGCTCTTGGGTCGGCGATGTGAGCGCCGTTCGCCGTCCTGTTCCCACCCACGCGTATTGTTTTCATGAATCTCAAGATCTGTGTCGCCCAGCTCGACTTTGTAGTTGGTGATATGCCGGGTAATGCGAAAAAAATCGTCGAAGCGGCGCATGCCGCGCATGCAGACGGCGCCCTGTTGATGCTGACCCCGGAGTTGTCGATCTGCGGCTACGCCGCCGAGGACCTGTTTCTGCGTCCCGACTTCATCCAAGCCTGCGATGATGCCGTCAATTCAGTGGCGCAGGCACTCGCGGGGTTAAAGGGAATGACGGTGGTGGTCGGCCATCCCACCGGCAGCAGCGAGCGGACCCGTTCGGTTGCCACGCAAAAACGCTTCAATGCGGCCAGTGTGTTGTGCGAGGGTCGCATCCTGCACACCTATGCCAAGCGCGAGCTGCCCAATTACCAGGTCTTTGACGAGCGCCGCTATTTCACGCCCCGCAACGAAACCTGCGTGTTTGAGGTGGGTAGCGGAATCGACCACCTGCGTGTGGGTCTGCTGATTTGTGAAGACGCCTGGTACGAAGAACCCGCGCGCCTGGCACGGGCGGCAGGTGCGCAGGTGCTGGCGGTCATCAACGCCTCACCGTTTCACGTGGGCAAGGGCGGCGAACGCGAGCAAATCATGCGCAAACGGGTTCGCGCCTGCGGCTTGCCGATGGTGTACGCGCACCTGGTGGGCGGCCAGGACGAGATGGTGTTCGAGGGACATTCGTTTGCGCTCAATGCCGACGGCGCCGTGGCAGCGCGTGCGCTGAGCTTTCGCGAGCAGCTATTCAAGGTGAATTGCAGCAAGAGTACCGACGGTGTGCAGTTGGAAGGCGAGGTTGCGCCCGAGCGCGGTGTTGATGCCGACCTGTGGGATGCACTGGTGTTGGGCGTGCGTGACTACCTCGGCAAGAATGGTTTTCCGGGCGCGATTCTGGGCCTATCCGGCGGCATTGATTCTGCGCTGGTGCTGGCGGTGGCGGTGGACGCCCTGGGAGCGGATAAGGTGCGCACCGTCATGATGCCTTCGCCATATACCGCCGACATCAGCTGGATCGATGCGCGCGAGATGGCCCGGCGCATGGGGGTGCGCTACGACGAAATCTCCATTGCGCCGCAGTTCGAAGCCTTTCGAGCCGCGCTGGCCAGTGAGTTCGCCGGATTGCCCGAAGATGCGACCGAAGAAAACATCCAGGCACGGGTGCGCGGTACCTTGCTGATGGCGTTGTCCAACAAATTTGGCTCCATTGTGCTGACCACTGGCAACAAGAGCGAGTTGGCCACCGGCTACTGCACGCTGTACGGCGACATGGCAGGCGGCTTTGCCGTGATCAAGGATCTGGCCAAGACCGTGGTGTACCGTTTGGCCCGCTGGCGCAACGAGAACGATCCCTACGGCCGCTGCGCCGGGCCGATTCCCGAGCGCATCATCACGCGGGCGCCGAGCGCCGAACTGCGGCTCGACCAGACCGACCAGGATAGCCTGCCGCCATACGAGGTGCTCGATGCCATCATCGAGCGTTATATGGAAAACGACGAGTCGATTGCTTCCATCATCGCCAGTGGCGTGCCGGCGGCCGACGTGGAGCGGGTGACCCGGCTGATCAAGCTCAATGAGTACAAACGCCGTCAGGCCCCGATCGGCATCCGCGTCACGCACCGCAGCTTTGGCAAGGACTGGCGTTACCCGATCACCAACAAGTTCCGCCAATAGACGGACTTTGCCAGTCGGGTGGCGCCGGAATGGCGCTATCCTAGGAGCAGTTTGAAACCTGATGCCGGATCAATGTGCAAGAGGCCCGTGACACGGTTGCAGATCCGGTTCGTACCAAGAAAGCCGTAGTGCCATGAAACAGATCACCGCCATCATCAAACCCTTCAAGCTGGAAGAAGTCCGCGAGGCGCTGGCCGAGTGCGGCGTCAATGGCCTGACGGTGACGGAGGTGAAGGGTTTTGGCCGTCAGAAAGGCCATACCGAGCTTTATCGGGGTGCCGAGTACGTGGTCGACTTCCTGCCCAAGGTAAAAATTG
>JBKJRR010000422.1:0-8657 GCA_046594635.1 Burkholderiaceae bacterium
GGTCTATGGCTTCGTCAAGCAGGCCGGTGGTCATACGCGGATCCACAGTGAGGTGGGCCGCGGCACCACCATTACCCTTTATCTGCCGCGCGATATCTCGCAGGCTGAGCCAGAGACCGTGTCGCCCCGAGCGCCTGCCCAACCCGCGCACTCGGGTGAAAGTATCCTGGTGGTGGAGGACGAGCCCGGTGTACGCGAGGTCATCACCACGGTGCTGGCCGACCTGGGGTATGCCTACGCCGAAGCCAGCGACGCCGAAGCCGCGCTGGCCCTGCTCGACAGCAATCAACATTTCGACCTGCTGGTCTCGGACGTCGGCCTGCCTGGCATGAACGGCCGGCAACTCGCGGAGATCGCCATCGACAAGCGCCCCGGACTCAAGGTGCTGTTCGTGACCGGTTACGCTGAGCAGGCGGTCGCGCAAAACGGGTTCCTCGGTGAAAACATGCAGATGATCACCAAGCCCTTCGTGATTGACGATCTGGCCAATCGAATTCGCGCGATTCTTCGCGATGAATCCGTGATGCGGGACCTTTGACAAGCGGTTTGCGCCGCGAACAAGGGACTCAAACCGGCTTGACGGCAAGGGCGCGTCGGCGCATCAGCAGGTAGACCGCCGGCACGACGAACATCGACAGAAGTGGCGCGCTGAGCATACCGCCGACCATGGGCGCAGCGATGCGTTGCATCACTTCGGAGCCGGTGCCTTCGCCCCACATGATGGGGAAAAGGCCGGCCAGGATGACGGCCACCGTCATGGCCTTGGGCCGCACCCGCAGCACCGCGCCATCGCGCAGCGCATCGAGCAGGTCATCGACCGAGGTCTTGCCCGCGGCAATGCGTTCGGCCCAGGCCTGCTTGAGGTACAGCAGCATGATGACGCCGAACTCGGCCGCCACACCCGCCAGCGCGATGAAGCCCACTGCCGCGGCCACCGACAGGTTGTAGTTCAGCAGGTAGAGCAGCCAGATGCCGCCGACCAGCGCGAACGGCAGTGTGGCCATGATCAGCAAGGCCTCATCGAAGCGCCGGAAGGTCAGGTACAGCAGCACGAAAATGATCAGCAGCGTGAACGGCACCACCCATTGAAGCTTGGCGGTGGCCCGCTCCAGGAACTCGAACTGGCCCGACCAGGAAACCGCGTAGCCGGGGGGCAGCTGCAGACGGGCTGCAACCACGCCTTGCATCGCGCCCACGGCCGAACGCAGGTCGCGCCCGCGGATGTCGACATAAACCCAGCCCGAGAGCCGCGCGTTCTCGCTGCGCAGCATCGGCGGTCCGTCGCTGATGCGAATCTCGGCGACGTCGGACAACAGCAGGCGCGCGCCGCGCTCGCTGACGATGGGCAGCTGACGTAGCCGTCCCAGCGAGTCGCGCAACTCGCGCGGGTAACGCACATTGATCGGAAAACGCTGCAGGCCCTCGACGGTTTCGCCGATGGTTTCGCCGCCCACCGCAGAGCCGATCACCGCCTGTACATCTGCGATATTCATGCCAAAACGCGCTGCGGCATCGCGGTTGATCACCACGTCCACATAACGCCCGCCCGTGAGCCGCTCGGCCAGCGCACTGCTGACGCCGGGCACATCCTTGAGCAGGGCCTCGATCTCGCCCGTCAGCCGGTCGATGGTCTGCAGGTCGGGCCCGGACACCTTGACGCCAACGGGGCTCTTGATGCCGGTGGCCAGCATGTCGATGCGGTTGCGGATCGGTGGCACCCAGATATTGGTCAGGCCCGGCACCTGCACGATACGGTCGAGTTCGGCCACCAGGGTCTCGGGTGTCATGCCGGCGCGCCACTGCTTGCGCGGCTTGAACTGGATCGTGGTCTCGAACATCTCCATTGGCGCCGGGTCGGTTGCAGTCTCGGCACGGCCGGCCTTGCCGTAGACGCTGGCGACTTCGGGCAGGGTCTTGATCAGGCGGTCGGTCTGCTGCAGCAGTTCGGCCGCCTTGCCGGTGGACAGACCGGGCAGTGCTGAAGGCATGTAAAGCAGGTCGCCCTCGTCGAGCTGGGGCATGAACTCGCCGCCGATCTGGCGCAGCGGCCACAGGCTGGACAGCAGTATGAGTGCAGCGGCGGCCAGGGTCAGCCAGGGCGCACGCAGCACGCCATTGAGCAGCGGGCGGTACAGCGCGATCAAGGCGCGGTTGAGCGGATTCGCCCGTTCGCTCGGGATACGGCCGCGGATGAGGTAGCCCATCAGCACGGGAATCAAGGTGACGGACAGGCCTGCCGCGGCGGCCATCGCATAGGTCTTGGTGAAGGCCAGCGGTGCAAACAGCCGGCCTTCCTGCGCCTCGAGCGTGAACACCGGGATGAACGACAGCGTGATGATCAGGAGCGAGAAGAACAGCGCCGGCCCGACCTCGGCGGCCGCATCGCCAACAACGCGCCAGCGCGTTTCGCCGCGCAGGGTTTCGCCCGGATGGGCATGCTCCCAGCGCTCCAGGTGTTTGTGCGCGTTCTCGATCATCACCACCGCTGCGTCGACCATGGCACCGATCGCAATTGCGATACCGCCCAGCGACATGATGTTGGCGTTCACGCCCTGGTAGCGCATGACGATGAAAGCCACCAGGATGCCCAGTGGCAACGAGACGATCGCGACAAACGCCGAGCGCAGGTGGAACAGGAACACGAAACACACCAGCGCCACGACCAGGAACTCCTCCAGCAGCTTGAAGCCCAGGTTCTGAACCGCGCGTTCGATCAGGCCCGCGCGGTCGTAGACCGGCACGATTTCGACACCGCGCGGCAGGCTGGGCTGCAGCTCGCGCAGCTTGGCCTTTACCGCGGCGATGGTCTCCAGCGCATTCTTGCCCGAGCGCATGATGACCACGCCGCCGGCCGCCTCGCCTTCGCCGTCGAGCTCGCCAATGCCGCGTCGCATCTCCGGGCCGACCTGAATGCGCGCCACATCGCCCAGGCGCACTGACACGCCAGCGTCGGTGCTGCGCAGCGGCACCTTGCGGAAATCGTCCAGGCTCTGCAGGTAGCCTGAGGCGCGCACCATGTATTCGGCTTCGCCGAGTTCGAGTACCGAGCCGCCGGTCTCCTGATTCGCCTTGCGGATCGCATCCACCACCTGGGTGTGCGGGATGCGGTAGGCCGCCAGCTTGTCCGGATCGAGCAGCACCTGGTACTGGCGCACCATGCCGCCGACTGAAGCAACCTCGGCCACGTTGGCGACCGACTTGAGCTCGAATTTGAGGAACCAGTCTTGCAGGGCACGCAGCTGCGAGATGTCCTTTGTGCCAGTTCGGTCGACCAAAGCGTACTGATAGATCCAGCCCACACCTGTGGCGTCGGGCCCGAGCTGCGCCTTGGCATTGGCCGGCAACTGCGCCTGGACCTGGTTCAGGTATTCCAGCACGCGCGACCGGGCCCAGTACAGGTCGGTGCCATCCTCGAACAATACGTAGACAAAGGAGTCGCCGAAAAAGGAATAGCCGCGCACGGTCTTGGCGCCGGGCACCGACAGCATGGTCGAGGTCATCGGGTAGGTGACCTGGTTCTCGACGATGCGTGGTGCCTGCCCCGGAAAACTGGTGCGGATGATGACTTGCACATCGGACAAGTCGGGAAGTGCATCGAGTGGCGTGCGCAGCACCGAGACCACACCCCAGGCGCTGACCATGACGGTGGCCAGCAGCACCAGGAGGCGGTTGACGATGGACCAGCGAATCAGCGCCGCGATCATGGTGTGCGGCCCCCACTGGCTGCGGCGACAGGCGGCACGCTTGCTGCAGGTGGCAACCTGCGCACGGCGGTGATGACCGGCATGTCGCCATCCGCCGTGAAGTCGAACTCCACCCGCTCACCCTTGCGTGCCTTGCCGGTTTCGGTACCGGCGGGCAGCTTGAAATCCATCGTCATCTTGCCCCACTTGATGGACGGGATCGGACCGTGGCTCAGCGTGAGGACATCCTTGTCGATGGCATCGATCAGGCCCTGTCCGGTATGGACCCTGGCGGCTGGCGCGGTGACCGGCGCGGCAGGGAGTTCGCTGTTGAGCCGGGCCTCGACACCGCGCAGACTGGCCTCGGAGTCGATCAGGAACTGTGACGACACCACCACCCGCTGACCCTTGGTCAGGCCACGCAGGACCTGGGTCTGGCCTTCGACCTCGATGCCGATGCCGACATCGACGACGCTAAATCGCCCGTTCTCCTGCGCCAGCAGTACGACGCTGCGCGTGCCGGTCTGAATCAGTGCCTCGGTTGGAACGACCAGGGTGCGCGAGGTACGCAGATCGGCAAACTGCAACTGCACGAACATGCCGGGGACCAGACGCCCGCCCGGATTGGCCAGCTCCAGCCTGGCCTTGACGGTGCGTGTCATCGGGTCGACCTCGGGCAGCAGGGCCTGCACCCGCCCGGTGAAGTTGATACCCGGCGCGGCCGGGCTGCTCGCCTGCACTTTCGCGCCGGGGCGCAGCAGGTGGGCCTGACTCTCGGGCACCTCGCCCTGGGCCCAGACCGTGCCGATGCCGTTGATGCGAAACAGGGCCGCACCTGCACCTACCGTGGCGCCCTCGCGCACCAGCAATTCGGTGACGACACCGGCAATCGGCGCGTGCAGCGTGATACGCGGCTGGGTGCTGCTGCTGCGTTCGACCAGAGCGATCTGCGCGTCGTTCATGCCGACCTGGCGCATGCGCTGGCGCGCAGCGTCAATCAACGGCGCCAGCTCGCTGCCCTGCATGCGGCGCAGCGACAGGAACTCTTCCTGCGCCGCGATCCACTCCGGCACATAGATCTCGGCCAGTGCCTGGCCGGCCGTCACCGGGTCGAGCGTGGCGCGCACATGCAGCTTCTCGATGAACCCGGCAGCGCGGGTCTGCACCACCACCTGGTTGCGCTCGTTCCACTGGATGCTGCCGACCGCCGCCACCTGGGGGGCCAGCACCTTCTCCACCACTTCGGCCGTGCGAACGCCCAGGTTTTGCTGTATGCGCGGACTCACGCTGACACTTCCCGTGTCCTGGCTTTCGGCACCAGCGTAGACCGGCACCAGCATCATGTCCATGAAGGGCGACTTGGCGGGCCGATCGAACTTGTTGCCCGGCACCATGGGGTCGTGGTAGTACAACACGCGGGCACCGACCTGCGGGTCGACATCGCCAGCCTTGACGCCGCTGGCGATGTGCCGGCGCGTGGCCTGCTCTCCTTCGGCGATGCCCTGCGGCAGGCGCGGTGTTCCGGTGGCGGGTGCGGCTGCGGCCGTCGTTGCTGCCCCGGTATCGGCCACGATGGGCTGCATCGCCATGCCGCGCTGCATGCCCACGGCATAAAGTGCATAACCGGCGCCGGCCAGTGCGGCCGTGGCAATGGTCGCGAACAGGATGTGGAGGGTTTTCATCGTTGCATCTCCGCCGTGGCCAATGCCCCGCCAGGGGCTGGAATCAGGTAGTTCAGCTGGGCCCACAGGTAGGCGTTTTCCTGCTCCAGCATCAGTCGCTCGAGCGCAGTGTCGAGTTCGGCGCGGCGTGCCTGCAGCACCGCGTCCAGCGTGCCAGTGCCGCCGCGGTAGGTGGCCAGCGCTGCGCGGCTGCGCTCCAGGGTCAATGGCAACAGGCGCTGGTCGAAATGCTGCAGGCGCTGGCCGTTGTGTTGCCAGCTCTGCAAGGTGCTTTGCGCCTGTGCCAGTTGTTCGCGCGCGATCTCCTCACGCTCTGCGCGCAGTTGCTCGGTCTGGGCCAGGCGCGCTGCGAGTTCGCGGTTCTGGCGCTTGTTCTGGTCCCACTGCAGCGGTATCGACAGGTTGACCGAAGCCATGTTGGAGAATCTTGGCCCGCGTTGGCTGAACATCACCTCCAGTGTCCAGTCCGCCTTCAGGTTGCTGCGCGCAACGTCGACATCGGCCTGTGCCGCGTCTTGTGCGCGATTGGCCAGCGCAATGCGCGGATGAGCCGCAACGCGGCGCTCAAGCGCGTCACCCTCCAGCTCGGATGCAAGTGCCTGGGGTGCCGCGGCCAGGGGCTGGATTGCGGCGTCCCGACCAATCCAGCGTGCCAGTTTCGTCTGGGCGGTGGCGATATCTCGCCGCGTCTGTGCCAGCATGTCGTCATTCCAGGCCACGGCGGTTCGCGCGGCGAACAGGTCGGCCTGGCTGCCACGCCCGGCGCGGTAGGCGGCGTCCGCCGCATCGATCTGCAACGCGGTCTCGGTGCGCAGCGTCTGTTGCAGGGCGAGCCGGCGTTCAAGGAAGTGACGTTCCAGCCAGGCCAGTGTGGTGTCGCGGCGCAGGTCGGCCAGCGCGGACGCGCGCTCCGCAAGCGCCGTGTCTGCCTGCCGCTCGAAGCGCGTCGCGCGGGCCTGGCGCTTGTCCTCGCGCGTGAGTTCCTGCATCACGCCAATCGAGCGCATGGTCATGAAGTCGGCGCCCGTGCTGTAGCGATCGGGCCCGGTCAGCGGCAGGTTGGTCAGCGCCAGCTTGAGCACCGGGTCGGGTCTCTCGCCGGCCGCCACGGCCATTTCGCGCGCGGCGAGCGCTGCAGCGTCCTGGGCGACGAGTCGGCTGGAACGCTGTTGGGCCAGCGCCATCGCCGCGTCCAGTGTCAGGGGTGTCTGCGCGTGGGCCAGGCCCGTGAGCAGTAGACAGCAGGTGATGCCGCAATAGCGGCGCAATTCCTGCAAGGCGGGGCGCTTGCGCGCGGATGATTGCAACAAGGTCAACATGGCATCTCCAGATATCACGGGTGGACCCAAGGCGTATGTGCCGAGACGCCCGTTTGCATCGGGTCGCCGCGGCCGCTCGGGTGTGCGGCGCAGGCCGAGCGGGGGCCAGAAGGCCACCGTGGCGCTGCGAATCAGGGAGATGTCAGGTTCTGCGCACGCAATGTTCGATCGCGTGCGGCGGCGCGGTCAAGGCCAGGGCATGGGCATGTGACGCGGTGGGACGCCGCGCCGGCGAGGGCTCGGCAAGTACCGG
This sequence comes from Burkholderiaceae bacterium, assembly GCA_046594635.1. Taxonomy (GTDB): domain Bacteria; phylum Pseudomonadota; class Gammaproteobacteria; order Burkholderiales; family Burkholderiaceae_C; genus CAISIP01. The sequence goes on from JBKJRR010000422.1 coordinate 6,938, forward strand.
CCGCAAGTACCATCCGCCCTGCGCCGCAGGTGCAATGGCCACGACCGGCAAACGATCGCTTTGCTGGCCCGCTTTGCAATGTTCGGCGCACAGGTTGGGTGAATCCAGGTCTGCCATCGCGGCCATATCGTGACAGTCGCTGTTCGATCGGGACTGAGTGGATGTCGGCGTCTGGTCCGTCCGGATTTCTGCCCGAACGACTGCCGCAGCTAAAGTGGCTGCGCCGCCGGGCTGCAGTTCCTGGCAGGCATAAGCAGCCACCGCCAGCTGGGCACTGACCATCACCAGCACCATCAGGCGGGCAATCCAGCGCAGCAAGGGCCGTGTCATGTTGGAGGTGGGTGTGGGTGGAAATGAATACCGGTCACATTCTAAGGATAGACCGGCGGCCTGCAAGTTCCCCGGTTGTTTGCAGGTACACGTCAGCCGGATCGCCGTTACCGGTGATCCGGATGCACCAGGTCAGGCTCCCATCCCTTTGAGCGCGGCCTGCCCATCAGGTGTTTTCCTGCAGTCCTCGATGTACTGCCGGATGATGGTCGCGAAGCTTTCGTCCGGAAGCAGCCCGAGCCGGGCTGCGCGTTTCGCGGTGGCACCGGCCGGCCAGTTCGCCACCATGCCGGCGATGCGGTCGTCGCGCACAAACTTCACCCGCGCCCGCACGGCGCTGCCGGCGACTTCTTCCAATGCATCGAGCATGTCGGCCACACGCACGTTGATCGAGGGCAGGTTCATGCCCAGGCGGCCGAGGAATGTCTCGCGGCTGGCTTCATAAACGGCGATCAGGCCCTCGACGGTCTTTCCCGGTGAGGCCAGCGGATGCGACACGCTCGCGTCGACCGGGCAGATAGCCTCCACGCCCGCCAGGGGTTCGCGGATGATGCCCGAAAAGAACGAGGAGGCTGCGCCGTTGGGTCGACCCGGACGCACCGAAACCGTCATCAGGCGCGCGGCGCGGCCGTCGACGAAGCCCTTGCGTGTGAAGTCGGAGATCAGGTGTTCGCATATCAGCTTCTGGATGCCGTACGACGACTGTGGTGCCGGCAAGGTGTCGTCGGCCACTGGCGAGGGCATCGGCAGCGCGGCATCCGGACCAAATACGGCGACCGAACTGGAAAACACCAGCTTGGTCGGTTTACCGCTAGCCTGGCCGGCTGTACGCAAGGCGTCCAGCAGGGCACGGGTGCTGTCCAGGTTGGAGCGCATGCCCAGGTCGAAATCGAGTTCGCATTCGCCGGACACGGCCGAGGCGAGGTGAAACACCCCATCGAAGGGCTCGTCGTGCAGTGCTTTGCACTGATCCATCAAGGGACCGGTGCGGTCCTGCACGCGGGGGTCGGCACACAAATCGGCAGGTGACGCCACCTGATCGGTCAGCACCAGCGTGTCAATGTTTTTGCCATCAAGCTGGCCGCGCCGGAGCAGGGTACGGGCAAGGCGTGCGCCGACAAAGCCGCCGCCTCCGGTAATCAACAGTTTCATGACTTCAAGTCCCTTGTTGGATAGACAGGACTCGCAGTGTAAGCCGCGCTCAGCGCCAGACCACCTGCCAGGTGGCGACCCAAGCGGCTGCCCTGGCGGTGCAAGGCCTGCAGCGCCTGCCGGCTGCGGTTGCCGCTGCGGCAGAAAAACACCACGGGCTCGCCATGCTCGGCCAGCCAGCGCGGAACTTCCCGTTCGAGTTCGGTCAGTGGCAGGTTGACGGCGGTCTTGCCAGCGC
>JBKJRR010000538.1:0-5127 GCA_046594635.1 Burkholderiaceae bacterium
GCCCACGGTCAGCGCACGTAGTCCGGCTCCTGCTCGTCCAGGATGTCCTTGAGTGCCTGGAAATGCAGTTCGGAGAATCGGGTCGGGTAGTTGTTCCATTGCGCACCGGCCAGCGCCGCCACCGGTTCGGGGATCAGCGCCAGCGGCCGGCCGGTGGACAGTGCCAGAACCTGCAGTTGCGCCGCCTTTTCCAGGTAATACAACGCGTCGAAGGCCTGGGCCACGGACGGTCCGACGACGATCACGCCATGGTTGCCCATGAACAGCACGCTCTTGTCGCCGTCAAGCAGGGCGGCCACGCGCGCGCCTTCGGACGCCTGCAGCGCCATGCCGCTGTAGTCGCGGTCATAGGCGATGCGACCATGGAAGCGGCAGGCGTTCTGATCCAGCATCAGGAATTCAAAGCCCTGCAGGCAGCACAACGCTGTGGCGTGCGGCATATGCGTGTGCAGGATGCAGCGCGCCTGAGGCAGTCGCTGATGCAGTTCTGCATGCAGATACCAGGCGGTCGGGTCGGGGGCGTTCGCTCCGCGGGTGGCCTGCGGGTCAGCCGCGTCGAGCAGCAGCAGGTCACTGGCGCCTATGCGCGAGAAATGTGCACCGACCGGATTGAGCAAAAAGCGTTTGCCGTCGTCCGATACGGCGGCGCTGAAATGGTTGGCGATCGACTCATGCATACCCAACCGGGCGGCCCATCGAAAGGCCGCCGCCAGGTCGACACGGGTGGCTTGTTCCAGCGAAACGGCTTCGGGCATGCTTGTCTCCGGCAAGGGCGCTAAATTCGCGCCGCAGCGGTGGGTTGCAGCGGCGGCAATCGGTCACGCATACAGCCAGTGCGCCGGACTTGCGGGTCCCAGGTCTTGTTTGCGCTGCCTATACTGTATCGCCAAGGTCGTACGCATCGATCCGGCGCGCCGGGATGACACCGGCGTCCACCGCCACAGACCAGCCCGCACAGGCACACGACACCATGGAACAGGAACGCTTCGACACCATCATCGTGGGCGCGGGAACTGCAGGTTGCCTGCTGGCCAACCGGCTCAGCCGCGACCCCTCGCGGCGCGTGCTGCTGGTCGAAGCTGGTCGCAAGGACAACTATCCGTGGATCCATATCCCGGTGGGATACCTGTATTGCATCGGCAACCCGCGTACTGACTGGCTGTACCAGACCGAGCCCGAAGCCGGGCTGAACGGCCGCGCATTGCGGTATCCGCGCGGCAAGGCGCTGGGCGGCTGCTCGTCGATCAACGGCATGATCTACATGCGCGGCCAGGCGCGCGACTACGACGGCTGGGCCGCGCTCACCGGCGACGACGCCTGGAGCTGGGCCAACAGCCTGCCTGACTTCATGGCCCATGAAGACCATTTCCGGCTCGACGGCGGTGCCGAACCCACCACCACCGGTACACGGTTTTCCGAGTTGCACGGCCATGGCGGCGAATGGCGCGTAGACAAGCAACGTCTGCGCTGGGACGTGCTCGAGGCCTTCGCCCGGGCCGCTACCGAGGCCGGCGTGCCGGCCACTGGCGACTTCAACACCGGCGACAACCATGGCGTAGGATTTTTCGAGGTCAATCAAAAGGCCGGTTGGCGCTGGAATGCCTCCAAGGCTTTTTTGCGGCCGGTGCAGCACCGGCCCAACCTGACGATCTGGACCGAGTCCCCGACCGAGCGCCTGCTGTTTGACACCGGCCCATCCGGCCAACCCCGCTGCACGGGTCTGGAGCTGCGACGCGGCGGTCAAAAGTTCACCGTCCAAGCCAGCCGCGAGGTGGTCCTGAGTGCCGGCGCCATCGGATCCTGCCAGTTGCTGCAGGTCTCCGGCATCGGCCCGGCAGCCGTGTTGCAGCGCCACGGCATCGCAATGGTGAAGGATGCACCCGGAGTGGGTGCAAACTTGCAGGACCATCTTCAAATCCGTGCCGTGTTCAAGGTCCAGGGCGTAAAAACACTTAACACGCTGGCCAACAGCCTGGTCGGCAAGGCCTCGATCGGCCTGGAATACCTGTTCAAACGCGCCGGCCCCATGAGCATGGCGCCGAGCCAGCTCGGTGCCTTTACCCGCTCCGACCCGCAACAAGCCCATCCAAACCTGGAATACCACGTGCAGCCGCTGAGCCTGGACGCGTTCGGCGAACCGCTGCATTCATTCCCGGCGTTCACCGCCAGCGTCTGCAACCTGAACCCAACCAGCCGTGGCACCGTCACGATCCGCTCACCGTCGGCGGCCGACGCGCCGGCCATCGCACCGCGCTACCTGAGCACCGACGAAGACCGACGGATGGCCGCCGCCAGCCTGCGCCAGGTACGCGACATTGCGTCGCGTCCGGCATTGGCACCCTACCAGCCCCAAGAATGGAAACCCGGTGTGCAATTTCAGACAGATGAAGAACTGGCCCGCCTGGCCGGCGACATCGCCACTACGATCTTTCACCCGGTCGGCACGGCCCGCATGGGCCGCGACGGCGATCCGATGGCCGTGCTCGACGCCCGCTTGCGTGTGCGCGGCGTGAACGGCCTGCGCGTGGTCGATGCCAGTGTCATGCCCACCATCACCAGCGGCAACACCAACGCGCCCACGCTGATGATTGCCGAGAAGGCCGCGGGCTGGATGTTGCAGGAAGCCAGGAGATGAACGAAAACCAGCTCCCCGATGTCCAGCCGTGCGCATCCGCTGCGACCGGCACCACCGCCTTGTTCGGACCGGTCGGCCGCTGGTCTCTGGAGCCGGTCGCTGTCTGGCTGCTGACGGCAGGCAGGCGCATCGTCAATCCGCGCCAGTTTCTCGATGGCCTGGTTGCACAACTCGACGCCACCGGCGCGCGCATTGACCGCATGCGCATTTCCAGCCCGACCCTGCATCCGCAATTGGCCGCCCTGGGCATCAGCTGGCTGCGGGGTGAAGATGCCCAGCTGTGGTCCGGCGTGCACGGGGTGATGCAATCCGACGCCTATATTGGCAGTCCGATGGAGTTCGTGCGGGAAAAGCAGCAGACACTGCACCAGGCGATCCCGACCGAGGCCGTCGCGGGCGAACACTCGGTATGGCAGGACCTGCGCGCAGATGGCATGCGCGACTACCTTGGGATACCCATGGTCTTGTCCGCCGGCCGATTGAACATCCTGACCATCGCCACCCGCGAAGCAGCGGGGTTCGACGAAGGCGACGTTGCGCGTTTCGAGGCCCTGGCCAATCTAATGACCCCGCTAATCGAACTGATGGTGGGGCGACGCACGACCCTGGGCCTGCTCGATACCTTCGTCGGCAAGCGGATCAGCGAACGCATTTTGCAAGGCCAGGTCAAGCGCGGCGACGGTGAACTGATCGAGGCCGCGTTCTGGTACTCCGACTTGCGCGGCTTCACCGCGCTCAGCGAGACCTTGCCCACGGACCAGTTGCTGCGCCTGCTCAACGACTATTTCGAATACTGCGCCGCCGCCGCCGCGCCAAGGGGCGGCGAGATCCTGCAGTTCATCGGCGACGCGATCCTGATCGTGTTCGAGATCAAGGACCCGGCGCGCACCGCTGAAGTCTGCAAGGCGGCGCTGGACGCTGCCATTGATGCGTTTGCCACCATCGCCGTCGTCAACAGCCGACGCCGGCGCGCGCACCAGCCAGTGGTCGAGTTCGGTCTGGGCCTGCACCTGGGTACCGTGACCCATGCCAATGTGGGCGCGCCCGATCGACTGGCTTTCAATGTCGTCGGGCCACCGGTCAACATGACGGCACGTATTCAGGGCATGACCAAAAAGCTGCAGATTCCACTGCTGATGTCGGCTGATTTTGCCAGCCGGGTGGATCTGCCGACCGTCAGCGTGGGCCTGCAGGAATTGCGCGGTATCGCCACGCGCCAGGAACTGTTCAAGCTGGCCGAGGACTGATCTATTCCATTGGAGGCGGGTCCTCGATCAGGCGCTTGCCCATGCTGATCACGTCGTCCTGCAGATAACCCAACGCACGGTAGAACGCGAGCACACCGGAATTGCTGCTGCGCACCTGCAGATTGATCTTGGGGCAGCCCATCGCCAGCAGGGCCAGCTCGGCGCGGCGCATCAACATCTCACCATGGCCCTGGCGCCGAAACTCCGGATGCACGGCCAGGTAATTGACCCAGCCGCGATGTCCGTCGTAGCCAACCATGGCGCTGGCCATCAGCCGCCCGGCCACTGCGCCTACCAGGAACAGCTCGGGTTGCACGCCCAGCTTGCGCGCAATGTCGCTGGCCGGATCGTTCCACGCGCGCGTCAGTTCGCAGGCCTGCCACAAGGCGATAACGGCCGCCGTGTCGGACGGGACAAAGCAACGGATGTCCATGGGCGACAGGGGCGTAGGTTGCACCATCATGTGACGTCCCTGATCTCTACGGGTTCGGTATGGCACATGTCGCCGCCTACTGATAGGTCTGCCCGCCGTGGCGCAACCAGCCCGGCGTGTGCCGCCCGGCCGGATCGTGGTGGGTCCAGTGGACGACGCCGCCCTTGTCGTTCCATTCGTACACGCCGTTGAACGCCACCGTATCGCCCTGGTGCAAGGCGTCTATCCGGGGCGCGAGGTCGATGTTGTGCGCTACGAGTACGGTTTGCCCCGAGGCCAGGCGCAGGATGAAACGCTGATGCCGGCTGCCCTTGTTATCGTCAGACAACAAGGCACTGACAACACCATCGCCCGCGACCTGAACGCCGCTTTGCTGTTCGCGCCAGGCCTTTTCAATGGCGTCCGATCGGGCTGGCGCAGAGCCGCCATCGAACAGCGCCAGCGGGCTGCCGTTCTGACCCAGCCCGACCGCAACGGCCACGACGATGACCAGAATCCATAGAATTTTTTTCATGACCGGGCAGTATCCACTGTTCGGTATTGTGCTGTCGACTCCACATCCGCCCGCCGAATCAACGTTCGTTTTGCGTGTCCCGGTTTGGCCTGCGCCGACAAATCACGTGGTATGGCTGCACTGCCGGCTGGAACCGTTTGGGTCGCAACCTGAGCACATGCCCGCCGCCGAGCTGTGATACCTTGTATCCCAACGGGACCCGGCAAGGCCAGATCCTTCTTGCATGTCTATTTCTTTCGGGGTTGGATCTTGGGAAAACTGTTGATTCCGCTGACGGCGCTGCTCAGCGGCGTGGGCC
>JBKJRR010000084.1:0-11455 GCA_046594635.1 Burkholderiaceae bacterium
AAGTTGCTGGCGATGGCGCTGCTGCCCTTGCTGGTGGTGTTGCCGCTGCTGCTGATCGCCTTGCTGGTCTGGGGCTCGGCAACACCACCAGCAAGGGCAGCAGCGCCATCGCCAGCAACTTGTTGCGGATCGAGCGGCTGATCCAGGCCGGCGTGAGACGCGCCAGCAATGCTCGCCGGGTTTGCTGCAAGCTCAAGCTGCGCCAGTCCACTCGGCGCAGCGACGCTCCAGCGTACGCCGCGAGATACCCAGCAAATGGGCCGCCTGCGTCTTGTCACCCTGGACCGTCTCGAGGATGGACAGTATGTGCTGCTTTTCGAGCGTATGCAGGTCTGTCGTTGCGCTGCCCTTGGTTGCTACGGCTCGTGCCAGTGCGTTCGGGTTCTGCCCGACGCCATACAGGGCGGATACATTGAGCGCACCCAGGATCAGCGAGCGCTCGATCAGGTTGCGCAACTCGCGTACGTTGCCGGGCCAGTCGTATTGCGTCAGGTAGGCCAGGTCTGCCGTCGAGATGTGCAGCGGCTCGACGCCGAGCGCCGGGGCCAGTTGGTGCATGAAGTGCTGCACCAGCACCGCAATGTCTTCCTTGTGCTGGCGCAATGGCGGCAACGTGATGTCCACCACCTGCAGGCGGTAATACAGATCCTTGCGAAAGCGGCCCGCGGCCACGGCTTCGGTCAGTGAGCGGTTGGTCGCGGCGACGATACGCGCATTCACCGGCAACAGTTTTTCACTGCCCAGTGGACGGATCATGCGGTCTTCCAGCGCGCGCAGCAGCATGGCCTGCAAGGGCAGGGCGAGGTCGGCCACTTCGTCCAGGAACAAGGTGCCGCCCTGGGCGTAGTAGAACAGGCCCTCACGCGCCTTCGTTGCGCCGGTGAACGCACCCTTGGCGTGGCCGAACAGTTCGATTTCCATCAGTTCAGGCGACATCGAGGCACAGTTGACCGGCACGAAAGGTCCCTGCGCACGCGGGCTCAGGTTGTGCAGCGCCCGCGCGGCCAGTTCCTTGCCGGTTCCGGACTCTCCTTGAAGCAATACCGTGCTGTTGACGCCGGCAAACCGGGTCAGGGCATGGGAGAGCTCGCGCATCAAGAGCGACTCTCCCACCAGGCCGACCGCGGCCTCGGGCCGACTCGAAAGCGTGTGGCGCAATACGAAGTTTTCGCGCGCCAGTCGCGAAGATTCGTGGCAGTGTTTCACCGCATTGAGAATCTGCGGCACCCGAAATGGCTTGAGGATGAAGTCCGACGCGCCAGCGCGCAGTGACTCGATCGCAGTGTCCAGGTCGGCGAATGCCGTGATCAGGATCACATGGCCGGAAAAGCCCTGTTCCCGCAGTTCCTTGAGCCAGCCCACTCCGTTGCGCCCCGGCAAGGCGATATCCAGGATGATCAGGTCAACATGGGTCCTGCGCACGATGGCTTCACCTTCTTCGGCGCTGCCGGCCTCGAATACCGAATTGCAGCGCGGCAACAGGCTCTTGACCAGGAAGTTGCGCATGCCGGGCTCGTCGTCGACGACCAGGATTGACCACAGGGGCCAGTTGTCCGTGTTCTTGTCGCCCAGCGCCTGGGAGCGGCCCGGCACTGCGGTCACATCAAGACCTTCATGCTGCGCATTGCGGTGCAAGCTTGCTTGGGAACGTCCCGGCGCGGCGTTCATTCTTGAACTCTCCGTGACTTGGTGAAGGGGTCGACATGTCGTACCGATTTACTCGGGTAATCGGGTTTCATGCTGTTTGCAACACGGGTTCGCAGTGCTGAAAATGTTGCTGATCGACGGTCAGATCGGCCACCGTTGCGACAATTTGTCGCCGGGTGTCCGCCATTTTGGCGCGTTTTGCCGGGTGTTGCTCGCGTGGGAAAGGCCCTGAGGCCTGGGTGCGCTTGGCGGTTGCGTCTGGTGTGTCGCTGGCATGGTTCATGCTATTAATCCTTGCGGTTGGAACATGGGGATCGACGGCGAGGCCCGAGTGTCGCCCCGACCTGCTGCCATCGAGTGTGCACGGGTATTTCCCCAGCGACACAAAACCTGTCTCTGGACTAGACTTCGGCGGTAACTCGTTGGTAACCGCCCGTTTCGCTTCGGGCCATCAAGCAGGAGACAGACCCATGCCTTCCTTCACGGACAGACTGTCACGTCGTACCGTTTTTACGGGTGCCGGCGCGGTGGGGGCCATTGCCGCCGTCGCCAGCCTGCTGCCACGCGGGGCGCCCGAGGCCGAAGTGACCGCGCCGACAGCCAAGCCCAAGCCAACCCGTGGTGGTGGCTACACACTGAGCGACCACGTCAAGCATTACTACAAGACCACCCGGGTCTGATTCCCGCAGGTTCCCCCGCTTTTGGAGAGTTTTATGTTGTTGACCAGAAAGACAGCGTCTCTTGGGCACGCGGTTCGCGCGCCCTTCGTGAACAGCCTGCGGCGCGGTTTGTCGCAGGCTCTGCCCACGATGGACCGTCGTGCGTTCCTGCGCCGTTCCGGCCTGGGTGTGGGGGTGGGGCTGGCGGCCTCACAATTGACGCTGGTGAAGAAGGCGCAGGCTGCAACGTCGGCTGCACCCGCCGTCGGCAAAGGCAAGATCGAGGTCAAGCGCACGATCTGCAGCCACTGCTCGGTCGGCTGCGCAGTGGACGCCGTGGTCGAGAACGGCGTCTGGGTGCGCCAGGAACCGGTGTTTGACTCGCCGATCAACCTGGGTGCGCATTGCGCCAAGGGAGCTGCCTTGCGGGAGCATGGTCACGGTGAATACCGGCTGCGTTATCCGATGAAGCTGGTCAATGGCAAATACCAGCGGATTTCCTGGGATGTGGCGTTGAACGAGATCAGCGCCAGGCTGATCGAACTGCGCAAGGCCAGCGGGCCGGACGCGGTGTACTGGGTCGGTTCGTCCAAGCACAGCAACGAGCAGGCGTATCTGATGCGCAAGTTCGTCAGCTTCTGGGGCAGCAACAACTGCGATCACCAGGCGCGGATCTGCCACTCCACCACGGTTGCCGGTGTTGCCAACACCTGGGGCTACGGTGCAATGACCAACAGCTACAACGACATGCGCAACAGCAAGGTCGCGATGTACATCGGCTCCAATGCCGCCGAGGCGCACCCGGTCAGCATGTTGCACATGCTGCATGCCAAGGAGACCGGCTGCAAGATGATCGTTGTCGATCCGCGTTACACACGTACTGCGGCCAAGTCAGACGAATATGTGCGCATTCGTTCAGGCTCGGACATTCCGTTCCTGTTCGGACTGCTGTTTCACATCTTCAAGAACGGCTGGGAAGACAAGAAATACATCAACGACCGTGTCTACGGCATGGAAAAGGTTCGCGAGGACGTGCTGGCCAAGTGGACGCCGGACAAGGTCGAGGAGGCCTGCGGCGTCAAGGAAGAGCAGATGCTGCGCGTGGCGACCATGCTCAACGAGAGCCGTCCGGGCACCATTGTGTGGTGCATGGGGCAGACCCAGCACACGATCGGCAATGCAATGGTGCGGGCTTCGTGCATCCTGCAACTGGCACTGGGCAACATCGGCAAATCCGGTGGCGGGGCCAACATCTTCCGCGGTCACGACAACGTGCAGGGTGCCACCGACGTGGGCCCGAACCCGGATTCGCTACCGGGTTACTACGGCCTGGCCGAAGGTTCGTGGAAACATTTTGCTGCCACGTGGGGTGTCGACTTCAACTGGATCAAGGGTCGTTACGCCTCGCCGGCAATGATGAGCAAACCCGGCATCACGGTCTCGCGCTGGATCGATGGTGTGCTCGAGAACAATGAACTGATCGACCAGGACTCCAACCTTCGCGCGGTATTCTTCTGGGGCCATGCGCCGAACTCGCAGACACGCGGCCTGGAGATGAAGCGGGCAATGGACAAGCTGGACCTGCTGGTCGTCGTCGATCCGTACCCTTCGGCGACGGCATCCATGGCGGCGATGCCGGGCAAGGCGGAGGACCTCAACCCCAACCGCGCGGTCTACCTGCTGCCGGCTGCGACGCAGTTTGAAACCTCGGGCTCCGTGACCGCATCGAACCGCTCGATTCAGTGGCGCGAGAAGGTGATCGAGCCGCTGTGGGAAAGCCGCAGCGACCAGATGATCATGCACCAGCTTGCGGGCAAGCTGGGTTTTGCCGCCGAGTTGTCGAAGAACTACAAGATGCAGAAGGTCGGTGGCATGGATGAGCCGGTGATCGAGGACATCCTGCGTGAAATCAACAAGTGCGTCTGGACCATCGGCTACACCGGCCAAAGCCCGGAGCGTCTCAAGGCGCACATGCGCAACATGCACCTGTTCGACCCCAAGACACTGCGCGCTGCCGGAGGCAAGGATAAGGAAACCGGTTACGAGTTCGCCGGCGACTATTTCGGTCTGCCCTGGCCGTGCTGGGGCAACGCGTCGCTCAAGCACCCGGGCAGCCCCAACCTGTACAACACCGACCTGAACGTGATGGACGGTGGTGGCAACTTCCGCGCCAACTTTGGTGTCGAGCGCGACGGGCAGAACCTGCTGGCCGAGGATGGTTCGCATTCACTGGGTGCCGACATCACCACGGGCTATCCGGAGCTTGACCATGTGCTGCTTAAAAAGCTGGGCTGGTGGGACGAGCTGGACGAGGCCGAGAAGAAGGCCGCTGAGGGCAAGAACTGGAAGACCGACCCGTCCGGCGGCATGATCCGTGTGTTCATGAAGAACCACAGCTGTCATCCGTTTGGCAATGCCAAGGCGCGCGCCGTGGTCTGGAACTTCCCCGATGCGATTCCGCAGCACCGTGAGCCGTTATACGGCAACCGTGCCGACTTGCAGGCCAAGTATCCGACGCACGACGACAAGAAGAACTTCTGGCGCTTGCCCACCTTGTACAAGACGGTGCAGGACAAGAATATTGCGGACAAGGTGCACGAAAAGTTCCCACTGGTCATGACCTCTGGCCGCCTGGTCGAATACGAAGGTGGTGGCGAGGAGACCCGCTCCAACCCCTGGCTGGCCGAGTTGCAGCAGGAGATGTTCGTGGAGATCCATCCCAAGGTGGCGGCTGACAAGGGCATTCTCAATGGGGGCCGGGCCTGGGTTTCGACGCCCACCGGTGCACGCTTGAACGTGCAGGCTTTGGTGACCGAGCGGGTGGGGCCGGACACGGTGTTCCTGCCGTTCCACTTCTCGGGTCGCTGGCAAGGCGCAGACATGCTGGCGTACTACCCCAGCGGTGCCGCGCCGGTGGTGCGCGGTGAGGCGGTCAATACCGCGACGACCTATGGCTATGACAGTGTGACGATGATGCAGGAGACCAAGACCACGGTCTGCAACATCGAACGAGCATAACCCCCACGCTTTTCAGGAGACACCATGGCGCGAATGAAGTTTATCTGCGACGCAGAGCGTTGCATCGAGTGCAACGGTTGCGTGACCGCCTGCAAGAACGAGCATGAAATTCCATGGGGCGTCAATCGACGCCGCGTGGTAACGCTCAACGATGGTGTTCCGGGCGAGAAATCGATCTCGGTGGCGTGCATGCATTGCAGCGATGCACCCTGCATGGCGGTGTGCCCGGTCGACTGCTTCTACCGCACCGACGAGGGTGTGGTACTGCATGACAAGGACGTCTGCATCGGATGCGGTTATTGCTCGTATGCCTGTCCGTTCGGCGCGCCGCAATTCCCGTCCCAGGGCACGTTTGGCGTGCGCGGCAAGATGGACAAATGCACCTTCTGCGCCGGCGGACCTGAGGAACACGGCAGTGAGGCCGAATTCGAAAAATATGGGCGCAACCGGCTGGCCGAAGGCAAATTGCCGGCCTGCGCCGAGATGTGTTCCACCAAGGCCCTGATTGCCGGTGACGGCGACGTGGTGGCGGACATCCTGCGCAACCGTGTCGTGATGCGTGGCAAGGGCGCCGAGGTATGGGGCTGGGGTACGGCGTACGGCGCCAAGCAAGCCAGCCTGCCGACGCCGGGGACCAAGTGATGAAGGCCGCGCTGCTCACTGCTGCCATGGCGCTGACCCTGGTGGCCTGCTCGGAAAATCCGCAGACGGCAAACAGCCAGAAGCGCAAGGACTCTCCGCCGTATGCCGGCGCCAGCCAGGCGTACAACGATGCCGGTTGGAAAGCCGGAGAGAAGGCGAGCTGGCAGGAACATTTGAAAGTCCGTGCGCAACGCGGCCAAGACGACCATTACGGTCGCAAGAATTGACGGAGCACGTGATGATCAAAGCACTGAGTGTCGCCGTCGTGTTGTCGGTGGCCGCGCTAGGTGTCTGGGCGCAGACGCCGGCATCGGCACCGGCTCCTGCCGCCCCGGTTGCCGAGGGCGCGATCAAGAGCCAGAACATCTTTGAGGTCCGGCCCGATGCCAGCACCGAGGCCGGGTATGCCGAGCAAAGCAATGGTGAACGCGCCAAGGTACAGCCCGGTAACAACGCGCCGATGTGGCGGCAGGTCGGCGCTGGTGTTACCGGTTACAGCAGTCTGCCGCGCAGCGAGGCCCCAGAAGCAGGAAATCTGATCCAGGGATTCGTGCAATATCCGGGCTCGCGCTGGACCAACGCCGGCGAGGCCTGGCGCCAGGTACGCAACCAGTGGATCATTCCGTACGGCGGCTCTTTGCTGCTGATCGTGCTGGGCGCCATCGCGCTGTTCTACTTCGGCAAGGGTAAACTGGGTCATGCCGACGGCGAGGGCCCGCGCAAGATCGAACGCTTCACACCGTTCGAGCGCTCGGCCCACTGGACCAATGCGATTGCGTTCTGCGTGCTGGCTATCTCCGGTGTGGTGATGGCGTTTGGCAAGTTCTTCCTGCTGCCGGTAATGGGTGCGAGCTTGTTCGGCTGGTTGACCTACGCGCTCAAGAATGCGCACAACTTTGCCGGGCCGCTGTTTGCGGTGTCCCTGGTCGTGGTGTTCCTGACTTTCCTCAAGGACAACATGCCGCACAAGGGCGATGGCGAATGGCTGGCCAAGGGTGGCGGTATGTTGTCGGGCAAGGAGGTGCCCTCACACCGCTTCAACGCTGGTGAGAAAATCGTGTTCTGGGGTGGCGTGATGCTGCTCGGTGCCATCGTTGTCGGCTCCGGGCTGGTGATGGACAAGTTGGTGCCTGGTCTGCTGTACGAACGCGCGACGATGCAGGTCAGCCACATGGTGCACGCGGTGGCGGCTGTCTTCATGATGGCCATGTTCCTGGGCCACATTTATATCGGCACCATCGGCATGAAGGGTGCCTACAAGGCCATGCGTACCGGCTATGTCGACGAAGCCTGGGCCAAGGAACACCACGCGTACTGGTACGACGACATCGAGTCCGGCAAGATTGCGCGCCAACGCTCTTCCTCCCCAAACCCATCGGCGTCTGGCAAGCCGGTGCAAGCCTGAGGGCAACCCCATGAAGATTTCAATCTATGCCCACTGCCTGCTGGCGCTGGCGATCGCAACGCTGGGAGGAACCGCCCAGGCCAAGTTGCCGGCACCTTCAAACGAAGCCAAGGCCGCCGCTGCAGCCGCGGCTGAAAAGGCAGGATGGGGCAACAAGGTAGACGCGTTCAAGCTGTGTCAGTCGCAGGACAAGGTGGTAGCCCACTATCTGTCGCAGGCGCGTGCGGCCGGCAAACAGGTGGTGGCGCCTGGGTCGGCACAAGCCTGTGCCGACCCAGGCCCGTTCGTGGTGGCCGCGGCCAAGCCTATCGAGGCAGCGGGTGCGCATTCCCCGGCGGCCACGGCGACCAGTCCGCCCAGTACCAAGCAGCCGGATGCTGTTGTCAATCCTGCCAAGAAGCCCTGAGCCCGCAAAATGGCACATGGTCGGCGGCGCAAGGCGTCGGCCTTTGTGCTGTAGTCTTGGCCCATGTTGATCCGTCCGCCCCCGCTATTGCCCCGTATGACCGTCGCGCGTGCGCCGTTGACGCGCAGCATTGTCGCGGTCAACGAGACCGTAGAATGCCAGTCGGTATCGATTCCGGCCGAACGGGCGCTGACGGTGTATGTCGACAAACGCGAACTGGTGACCTTGATGACCCTGGGCGCCCAGCCGGAACTGCTGGTGCTGGGTTATCTGCGCAATCAGCGGCTGGTGCGGTCGGTGTCCGAGGTGGAGGCCATCACCGTCGACTGGGACGTGGGCGTGGCGGCAGTCAAGACGCGCCATGGCGTGTCGGACATCGAGAACCGCACTGCCAAACGGGTCGTCACCACCGGTTGTGGCCAGGGCAGCATGTTTGGCAGCCTGATGGACGAAGTGGCCCAGCTCGCGCTGCCGCAAGCCACCCTGATGCAGTCGGAGCTTTATGGCATTGTTGACACGATCCGGCTGCAGGAGAGCACCTACAAGGTGGCGGGATCGGTTCATGGTTGCGCCCTGTTCCGCGGCCAGCAGCAGCTGATGTTCGTCGAAGACGTGGGACGCCACAATGCGATCGACACCATCGCCGGCTGGATGTGGCTGCAGAGCGACGATCGCCCCGACCCGGCGGCCGATGCACCAGCTGGCGCTGGCGCCCACCCGGGCGGCATGACGGGCGCTGACAAGGTGTTCTACACCACAGGCCGGTTGACCAGTGAAATGGTCATCAAGTCGGCGCAGATGGGTGTGCCCATCGTGGTCTCGCGCAGTGGCATCACCCAGATGGGCCATGCGGTTGCGCACGACCTGGGGCTGTGCACCATTGGCCGTGCGACAAACCGCCGTTTCCTGTGTTTCACGGCGCCGCAGCGCCTGCAACTGCAACCCGAACTTGCCGGTACCAGGCTGCGTGCGGCCGCCTGATTGCGGGTTCGTGTCAGGCCCCCACGGCGCAGGGGCATCCCGGATCGGCTAAGGTACCGGCATGAATACGTCTTTCTGGCGCCTGGGCCTGCGCGCGCTCTGGCGCGATTTGCGCTCCGGCGAACTGCGTCTGCTGATCGTGGCTGTCACGCTGGCGGTCGCGGCGCTCACGGCGGTCGGTTTTTTTGCCGATCGGCTGCAGGGCGGGCTCAAGCGCGATGCGCGTCAATTGCTGGGTGGCGACTTCGTATTGTCGACCGATAAGGTCACGCCGACGGCAGTGCTCGAGCGCGCGCGGTCGCTGGGCCTGCGCAGTGCCACCACCATCAGTTTTCCGACCATGGCACGTGCGTCGGACGAGCGCGGCGGCGCGAGCAAGCTGGTGGCGCTCAAGGTGGTGCCGACCGGTTATCCGCTGCGTGGCAACCTGACGGTATCAAGCTCCGTCGACGGGGCCGGCGCGAAAACACGTGAGATTCCTGCGTCGGGTGAGGTCTGGATCGACCCGGCCCTGCTGGAGTCCCTCAATCTGCGCATCGGTGACGACCTGCTGCTGGGCGACAAACGATTCATGGTCAGCCAGCTCATCGTCATCGAGCCGGACCGGGGCGGGGGATTCGTCAATTTCTCTCCTCGGGTGATGTTCAACCAGGTCGATCTGCCGGCCACCGGTCTGGTGCAGCCGGCCAGTCGTCTGAACTACCGCTTTGCAGTGGCCGGCGACGAAGCCCCGATACGCCAGTTCGGCCAATGGGCGAAGCAAATGGTGGACAGCGGGCAATTGCGGGGGACCCGCGTCGAATCCCTGGAAAGCGGCAGGGCCGACATGCGCCAGACCATGGAACGAGCCGAGAAGTTCCTGAACCTTGTGGCTCTGCTGGCGGCCATGCTCAGCGCCGTCGCCGTGGCACTGGCCGCACGCGGATTTGCCGCCAGCCATCTGGACGACTGCGCCATGCTTCGCGTGCTGGGCCTGAGCCAACGCACCATTGCCTGGGCCTATACCGTCGAGTTCGCTGCCGTCGGCCTGATGGCCAGTGTGCTGGGTCTGCTGATCGGATTTGGCGTGCACTACGGCTTTGTCGCCTTGCTGGCCGGTCTGGTCGAAGCCGGATTGCCGGCGCCCAGCATCTGGCCGGTGTTGTTTGGCCTGGGCATGGGCATGACCTTGTTGATCGCGTTCGGACTGCCGCCCGTATTGCAGCTCGCGCAGGTCCCGCCGCTGCGCGTGATCCGGCGCGATGTCGGCAATCTGAAGCCCGCCTCACTGGCCGTGCTGGGCGTGGGGGTGGTCGGGTTTGCCGCGTTGCTGCTGGCCGCCAGCAGCGACATCATGCTCGGACTCATTGCCGTTGGGGGTTTTGCCGGTGCGGTGGTGGTGTTTGCCGGGCTAAGCTGGATTGCGGTCAAGTTGCTTCGGCGCAGCGTAAACGAGACCACCGCGCCTCGCTGGCTGGTATTGGCCACGCGCCAGATATCGGCACGCCCGGCTTATGCGGTGGTGCAGGTCAGCGCGTTGGCGGTCGGCCTGCTGGCGCTGATCCTGCTCGTGTTGCTGCGCACCGACCTGATCAGCAGTTGGCGCCAGGCCACACCGGCGGATGCGCCCAACCGCTTCATCATCAACGTCATGCCGGACCAGAGCACCCAGTTCCAGCGCAGATTGCAGGATGCTGGCGTGCGGGGGTACGACTGGTACCCGATGATCCGGGGGCGGTTGATCGCCATCAATGGCAACGCCGTGGTTCCCGAGGCGATGGGCGATGAGAGGGCGCGCCGGCTCGTCGATCGCGAATTCAACTTGTCCAACAGTGCGACGCGTCCGGCCCACAACGACATCGTCGCGGGTCGCTGGACCGAAGCCGAGAAAGGTGCGATCAGCGTCGAGGAAAGTATTGCCGAAACCCTGGGCCTGAAGCTGGGTGACAGCCTGCGTTTCGACATTGCCGGCATGCCGGTGGATGCAAAGATCACTTCGCTGCGCAAGGTCGACTGGGGTTCGATGCGCGCCAACTTCTACGTCATCTACCCGGTCAACGACCTGCCCGATGTGCCTGTGACCTTCATGACGGCCTTCAAGGCGCCGCCGGACAAGGGTTTCGACAACGCACTGGTGCGTGAATTCCCGAACATCACCAGCATTGATGTCAGCGCCACGTTGGCACAGGTCCAGCGGGTGCTCGATCAGGTGGTGCGTGCGGTCGAGTTCCTGTTCCTGTTCA
The DNA here is from genome assembly GCA_046594635.1 of Burkholderiaceae bacterium. GTDB lineage: Bacteria > Pseudomonadota > Gammaproteobacteria > Burkholderiales > Burkholderiaceae_C > CAISIP01. Next base: position 10,981 of record JBKJRR010000084.1, read on the forward strand.
CGCTCGCGGCCGGACTGGTGGTGTTGTTCGCCGCCATCACCGCCACGCGTGAGGAACGTGCGCGCGAGTTCGCTGTAATGCGCGCCGTGGGTGCGCAAGCGCGGCTACTGCGCCAGGTCCAGCGCGCGGAACTCGCCGGTGTCGGCATGCTGGCCGGTTTGCTGGCAGCGCTGGTGGCCACGGTTGTGGGCTGGGCCCTGGCCCGGTACGTCTTCAATTTCGCCTGGACTGCTTCGCTGCTGGTGCCGCTCGAAGGTGCCCTGGCCGGTGCCGTGCTGGCCATGCTGGCCGGCTGGTGGGGCCTGCGCGATGTGTTGCGCCGGCCGGTGGTCGAGACCTTGCGCCGTGCACCACAGTAGGCGTTTGGCGCAGGGCAACGGCCTGGAGCGCGCGGCGTGAAGATTCAAGAAAAAGCGCCATTTGAGACCCTGTTTGCATGGATCGGCGGCGAAGACCGTGTGCATGCGCTGTTCGT
>JBKJRR010000189.1:0-11566 GCA_046594635.1 Burkholderiaceae bacterium
CCGATGCGTTGATCAGCCAGATCGCCGCAGGCGAGGTGGTAGAACGACCGGCATCGGTGGTGCGTGAACTGGTCGACAACGCGCTCGACGCCGGCGCGACCCAGATCACGGTGCGTCTGCTCGCAGGTGGCGTGCGTCTGATCGCGGTCGAGGACAACGGCATCGGCATCGTGCGCGAAGAGCTGCCGATGGCGCTCAAACGTCACGCCACCAGCAAGATCCGCAATCTGCATGAACTCGAATCCGTCGGCAGTTTCGGCTTTCGGGGCGAGGCGCTGGCAGCTATCAATGCCATTGCCGACTGCGTTGTTGCGTCGCGCACCGTCGATGCCAGCGGCGCCTTTGCACTTGACGGCCAAAGTGGCGAATTGCGACCGGTCGCGCGCGCGGTCGGCACCACGGTGGAGGTCAAGGAACTGTTCTTCAGCACACCGGCCCGGCGCAAGTTTCTCAAGACCGACGCCACTGAACTCGCCCATTGCCTGGAGGCGGTGCGCCGTCCGGCACTGGCGCGCCCCGACGTCGGTTTCGCCTTGTGGCATGAAGGCCGTCTGGTGCAGCAGTGGCGCGCACAGCCGGCCAGCACGATCACCGACGGGGCGACTGCGTTCGACCAACGCTTGAGCGATGTGCTCGGCGCGGAATTCGTCGAGCGATCGGTGGCACTCGATGACGGCGGTGCGTCAGACACCCCGCCTGCGGAGCGGCGCGACAACCGGCATCCCGTGCGCGTGCGCGGGCGGATCGGCATACCCGACGCGGCCCGGGCGCGGGGCGACCAGCAGTTCTGTTATGTCAACGGTCGCTTCGTGCGCGACAAGGTACTGACGCACGCCGTGCGCAGCGCCTATGAGGACGTGCTCCATGGCCATCGCCAGCCGGTGTATGTGCTGCATATCGACATCGACCCGACACGTGTCGACGTCAATGTGCATCCGACCAAGATCGAGGTGCGCTTCCGCGACAGCCGCGAGGTGCACCAGGCAGTGCGTCATGCGGTACAGGATGCACTCGCCAAGCCCCGCGCTGGCGCGGCGCTGGCACCTGCGGCTGGACTTCTGCCAGTGTTGAACGCACTTGACGGCGAACCGGCCGACGCAAGCTCACGATCGTGGACACAACCCGCGATGCGCTTCGGGTCGGCAGCTTCTGCGCACCGGGTATCCGACTTCGAAGCATTGTGGCCAGTGCGGCGCGTCGATGGTGCCGCGACGGCCAGTGGTAGTGAGACTGGCGCCGAAGGTCTGCCTTCACCCGAGTCAAACCCGCCGCCTGGTGCCGTAGTTGCCAAAAGCGACCCAATGGCAGCGCGCCAGAACGCTGCCACTACCGGCGAAATCAGCATCCCGCTGCCCGCCGGCGACTGGCCGCTGGGCCGTGCGCTGGCACAGCTGCAAGGTATCTACATCCTGGCGGAAAACGCGCAGGGACTGGTCATCGTCGACATGCATGCGGCGCATGAACGCATCGTCTACGAGCGACTGAAGGCGCAAATAGGCGCTCAAAACGATGGCGCAGCGCTACCCAGCCAGCCCCTGCTGATTCCCGCCACGTTTTCAGCAACCGCTTTGGAACTGGCCACGGCCGAGGAACACGCCGAACCTTTGCGCACGCTGGGCCTGGAGATCACGGCCCTGTCGGCATCCACGCTCGCAGTACGCTCCGTGCCCAGCACCTTGGCCCAGGGTGACACCACGGCCTTGGCGCGCAGCGTTCTGGCCGAGCTTGCACAACACGAAGCCAGCACCGTGGTGCAACGCGCGCGCGATGAGATCCTGTCCACCATGGCATGCCATGGCGCTGTCCGGGCAAACCGGCGCCTGACGCTGGAGGAAATGAACGCCTTGCTGCGGCAGATGGAGGAGACCGAACGCTCCGACCAATGCAACCACGGCCGACCGACCTGGCGCCAAATAACGATCCGGGAACTCGACAACCTGTTCATGCGTGGGCGCTGATACCGGAAAATTCGCCGCATCAGCCGCCGGCGCGGCCCCACACCAGCAGCAGGTTGTTCGCCGGCATCGTGTGTCGTTCCAGCAGCAGCAGTCCGACCTGCCTGGCCTGTGCCGCAACATCCTGCAGCGAGCGTACACCCCATTGCGGATTGCGCCCGCGCAGGTCCTGGTCAAAGGCAATGTTGCCCGGCGCCACCGTGACGCCGTCTTCGAAATACGGCCCGTACAACACCAGCCTGCCGTCCGCAGCCAGGTGGTGGCTGCTACCGCGCATCAAGGCGCAGCAACAGTCCCAGGGCGCGATATGGATCATGTTGGCGCAAAAGACCAAGTCAAACGGCGCACCGAATGCCGGTCCCAGCGCCGGCCAGCGCGCATCGCGAACATCAAGCAACACCGGTGGGTGCACATTGCGGCAGCCGACCTGCTGGACCCGCGCCGCGATACCCGGAAAGCTTGTCTGTACTGCATCGCTGGGTTGCCAATCCCACTGCGGCAATGCGATGGCAAATCGGGCCAGATGTTGGCCTGTTCCCGAAGCGATCTCCAGCGCCCGCCCGCGCGCGGGCAAGATCTGCTGCAACACTGCCAGGATCGGCTGACTGTTGCGGTCGGCGGCGAGGCTGAATGGAATATTGTTCAAGATCGAATACAGTGCGGGTCAAGCATAACGTCCGTGGAAATGGCCCGTCACCATGCGGCGATCTCCCTGTACAGCCAACGGTTGTATCGCAGGAGACTGCACCCACGTGCACGCTGCACTACCATGCGGCCGATCCCAGCTGCCGTGCACGACATCTTTGCCTGACTACCCCATGATCCGCTGTGCCACATCCTGGATTCTGAGCCTGGCCGCCGTGCTGCTGGCGGGTTGCGCCTCACTCGACGAGCAACAGGGCGCATTGATCTTCCAGCCCAGCAACCGCACCTGGGGCGGATATTCCGCTGATGGCATGGATGACCGCTGGATCGAATTCGACTCTCGGCTGAGCAACAAGCGGGTTCGTCTGCATGCCTTGTGGCAAGACGCGCCGGCACGCCAAGCCACGGACGGTGCCACGCCTGACTCTGCAGCCCCGGTGCTGCTTTACCTGCACGGTTCACGCTGGAATGTCACCAGTTCGGCGTTTCGTGCGCGGCGCATGCAGGAGCTCGGATTTGCCGTGCTGGCACTCGACTACCGGGGCTTCGGCAAGAGTGATCCTGCGCCCACAGTCGAGGCCACCGCCTACGAAGACGCGCGCGCAGCCTGGGACTGGCTGGGCCAGACGTATCCTGGCCGGCCGCGTTACATATTCGGCCACTCGCTCGGTGGCGCCATCGCCATCGAGCTCGCAAGCCAGGTCGATAACGAGGCGGGGGTCATGGTTGAGGGCACTTTTACCTCCATCGCCGACGTGTTCGGTACGACGAAATGGGGCTGGTTGCCGATCGGTCCGGTGATCACGCAGCGATTCGATGCGCAGCGCAAGGTCAGCCGTATCGGCTCACCCCTGCTGGTGGTGCATGGTGCACAAGACACCTTGATCAAGCCCGAGTTGGGGCGCCGCCTGTTCGACGCCGCATCCGAACCCAAGGCGTTCGTGCTGGTCGAAGGCGGCTCGCACCACAACACCAATGCCCTTGGGCAGTCGCGTTATCGCAGCGCGATGACCGATCTGTTCGGATTGCGCTGACGCGAATCACCCGATTCCCTGCGCGCGCGGCGTCGTGACGCACGGCCATCTGCTACGCTCACAGCCCATGTCCTTGCCGCCGCCCCCTTTGTCGCAAGCGGCAAGCCCCGACCGCCGCGCCATGAGCGCCGGCACAGTCGTGCTGATCCTGGCTGGCCTGCTGGGCATCCAGCCGATCACCACCGACCTGTACCTGCCCGCCCTGCCGACCCTGACCGCCGATCTGGGCGCCGGCATGACCCAGGCTCAGCTCACGCTGACCGCCCTGCTGCTGGCCTTTGGCGTATCTCAAATGGCCTGGGGGCCGCTGTCGGACCGGTTTGGCCGGCGCCCCATCCTGCTGCTCGGGCTGAGCACCTATATCGTGGCCGCGATCGGGTCGGCTCTGGCGCCGAGCATGGACATGCTGGTGATCTGGCGCACCTTGCAAGGCGTGGCCATGGGTGCCAGCGTGATGGGCGCGCGCGCCATCATCCGCGACCTGTACGACCCGTCTGAAGGTGCGCAGGTGATGTCCAAGGCTTTGTCGGGATTGGCGGTGATCGCCTGCCTGAGTGCGCCCATCGGCGGCCTGCTGACGGACTTGTTCAGCTGGCGTGCCGCGCTGCTGGTGCTGGCGGTTTTTGCCGCCGCGTCCCTGATGCTGGTGGCAATGCGATTCCAGGAATCACTGGTTCACGTCAAGCCACAGGCACTGGCTCCACGGGCTTTGGTGCGCAGCTGGGGGCATATTGCAGGCAACCGCACCTTCGTCGCATGGTCCGCAATCTCGTCAGCGTCCTACGGCGGGCTGTTCACGTTCCTGGCCTCCTCTTCGTTCGTGTTCATCCAGGTTCTCTCTCTGAGCAAAACTGCCTACGGCATGCTGATGTTCTCGGTGTCGTTCAGCTACCTCATGGGCACGTTCCTTTGCCGGCGACTGCTGATAAAGCTGGGCGTACGCGGCGCCGTCGCCGTGGCCAGCGCCATGACCTTGACAGCCGGCACGTCGATGGGGCTGTTTGCGCTGGCCGGCTGGAGCAGTGGACCCAATGGCAAATGGTTCATCATCGTGCCCATGTACCTGTTCATGATGGCCCATGGTGTGCACCAGCCCTGTGGACAAAGCGGCGCCGTCGGACCTTTTCCGCACATGGCCGGCACCGCATCGGCGCTTAATGGTTTCATGATGATGGTGGTGGCCTTCGCCATGGGCGGCTGGCTCGGTTGGCGCATGGACGGCACCGTCTTTGCGCTGACCAATGGCATCTGGTTCTGGAGCGTGCTGATCGCGCTCGCCGGTTGGACGCTGGTCCAGAAACATGGCGTGCCGCGACCGGTTGCGCCCCCACATGACTGAAGCCCATCCCTGGTGCCTGGCACTGGCCGGCCCAACCGCCAGTGGCAAGACTGCAGCGGCGTTGGCACTGGCGCAGCAGATTCCGCTGGAGATCATCAGCGTCGATTCGGCCCTGGTCTACCGCGGCATGGACATCGGCACTGCCAAGCCATCACGAGCGCAGCGCGATGCCGTGGTCCACCATCTGATCGACATCCGGGATCCGCTGCATGCCTATAACGCAGCTGAGTTCGCCCGTGACGCCACCGCTCTGGTTGCCGACATCAACCGGCGCGGACGGCTGGCCTTGCTGGTAGGAGGCACGATGCTGTACTTCAAGGCGCTGATCGAGGGCCTGCACAACATGCCCGGACGCGACGCGGCCATTCGCGCGGCTATCGACGAGCAGGCAGCGGCACGGGGTTGGCCGGCGCAACATGCCGAACTCGCGCAGGTCGATCCGGTGACAGCCGCGCGGCTGGCCCCCAATGACAGCCAGCGCATCCAGCGTGCACTCGAGGTGTTCCGCTTGACCGCACGGCCTCTGAGCGCATGGCACGGCGACGCCCGGCCCGACGCATGCGTTTCGCGCTTCGCGGCCATGCCGATGCTCTCGCTAGAACCGCGCCAGCGCAGCTGGCTGCACGAGCGCATCGTGCTGCGGCTCAAAGCCATGCGCGATCAGGGCTTTCTGGACGAGGTGCGTGCCTTGCGCGCACGTGGCGATCTGCACCTGGACCTGCCCTCCATGCGCTGCGTCGGTTACCGCCAGGCCTGGGAAGACCTGGACAGTGGCGCGATGCCGACGTTGTGGTTCGAGCGCAGTGTGATTGCGACCCGGCAACTGGCAAAACGCCAGCTCACCTGGTTGCGCAGCATGCCGACGCGCCATGTGATTGCCTGCGACGAAGACCCGGTGGTCGAACGGGTGCTGGCGGCGGCAGGCACACTGGCGAAAGCGCGTCCATGACGCTGGTGGTGAACGCGCTGCGCAAGGAATACGACGGCATCAGCGTGTTCCGCAATGTCTCGTTGACCGTTGCGCCGGGCGAGTTTGTCGCCATCGTCGGCGAGTCGGGTGTCGGCAAATCGACCCTGCTCAACTGCATGGCAGGACTCGATCACTGGGACGCTGGTCAGGTCACGCTGGCAGGTGCCGACATCGGCTCGATGGACGAAACCGAACGGGCGATTTTTCGCCGCGGGCGCATCGGCTTCGTGTTTCAGGCGTTTCACGTACTGCCACACCTGGACGTGGCGCAGAACGTGGCCCTGCCTCTGATGCTGCTCGGCGGACGCAACCGACCGCAAGACAAGCAACGCGTCCAGGCCATGCTCGACGCTGTGGGTCTGGGTGCGCTCGGATCCCGACTGCCAGAGCAGCTCAGTGGCGGGCAGTTGCAGCGTGTGGCCATTGCCCGCGCGCTGGTGCACCGCCCGGTTCTGCTGCTGGCCGATGAACCCACCGGCAACCTGGACCCCACAACCGCAGCCAAGGTGATGGATGCAATGGTCGGTCAAACCCGACAGCACGGCGCGTCATTGGTGATGGTGACCCATTCGACCGCGGCAGCGCAACTGGCTGACCGGGTGTTGCATCTGAGCGCGGACGGAATCACCGGCTGAGACAGGGGATTGGCGTCGGTGGCACCACGTCAAAATGGGTCACTGGTGCTACTGTCGCCAAGGATGATCGCCCCGACACCGACGCTTCCGACTTTAGCCTGAGGCACAATTGCGTCAAGCACCGGCCTGTGAATTTTTACGCACAATTGGGTGTGGATTGCCGGCCGCGGTAATCCGCACTGCACCGGCATTTGTCGTCTTCCCTAGCCCGCTATTCCCCTACCCCCTGAGCCGAACCATGACCGCGCCGATCCGATCCCAGTATGAAGACTTCATGCGCCATGTGTTCGAACATGGCGTACACAAGAGCGACCGCACCGGCACCGGCACCACCAGCGTGTTCGGCCACCAGATGCGCTTTGACCTGAACGAGGGCTTCCCGCTGGTCACCACCAAGAAGGTGCATCTGCGCTCCATCATTCAGGAGCTGTTGTGGTTCCTGACCGGTTCGTCGAGCAACCACTGGCTCACGGAACGCGGCGTCAGCATCTGGAACGAATGGGCCCGCCCCGACGGTGACCTGGGCCCGGTCTATGGCGTGCAATGGCGCAGTTGGCCCACACCCGATGGCGGGCATATCGACCAGATCGCCAATGTGATCCAGACGCTCAAGACCAACCCGGATTCGCGGCGCATCATCGTCAGTGCCTGGAACGTGGCCGAACTCGACAAGATGGCCTTGATGCCCTGCCATGCGTTTTTCCAGTTCTATGTTGCGCCTTCTGACGTTGCCGGCGAACCGGCCCGGCTGAGCTGCCAGCTGTACCAGCGCAGTGCTGACATCTTTCTGGGCGTGCCATTCAACATCGCCAGCTATGCCCTGCTGACACACATGGTCGCGCAGCAATGTGACCTGGCGCTGGGCGACTTCATCTGGACTGGCGGCGACTGCCACATCTACAGCAACCACCATGAACAGGTGAAGCTGCAATTGAGCCGCACACCCTTCGCCTACCCGAAGTTGCACATCCGGCGTCGGCCCGCATCGCTGTTTGACTATGCCTTCGAAGACTTCGAATTGCAGGACTACCAGTGTCATCCGGCCATCAGCGCGCCGGTCGCAGTATGACGTCAGCGCGGCAAGGTACCCCCATGCGCATTAGTCTGATCTACGCACGCGCCCGCAATGGTGTGATCGGCGCGAACAACAGCCTGCCCTGGCACTTGCCACAGGACCTCGCGCATTTCAAGCGGCAAACGGCCGGCGCACCGGTCATGATGGGACGCAAGACCTGGGACTCGTTGCCGCCGCGCTTCAGGCCCTTGCCGGGCCGCACCAATATCGTCGTTACGCGTCAGCGAGACTGGCACAGCGATGGTGCGCTGGCCGTAGACAGCCTGGAATGGGGTTGCGCCATATGTGCAGGCCTGACGCCCAGGCCGGACGACTTGTGGGTGATCGGCGGCGCACAACTGTTCGCTGCCGCCATGCCGCTGGCGACCCGTGCCGTTGTCACCGAACTCGATCGTGACTTCGACGGTGACGTATTCGCGCCCGCGTTGGGCGGCGATTGGCGCGAGACCGCGCGCGAGAGCCACATCACCGAGGGCAGCATGGGCTTCGCGTTCGTCACCTACGAACGCGCGCCAGCTCCGAGCTGACGCTGCTGCGCGGTCGTGCAGCCGCTACGAGCCTGTTGGCACCGGCTCCAGTTCCGCCCACTGACCGGAGTCATGCGAGCGCAGGCAGGCCTCGATGAAAGCCATCGTATGCACGCCGTCGGCAATACGTGGATACGGCATAGCGGGCGGCTTTTCACCCAATGCCATCGCCATCCGGTCAAAGGCCATCTCGCTGTAAATATTGGCAAACGCCTCACGCAGCCCTTCCGGGTGACCACGTGGCGTGCGCCCCGCAGCCAGGATCTCGGGCGGCAGGAAGGTATCGCCACGGCCGATGGTGCGTGAGGCCTCACCTTGTATCGACAGTTGCAGGTAGCTGGCCTGTCGATGCAACCACTCAAGCGAGCCCTTGGATCCGACAACACGCAGGCGGATGTCGTTCTCGGCGCCAGCCGCGGCCTGTGTCACGGTGAACGTGCCACGCGCGCCATTGTCAAAAACCAGCAAGGCAGACACATGGTCAATCACCTTGCGACCCGGCATCAGCGCACCGACGTCGGCACTGACCTTGGCGATCGATGTATCTGCCACGAAACAGGCCAGGTGCTGGGCATGGCATCCGATAGCCCCCATCACCAGGGCCAGTCCGCTGCGTTGCGGATCCAGTACCCACTCCAGGCGCCGGCTGGACGGGCCGTCCTCGACACGGGTCGCCAGCCCGCTCTGGATATATTCGACCTGCACCAGGCGCACCTCACCGAGCACACCTTCGCGCACCAGATGGCGCGCGTAGCGGGTCATTGGATACGCCGAGTACCCATGGGCGATGGCGAACAGTCGCCGGCCCTTGTGTGTGCGCTGCAACAGATCGCACGCCTGCGCAAAGTCACCCGCCACCGGCTTGTCGCCCACCACATCAAATCCTGCATCCAAAGCTGCCGCCGCATAGGGATGGTGGGTGTCGTTGGGCGTCATGATGGCCACCGCGTCGATGGCGTCGTCACGCGTGCGCTCGCGCGCAAGCATCTGTGCGACCTCGCCATAGGCCCGCTCAGGCTCCAGTCCAAGCGCGATGCCGGCGTCGCGCGAACGCAGCGGATCGCTGGAAAACACGCCGGCCACCACGCGCCAGTGCCCATCCATATGGGCCGCTCCCCGATGCATTTCACCAATCCAGGCGCCGGGGCCGCCACCAATGACGGCCAGCCGCAAAGGTCGTCCGAAACGTTCACGCAGTGTTGTCATTTCAGCTATTCCAATTCAATAGAAGGTCGGCAACACGGCGCACGCCATGTCCTGGCCTGCTCCAGGCCGGTGCCCGCCTGTGCCCCACGTCATACGTGCACACAGATGCTACATGGCAGCCGTGAATCCGCCATCCACGGTCATGATCAAACCGCTGACGTACGACGCTTCGTCGGAGGCCAGAAACACGGCAGCAGGCCCGATTTCCTGGAGTCGCCCCCAACGACCGGCGGGTGTACGGCGGCCAACCCAGTCGTTGAATTCCTGGTTCTCCAGCAGCGGCGTATTCATTTCGGTGGCGAAAAAGCCGGGTGCGATGCAATTGACCGTGATCTCCGATGGCGCCAGTTCGACCGCGAGTTGCCGGGTCAGCGCGTGTACCGCGCCCTTGCTGGCGACATAGGCCGAGATCGATGCGCGCGCATTGATGGCGCTGATGGATCCGGTCAGGATGATGCGGCCCTTTCGCCGGGGCGCCATCACGCCAGCCGCAGCGCGGCACAACAGCCAGACCGAGGTCAGATTGGTATTCATGACCCGCTGGAAATCGGCCAGCGAAAAATCGCCGATCGGCGCGCGGTGATTGATGCCGGCGTTGGCCACCAGGATGTCCAGATGGCCATGTTGCGCAACGATGCCGGCCACGCAGCGCTCGACTGCCTCGGCGTCGTTGACATCGAACGCTGCCGACCCGCCCGACAAGCCTTCGCCGTGCAGTGTGGCCACCCGTGCCTCAAGCGCCGCAGGGTCGCGCGCGTTGAGCACGACATGTGCGCCGCGGCTTGCCAGCGCCTGCGCCATTGCCCAGCCCAGGCCACGCGAGGCGCCGGTCACCAGTGCCACCTTGTTGTGCAGATCAAACATGATTGCTACGGCACATCAGGCTGCCGTCCCTTCATCGATGTGCCCCACCATCTGCGTGAAGGCCTGTTGCAGCATTCCATTGTCGGTGCCGGCCGCGATCATGGTGTAACCCATTTCCCGCGCCCGTTGCACCCACGCCGGGTCGGTCGCCATGAACCCAGCCGCCTTGCCATGGCGGCGGCAGGCGCGTACAACGTCACGCATTGCTGCGTCAAAGCGGGGGTCGTCGAACTGCCCGGGTAACCCCATGAAATTCGACAGGTCGAAATGCCCGACCCACAACACATCGACACCCTCGACAGCGGCGATCGCATCGACGTTGGCCAGGCCATGCTCGGTCTCGATCTGCGCGATCACCATGGTGCGTGCATTCGCCTCGCGGATTTTTTCGGCTACATCCCCTCCCAGGTAGTCGCACTGCGCAAAACCGAATGCCGCGCCGCGCCGTCCGACCGGCGGATAACGACAAGCCTGAACGATGCCACGCGCCTGCTCTGCGCTTTCGACCATCGGAACCATGACACCACGCGCGCCCAGGTCGAGGGCGCGCGCCAGCCAGGTGTATTCGCCACGAGGAACCCGGACCATGGGTTCAATCGGCAATCCGCGGCAACTGGAGAAAAGCCACTTGAGGGTTTCAAAGCCAAGTCCGGTGTGCTCCATGTCGTACAACACGAAACGGCAGCCGGCATTGGCCAGGATGGCGCTCATGCCGGGCGAGAAAAATTCGAACACCATGGCACCGGCAACGGTCTTGCCGGCCAGCACATCCTGCTTGATGGCATTCGGGGTCATGGTGCACGGTCGCGAAGTTCGGCGCGGGTCATGTTGTTGTCTCCTGGGCTGAGGTGCAGGCAAGGTGATCATGGCGCAGTCGAGCTGCGGCTCCGTCGACAACCCCATGCGCCGCCGACGATGCCTGTGAATATAGCCCCTATCGCATGGGTCGCGGCCGCTGGCCGTTCACCGGTAAGATCGTCGGCCACAGTTAACGCAAGAGACACCCGATCCCCTGCACGTGAGGAATTGACCCATGAATACATTCCGCGTCGGCATCACGGCCGATGTCCTGCAGTCCGACGGTACACCCATCTTCGGCAACACCCCGCTGGCCTTGCTCGACCAACCGGGAGTCGAATGGGAAATCATGGACAGCAACTCCAGCGAAATCACCCCGGCGCATGTGGCTCGGTACGATGCCATCTGCGCCATGCTCACACGTGTCACACCCGCCAGCCTGAGCGGGCCGGACATCCGGCTCAAGCTGATTGCGCGCTTTGGCGTCGGCTACGACACCATCGATGTGCCCGCGTGCA
>JBKJRR010000196.1:0-5695 GCA_046594635.1 Burkholderiaceae bacterium
ACGGGCGCGCCCAAGGTGCATGCGATGGAACTCATCGACCAGTTGGAGCCGACCAACCGCGGCCTGTACGGCGGCGCCTGCGGCTACCTCAGTTATGCCGGTGACATGGACGTGGCCATTGCCATCCGCACGGGTGTCATCAAGGACGGCAACCTGTATGTGCAGGCCGCCGCAGGCGTGGTTGCCGACTCGGTGCCCGAGCTCGAATGGCAGGAGACCGAAGCCAAGGCGCGGGCATTGCTTCGCGCAGCGGAACTGGTCGAGGAGGGTCTGGAATGAACACGCGCAGCGACAAGTCCAGAGTTCCCGTCAAGATACTGATGATCGACAACTACGACAGCTTCACTTACAACATCGTCCAGTATTTCGGCGAACTCGGTGCCGAGGTCGAGGTGTTTCGCAATGACGAAATCACCGTGGCCGGCATCGCCGAACGCGCGCCCGACCGGCTGGTGATTTCCCCCGGCCCGTGTTCGCCTGCGGAGGCCGGCATATCGGTGGAGGCGATCCGCCATTTCATCGGCAGGTTACCTATTCTGGGCGTGTGCCTCGGGCACCAGAGCATTGGCGCCGCCATGGGTGCAAAAATCGTGCGCTCGCAGAAACTGATGCATGGCAAGACCTCGGTCATTCACACCACACGCTCGGGTGTGTTCGCTGGGCTGCCAGAGCAATTCACCGTGAATCGTTACCATTCGCTGGCGATCGAGCGCGCGACGTGTCCAGCCGAACTGGAAGTGACGGCCTGGACCGATGACGGCGAAATCATGGGTGTGCGCCATACCGGTTTGCCACCGGCGCTGCGGCTCGAGGGCGTACAGTTCCATCCGGAGTCGATCCTGACCGAACATGGTCATGCGATGCTGAAGAACTTCCTGTCATGACCACGGTCCCCGTGCTGTGCGATACCCCCGCCCTGGCTGGCGCTTCCTTTCTGCCCGCCCATGATTCGACGGAGAAATATGATGATTGTTGACTTGCGCAGTGACACCGTGACCCGACCGACGCCGGCGATGCGTGAGGCCATGATGGCCGCCCCTCTGGGGGACGACGTCTATGGCGAGGATCCCAGTGTCAACGCCTTGCAGGACCAACTGGCGGCGATGCTCGGTTTCGAGACGGCACTGTTCATGGCGACCGGCACGCAAAGTAACCTGTGCGCCATCCTCGCGCATTGCCAGCGGGGTGATGAATACCTCGTCGGGCAGATGGCGCATGCCTACCGCTGGGAAGGGGGGGGCGCGGCAGTGTTTGGCAGTGTGCAGCCGCAGCCCTTGGCGCAGCAGGCTGACGGGACGCTGGCGCTGGCGGATATCGAAGCGGCGATCAAACCTGACGACGTGCACTATCCGGTCACCCGGCTACTGGCACTGGAAAACACCTGGGGCGGAAAGCTGCTGCCTTTCCAATACCTTGAGCAGGCCAGCACACTTGCCATGTCCAAAGGGCTGGCCCGCCATCTTGATGGCGCCCGGCTGTTCAACGCCGCTGTGGCGCAAGCTGCGCTGACTGGCGCAACCCCGATCGCCGAGGCGCGGCGCATTGCCCAGTGTTTTGACAGCGTGTCGGTTTGCCTGAGCAAGGGGCTGGGCGCCCCGGTCGGCTCGGTGTTATGCGGCAGCCGGGAACTGGTGCAACGCGCCATGCGGCTTCGCAAGATGGCCGGTGGCGGCATGCGACAGGCCGGAATGCTGGCCGCAGCTGGGGCCTATGCGCTGGATCACCATGTGGACCGTATGACACAGGACCATGTGCTGGCGCAGCGCCTGGCTGCCGGTCTGCGGCAAATCGACGGTGTGCAAGTCGAGGCGCCGCACACGAACATCGTGTTTGTTGATCTGGTGGGCGAGACACGCGCGCGCGCTCAAGACTTCATCCCCTATCTGCAAGCGCATGGCGTGCAGGCTTCGGGGTTGTACCGCTTGCGTTTCGTGACGCACCTGGATGTCGACGCCGCCGGTGTCGACCACGCCATCGCCACGGCGCGCGAATTTTTCGCCCGCTGAAGCGGCACCCCGAAGCCGACACCCGACGCGCCGAGGAGAACGCTTCACCATGTTTGCTGGCATTGACCAACTGGGCCTGTTCATCGTTGCCGGCCTGCTGCTGAACCTGACGCCGGGGCCTGATGTACTGTATATCGTGCGCAACGGCCTGCGTGGCGGGCGCCGTGGTGGCGTGGTGGCGGCGCTGGGCATTGGCGCCGGTGTATTTGTCCATGTCGTCGCTGCAGCGGTCGGGCTGGGGGCGCTGATCGCCGCGTCGGCAACCACCTTCACGGTACTCAAATGGCTGGGTGCGGCCTACCTCGTCTATATGGGGGTTGGCATGTTGATCGCGCGTGGCGCGGGTTCTCGCGCACTTGCGGGTCTGGATCGGGGCAAGCCGGTGACGGCCGATGCCGTGCCGCTGCGCCGCGTTTTCAGTCAGGGTTTCTGGACCAACGCACTGAACCCCAAGGTGGCACTGTTTTTTCTGGCCTTTGTGCCGCAGTTCATTGCCCACGATGCGACCCACAAGACCTGGACCTTCCTGTTGCTGGGCCTGATCTTCAACATCAACGCCTTGCCGGTGAATCTGGCATGGGGCTTGGCGGCAGCCTGGCTGGCCACCCGGCTGCAGCTGTTGCGCGGCGCGCTGGCCTGGCTTGATCGCGTGGCGGGTGCGCTTTTTCTCTACTTCGGAATCCGTCTGGCCACAGCGGACCCTATTGCCATCTCGACCTAAGGAGACAGGACCATGCCACAGAACACGATCAAGATCAGCCCGCAGGAAGCCTTGGTGCGCACCATCGAGCATCGCGAGATTTTCCACGACGAGATGCTTCACATCGTGCGCCAGATCATGAATGGCGACATGTCGCCCGTGATGATGGCTGCGCTGATCACCGGCCTGCGCGTCAAGAAGGAAACCATCGGCGAGATCACGGCCGCGGCGCAGGTGATGCGCGAGTTCTCGACCAAGGTGCATGTTCAGGACAAGACCCATCTGGTGGACATTGTGGGCACTGGCGGCGATGGCTCGCACACCTTCAACATCTCGACCTGCTCGATGTTTGTCGCCGCAGCGGCCGGGGCCAAGGTCAGCAAACATGGCGGGCGCAGTGTTAGCAGCAAGAGCGGCAGCGCCGATGTGATGGAGGCGCTGGGCGTGAACATCAACCTGTCGCCCGAGGCGATTGCGCGTTGCATAGAAACCGTGGGCCTCGGTTTCATGTTCGCACCCAATCACCATCCGGCAATGAAGAATGTGGCGCCGGTACGCAAGGAACTGGGCGTGCGCACGATCTTCAATCTGCTCGGCCCGCTGACCAACCCGGCGAGCGCGCCCCACATTCTGATGGGCGTGTTCCACTCTGACCTGGTCGGTATTCAGGTGCGTGCCTTGCAGCGCCTGGGTGCCGAACACGCCGTGGTGGTGTACGGCCGCGACGGAATGGACGAGGTGAGCCTGGGCGCTGCGACCATGGTGGGCGAACTGCGCAATGGCGAGATCACCGAGTACGAGATCCATCCGGAAGACTTCGGCATGGTCATGGCGAGCAACCGGGCGCTCAAGGTCGAGACTGCCGAAGAGTCCAAGGCCATGTTGCTCAGCGTGCTCGACAACGAAGCAGGCGCTCCACGTGACATCGTCATCCTCAATGCCGGCGCAGCCTTGTACGCAGCCAATGTGACCGACTCTATCGAGGCCGGTATCGCCAAGGCGCAGACCGCCATCGAGTCCGGCGCCGCCAAAAGTAAATTGAACGAACTGATCGCGGCGACAAAAGTGGCGACCTGATGGTGCATCAATAGGCCGCTGACGGCGGCCTGCAGACGTTTTCTACGGTTTTTCTGCGTGTTTACACGCATTGACCGTTGCCGCGCGCTTGCATATCGTTGATCGGTTATTGATAACGTCCTGCGCCATCCGCAGTGCCAAGACCCAAAAGGAGATTTGCCATGCGCCGTACCACCATTTCCGGTCTGTTGACCTTGTTGCTGGGCCTGTCGGCTACTCCCGTGTTCGCACAGGGCCGACTGACTCTTTATTGCAGCTCCGATGCCGCCTGGTGCCAGCAGGCCAAGACCGAATTCGAGAAAAAGACCGGTATCCAGGTCGATATGACACGCAAAAGCTCGGGCGAAACCTATGCCCAGATCAAGGCCGAATCGGCCAACCCCAAGGGTGACGTCTGGTGGGGTGGCACCGGCGACCCGCACTTGCAGGCGGCAGAAGAGGGCCTGACCCAGGCTTATGCGTCGCCGGCGCGGACCCAACTGCAGGATTGGGCCAACAGCCAGGCGGTGGCCTCCAAGGTACGTACCGTCGGGATTTATTCGGGTGCGCTGGGCTACGGATTCAACACCGAACTGCTCAAGAAACAGGGCCTGCCCGAACCCAAGTGCTGGAAAGACCTGCTCAAACCGGCCTACAAAGGCAAGATTCAGGTGGCCAATCCGAATTCATCGGGAACGGCGTATACCTTGCTGGCCACGCTGGTGCAAATCTTCGGCGAAGACGAGGCATTCAAGTTCCTCAAGACCATGAATGCCAACGTCAACCAGTACACCAAGTCGGGCTCTGCGCCGATCAAGGCGGCGGGCGCGGGCGAGACCGTCATCGGCATTGTGTTTGCGCATGACGCGGTGGCAGTGGCTGAGGCCGGCTTCCCGATCCAGACCGTCATTCCGTGTGAAGGCACTGGCTACGAAATCGGCTCAATGAGCATCGTGCAGGGCTCGCGCAATCTGGAGAATGCCAAGAAGTTCTACGACTTTGCGCTCAGCGCTGAGTTCCAGAGCATGGCGCAAGACGTCAAGTCGTTCCAGGTGCCGTCCAACAAGGCGGCCAAGACCTCGCCCAAGGCGCCAGACCTGAAGAAGATCAAGCTGATCAATTACGACTTCGTCAAGTACGGCTCGTCCGCCGAACGCAAGCGACTGCTCAAGAAGTGGGACGACGAAATCGGTTCACTGCCGCGCTGAGCGCAGGCGCAGTGACCGCTTGTTAGCGTAAATTCCGTGCACACGACACGCCTGGATCGCCAGGCCGCCGGCCTCGCGTTGTGTGTGCTGCTGGGTGTCGCAATCCTGCCCTGGTACGCGATTCAGGATGGGTTCTGGGGCGCCAGCTGGCTCGGTGGATATCCACTGTCCAGCGACGGAGCCCCCGCGTTATCGCTCTGGCTGCAAGGACGTAACCTCTGGCTGCTGCCGGTCGGCGGTCTGGGGCTGGTTGCCCTGATGGCGGGCCTGCGGCGATATCCGCAGGCGGTGCAGGCCCGGTTGTTGACCGCGGTGGGCCTTGCGGGTATCGGCTATATGCTGGCGCAGGGCTTCCTGTTTGGCCTGCGTGGCTGGAGCCTGCCAGCACTGGCGCAGCTTTTTGGCGAAACGGAGCAGCGCCAGTTCGGCATGGGTTACGGCGCCCTGGTTGCGGGTGCCGGTTTCCTGTTCCTGCTCACGCGCGGATTGGCGCTGCGTGGTTTCGTCTCAGGCGACTCGTTTGTCGCGGGATCATTGGGTCTGGTGATTGCGCTGACCCTGCTGTTCATCGGCTTTCCGGTGCTGCAGATGCTGGCACTGCCCTTTCACGATCGCGAGCTCGGCTGGTCGCTGGCACCTTTTCTTGATCGTCTGGGTGATCCCAAGATCTGGCGAGCGGCTTGTTTCTATTCCATGCAACGCCGCAGGTCGTACTGGAATAGAAA
>JBKJRR010000042.1:0-25424 GCA_046594635.1 Burkholderiaceae bacterium
CGGGCCGTATCCGACACAGGAGATGAACAACAAGGTGGGCACGATCACCTCGGTTTCCTTGGGCTTGGGGATGCCATAGGCGTCGTCCTCCATGCGACAACCCGGGTACCAGGCATGAAACACCATGGTCTTGTGCACCTTGTCGACCACCGGCAAACCGATGCGCCGCGGCTGCGGCTGCTCGATCAGCTCGCCGTCTTCCTTCCAGCGGTGCAGGGCTGGCAAGGGGTCGAACTCGCCTTTTATCGGCCAGTAAGCGCCGACCACGATATCGGGGCGCCCAACCAGCCAGATGCGCATCACGTCCTGCAGCACGGCCGCACGCTGTTGGCGGTCGGGCATGTTCAGCCGCTGTTCGATGAGCGCTTTGCGAAGGGCTTTCTTCTCCTGCGCTTGACTACCTTCGGAGTTGTCCATAATCTCGCTATGAAGTTTGCAGCCATTTTGACATCGATCACCGTACTGATGACCGTGGCACTGTCAGGTCAGGCAGTGGCGCAGTCGCAGAGCAACCCACAAAGCAAGGCCGACGAAGCCGTGCTGGAGATGAAGGAGGCGTTCCGCAAGTCGGATCGCAAGCGTTTGAGCGCCCTGCTGCCCCAGGCGCGCGGCCATGTACTCGAGCCCTGGGCTGCATACTGGGAACTGCGCGCGCGTCTGGTCGATGCGCCGCATGACGAGATTCGCGCGTTCCTGCGCAAGTACGCTGGCACCTACCAGGAAGACCGGCTGCGCAACGACTGGCTGCTGCTGCTCGGCCAGGTCCGGAATTGGCCCACGTTCATGGCTGAATATCCCGGTTTTCGCATGAATGACGACCGCGAGGTGCGCTGCTACGCGTTGCTCGCCGACTTCAACGCCAGCGGAGCCGATGTTGCTGAACAGGTCCAGGCCTTGTGGCTGGCGCAGCGCGACGTCGACGACGGCTGTGCCCATGCGGCCGAAGTGCTGCTCAAGGCGCGCAAGATGAAACCCGACGCCGCCTGGCAGCGGGCCCGCGGTGGCATGGAATCCGGCCGACTGTCGGTGGTCACCCAGGCGATCGGCCTGCTCAATCCGGACTGGACCCAAAAGGTCAAGACCATTTTTGCCGACCCGGACCGTTACCTCGACGAAAAACACACAGCCCTGCTGCCGCGCACCAAAGAGCTGGTCACCTTGGGCCTGATCCGGCTGGCCGCCGACGATCCGATCGCAGCGGCCGAGCATGTCAGCAAGTTGCGCTGGCGCACACAGTTGACACAGGAAGAACGCAGCCATGTCTGGGGCGTGATCGGCAAGCGTGCGGCAATGCGTCTGTCGGACGACGCGCCTGCCTACTTCGCCAATGCCCAGGACAAGCACCTGCAGCCGGAGCATCTCGAATGGAAGGTGCGCGCCGCGTTGCGCGCCGGCCAGTGGGCACAAGTGCTCGACGCCACCGCTGCGATGGAAGAGAGCCAGCGGCTGGATCCAACCTGGATCTACTGGCGTGCCCGCGCACTCATGTCGGCCGGCCGGCCGGCGCCAGACCGGGCTCTGGCTACCCAGTTGCTCGAGAGCATTGCCAGCGTGCGGGGTTTCTACGAGCAACTGGCACTTGAGGAGCTCGG
Organism: Burkholderiaceae bacterium; assembly: GCA_046594635.1. Taxonomy (GTDB): domain Bacteria; phylum Pseudomonadota; class Gammaproteobacteria; order Burkholderiales; family Burkholderiaceae_C; genus CAISIP01. Next base: position 1,593 of record JBKJRR010000042.1, read on the forward strand.
ACGCAAGATCACAGTTCCACCCACTCCGCCCGCCTTGAGCGACAAGGAAAAGGAAACCGCCAGGACCAATCCGGCACTGGTGCGCAGCGCCTATGCAATCGGCCTGGGTCTGCGGGGTGAGGGCAACCGTGAATGGAACTACGCGGTACGCCTGCACGAACCCGGCGGCATGGACGACCGCAATCTGCTGGCGGCGGCGGACCTGGCTTGTGCCCGGGAAGACTGGATCAACTGCATCAACACCAGCGAACGCACGCGCGGGTTCATGTCTTTCGAGCAGCGCTTTCCAATGCCGATGCACGACGCGGTACTGAAGCGCGCACGCGAGATCGGCCTGGATCCCGCGTACGTTTATGGGCTGATCCGCCAGGAAAGCCGCTTCCTGATGGATGCGCGCTCGGGTGTCGGCGCCTCCGGGCTGATGCAGGTCATGCCGGCTACGGCGCGCTGGACCGCCAAGAAGATCGGCATGACCGACTTCCAGCCCCACCAGATCAACGACCGGGACGTCAACATTGCGATCGGCACGGCCTACCTGAAGCTGGCGCTGGACGACTTCGCCGGCTCCATGCCGCTGGCTGCGGCGGCGTACAACGCCGGCCCGGGACGTCCGCGCAACTGGCGTAACGGTCCGGTGATCGAGGCCGCCATCTGGGCCGAGAATATTCCGTTCAACGAAACCCGAGACTACGTCAAGAAGGTGCTCAGCAACACCACCAACTACGCGGCCATCACCACCGGCCAGCCGCAGTCGCTCAAGTCGCGGCTGGGCATGATCGGGCCACGCGCGAGCAACGCGGCGGCAGAAAACAAGGACCTCCCCTGATGACCGACAGACACCGCTGCGCCAACACGACACGACGACCCGGAGTTTGACAACATGAAGCGAATCCTCGTACTCGGTGGCAGTGGCTTCATCGGACGCCACGTCTGCGAAAAAGCCGGGCAGCTGAACTGCCGCGTGACGGTTCCGACCCGGCGTTTGGTCAATGCGCGTACTGTCTCGCCGCTGCCCTGGGTCGACGTGACCGAGGCCGACATCCATGACGAGGGCCAGCTTGTCCGCCTGGTGCGCGGACACGATGCGGTGGTCAACCTGGTGGCCATCTTGCATGGTGATGCGGCGGCGTTTGACCGCGCCCACGTGACGCTGGTGCAAAAGCTGGTGCGCGCCTGCCGGGACGCCGGGGTTACCCGACTGGTGCATGTGAGCGCGCTGGGCGCCGCCGCCGATGCGCCGTCGCTGTACCAGCGCAGCAAGGCGCAGGGCGAGGCCGTGTTGACGGTTAGCTCCCTTCCCTTGACCATCCTGCGCCCCAGCGTGGTGTTCGGTGCGCATGACCAGTTTCTGAATATGTTTGCCCGTTTGCAGTCGATATTGCCGTTCCTGCCACTGGCTGGCGCCGCAACGCGCTTTCAGCCGGTCTGGGTGCAGGACGTAGCGCAGGCCATCGTCAACTGCCTGCGCCCGGCGAATCCGCTCAAACCCGTTGCTGCCAATGGGACGGTGTTCGAAGCCTGCGGGCCCGAGGTGTTCACGCTGCGCGAACTGGCGCAGCTGGCAGGCCTCTGGTCGGGCCATACGCGGCCGGTTTTTGCGTTGCCCGAGACCCTGGCCAGGGTGCAGGCCACCATGATGGAGTGGATGCCTGGCGAACCTCTGATGAGCCGCGACAACCTCGCATCCTTGCGTGTTGACAACGTCGCCTCGGGCGCCCTGCCTGGTCTGCCCGCGCTCGGCGTTACACCTGCCTCGCTGCGGGCGATTGCGCCGGCTTATCTGCGACCTGCAGAGAGTGGCCCGTTGCTGACGATGCGCCGTCAGTCGGGGCGCCTTTGAAACCCTGCCCCCATGGAGCGCAAACATGAAAAATGAGAACAACGAGGCCTTGCTGGAGCGGATTGACAGCCGGCGCGACGAACTGGTCGCCCTGACCCAGGATCTGGTGCGCATTCCGACCGTGAATCCGCCCGGCGACGCCTATGAGGCCTGCGCGCGGCTGCTCGGCGAACGCCTGCGCAAGCGCGGCTTTGCGGTCGAATACCTGCGCGCCGAAGGTGCACCGGGCGACAAGGACAGCCATCCGCGCGTCAACGTGGTGGCCCGCTACGAGGGCCAGGGCACAGGCGAATGTGTTCACTTCAACGGCCACATCGACGTCGTCGAGCCCGGTCCGGGCTGGACCGAAGACCCGTTCGGCGCCCAGGTCCGGGACGGCCGCGTCTACGGCCGCGGCACCTGCGACATGAAGGGCGGCATTGCGGCCAGCGTGATCGCCGTCGAGTCCATCCTCGACGCCGGGATCCGGTTTCCAGGCGCGATCGAGATCAGCGGCACGGTGGACGAAGAGTCCGGCGGTTACGCCGGTGTCGGCTACCTGGCCGGCCTGGGTTACTTCAGCCGTCCCAAGGTGCACCACGTCATCATTCCCGAACCACTCGGTGTCGACCGCATCTGTCTGGGTCACCGCGGCGTGTATTGGGCCGAAGTCGAGACGCGCGGGCGCATTGCGCATGGCTCGATGCCGTTTCTGGGCGACTCGGCGATCAGCCACATGGGTGCGTTCCTGCACCTGCTCGAGGCCGAACTCGGACCCAAGTTGCGCGATAGGCGCACGGCCCAGCCGGTTGAACCGCCTGGTGCGCGAGTGAGCACGCTCAACATCAACAGCGTGCATGGCGGGCAGATCGAGCAGCGCTACAGCCTGGACAACCAGGGCCGGCCCACCGGTGACCTGCCCTCGCCCGTCGTAGCACATAGCTGCCGCGCCGTACTCGACCGGCGCTTCATCACCGAGGAAACACTGGAGGCCGTCAAGGCCGAGATCGTGGCGATGCTTGAAGAACTCAAGGCCACACGGCCTGGCTTCGACTACGGCCTGCGCGAGATCATGAGTTTCCTGCCCACGGCCACACCGAAGGACGCACCGGTGGTGGACGCCACCGCGCGCGCGATCGCACGCGTACTCGGGCGCGAACCCGGCTATATCTCCAGCCCCGGCACCTACGACCAGAAACACATCGTGCGCACCGGCAAGATGAACCACTGTGTAGCCTACGGCCCGGGCATCCTGGATCTGGCCCACCAGCCGGATGAATATGTCGTCATCCAGGACATGGTGGATTCGGCCAAGGTGATGGCGCTCGCAACGCTGCAGCTCACCCGCGGCGGCCGGACGGCCTGACGGCGGCCGGCCAAGGTACACGCCGCCGTTGCCCCAGGTTTCAGTGGGCGGCACCATCAGTTTTCATCGACGCACCGCAGGCGTCGGTTGGGGCGCGGCGCTGGTATCGAGTTTTGGCCATTCCTTCTTCATCGGCATGTTCGGTGCGCCGGATCCGCCCGGCACCAATGGCGGCAGTCGCGGCAGCCTGACCTGTTGCGACGGGCGCGACGGCGCCGAGTCCACTAGACTTGGATCGGCATGGAGACAAGGAAGGAACCCGATTGATGTTGCGCTGGAAAAACTGTCTGCTCGCGTCCTTGCTGCTGTGGGCCAATGCCCTCGCATCGGCGCAGCCGGCGCCCGTCGTTGCCGCGGCATCCGATCTGAAATTCGCTTTGGACGAGATCGCCGAGACCTTCCGCAAGGACACCGGGCACCTGCTGCGCATCAGTTACGGGTCCTCGGGCAATTTCGCGCGACAGATCGCGCAGGATGCGCCGTTCGAGCTGTTTCTTTCGGCCGACGAGTCCTATGTATTCCAACTCGCGCAGCAAAACCACACGCCGGATCAGGGGCTCATGTACGCGCTCGGCCGCATCGTGTTGTTCGCGCCGAACGGCTCGCCGCTCAAGCCCGACGCACAGTTGACTGACCTGCGCGCCGCTGCATCGGACGGGCGCATCCAGCGTTTTGCCATTGCCAACCCGGAACATGCACCGTATGGCCGTGCCGCAATGCAGGCACTGCAGTCGGCCGGTCTGTGGGACGTATTGCGGCCACGCCTGGTGATGGGTGAAAACGTGTCACAGGCGGCGCAGTTCGCGGCTTCCGGGTCGGCCCAGGGCGGCATATTCGCGTATTCGCTGGCATTGGCTCCGGCGTTTGGCGCGCGTGGCCAGTACGTGCTGATTCCCGACAAGCTGCACCTGCCGCTGCGCCAGCGCATGGTGCTCACGCGCAAGGCCGGTCCGACCGCACGGGTGTTTTATGACTACCTGCAGCAACCCAGCGCACGCGCCGTGCTCAAGCGCCATGGCTTTGCGCTGCCTGGCGAGTCGTTGAACTGACACGACCATGGACTGGTCCGCACTCTGGTTGTCGGTCCAGCTGGCACTGGCCACTGCCGCCATTCTGTTGCCGCTCGGTGTGCTGGCAGCACGCTGGCTGGCCACCAGCAGACATGCGCTCAAGCCGGTGTTCGAGGCCATGCTCACGCTGCCGCTGGTATTGCCGCCGACGGTGCTGGGTTTCTACCTGCTGGTGGCCATGGGCGGCGAATCGACGCTGGGCGCGTTGTTCCAGCAGGTGTTCGGCCATACCCTGGCTTTCTCCTTCACCGGACTGCTGGTGGCCAGCGTGATCTTCAACATTCCATTTGCACTGATGCCGATGCAGCGCGCTTTTGAGGCCATACCGACCGAACTGCACGACGCCGCGCGCACCTGCGGCCTGTCGCGCTGGCGCAGACTGTGGTTGATCGAACTGCCGCTGGCGCGCCGCGGCATCGCCAGCGGCATGATCATGACCGCCACCCACACACTTGGGGAATTTGGCGTGGTGCTGATGGTGGGTGGCAGCATTCCAGGTGAAACCCGCACCATCGCAATCTCGATCTACGACAAGGTGCAGGCCTTCGACATGCAGGCCGCGGGCATCATGTCGGCCACCTTGCTGGCGTTGTCAATGCTGACCTTGCTGGTGTCGACTTGGCTGTCACGACCGTCGTCGCGTTTGACGCGAACCTGAAGACCCATGCTGCAAGCCCAGTTGATCCAGGCCGGACCCATTGCGCTGCAGGCGCGTATCCACTGCGCTGCCGGCGAACTGCTGGCCCTGGTCGGCCCCTCGGGCAGCGGCAAGACCAGCGTATTGCGCGCCGTGGCCGGCCTGTTGCGCCCAGAGCAGGGCCATATCTGCCTGGGCGACACCGTCTGGTTCGACTCCGAGCGGCGCATCGACATACCGGCGGAGCAGCGCCCGGTGGGCATGGTTTTCCAGCAGTACGCGCTGTTCCCGCACCTCAGTGCACTGGACAACGTGCGCCTGGCCCTGCCCGCCCTTACCGGCGCCGACGCAGCGCTGCGCCTGCTGGCCGACATGCAACTCGACGGCCTGGCGGCACGCCGCCCGCATGAACTCTCCGGCGGGCAACGTCAGCGGGTCGCGCTGGCGCGTGCACTGGCGCGCGGTCCGGCGGTGCTGCTACTCGACGAGGCGTTTTCCGCCGTCGATCAGCCCACACGCCAGTCGCTGTATGACGAACTGGTCAAGTTGCGCGCGCGGGTGCCCCTGCCCATCATCATGGTGACACACGACCTGCGCGAAGCCCGTCTGCTGGCCGACCGCATCAGCATCCTGGACGCCGGCACCACCTTGCAGGACGGGCCTCCCGAACAGGTCATGTCGCAGCCCCGCAATGCCCGGGTCGCGTCACTGGTGGGTCTGCGCGATATCCACCAGGGCGTTTTTCACAAGGCGGCGTCTGCCGGCGGCATGGCAAGACTGCGCTGGGGCGATGCCGACCAGGCCATCGATCTGCAGACCCGCGACAAGGGCCGGCTCGACGATGGTGCAACGGTGCGCTGGGTGTTATCGGGCGAACACGTGCAGGTGCAGGTGCGGCCCTCAGGCGGCCCCAATCTGGTGGCGTGCACACTGCGCGGGCTGCGCCAGTTGGGCGAGATCGCCACACTCGAATGCCAGCCTTTGAGGCTGCCGCAGGCAAGGGTACATCTGGATGTGCCGACACGTTTTGCGCGGCAAAACACCTTGCGCTCTGGAAGCGTCGTGTATCTGGAGATCGACCCGCAGGGCATCCACATCATGCCAGTACGCCGAGCCTTGCACGACGCTGCACCCTGAGGGTCACCAGCACCAGGGCCGCCACCGCCTCGAACAGGCCGGGCATCCACAGGCCCAGATCCCCCACCGGCCAGCGTGCTCAGACCCACTCACTGGGTCGGTAACGCCAAAACCAAGCCATGGCGCCGTACATCACACGCACCAACCAGTTCTATCCACCGGATTCGTACACCTTCCAGATAGGGGAAAACCGCGCCTGGTACAAGCTCTACGCGCAGGAGTTGCGCGAGCCGTTGCCAACCCACCTGCGCACCGAGGACTTCAGCATCAAAGCCGCGGGCCCGACGCGCACCATTGCTGCGCGCCGTTATCGATGCAATCCGCAAACACACGCCGGCACAACATTGCTGTATTTGCACGGCGGCGGTTTCATCCTGGGCGGACCGGACAGCGATGCCGACGCCTGCGCGGGCTGGTGCGCGAGCAGGTACGCGACCCGGAACTGATGCGGCTGCTGGAGTCAGATATGCAAGGTAAGCCGACTGCGTTCGTCGTCACCGCCGACATTGATCCGCTGCGCTGAACTGCGTCGGCAAGCCACTCGGTGCGACGGCGGCGCCCTCAACCCGTCATTGGATCAACATAAGGCGCGCGGGCCTTGCGCAGGTGACCGAGACCAAAGTTCTCTGGGAACCTCGTCGTCGTCGCCCAGAGATGATCACCATACAAAAACGGCGCAAACGGCTCGATACCATCGATCGGCAAGGGTTCAATCAACGTGCTCGGTCGAGGCTCGAAGAAGAACGGGACGGAGAAACGTTCCTCGCCACCTCCGACGACCCGGTGCGCCGTGGCCTTGACGCGGCCGCCGGTCCAGCGCTCGAGAAGTCCGCCGAAATTCACCGCAAATCCGTCATCCCGCGGCGGCACACCGACCCAACTTCCGTCAATATGTTGGGCTTGCAGGCCGGCCACGCCACATTGTGCGACCAGGGTCAGCAGACCTGAATCAATGTGGCTGCGCGCCACCAGTTCGACACGCCTTCCGTCGTAGTCGGTCAACCGGCCGGGCGGATCGTCCAGCGCCGACTCGACCGGGCCGGTACGGGTGTAGTGCAACAGGCGCAGCGTCGAAATGCCGTCGTCGAATGCGTCGTGAAATATGCGCTCGTCAATGCCCAGGCAACGCGACAGGGCATCCAGGATCCTCTGTCCGATCGCCTCCATGCCCAGGTAGTAGGCGCACGCCGTGTCAAGCCAGTTGTCCGGCACATCGGACGGGAACGGCAAAGGCGTGGGTTCGTAAAGCAAATCGTCACTGCCATCGTCAGGCAATGCGCGCACGATGTCGGGTCCGATTTCGAACCCTTCGCGGGTGCCGGACTTGCCGGAATGCAACGGAAACAAGCCGCGGTACAACACCGGATTCTCCGGCGCGAAGTTGCGTTTCCACAGGCGCCGCTGATTCTGCTGATCGATGGAAAACAGCTTGAGCAGGCAGGCGCGCTCGGCCGGCCCGACCTGCAATTTTGATGGATGCCCGACCACAGTCATGAAACCGATGCCGCTGGCGGCCTGGCCGATGGCGCGGTCGACTTCGGCACGTGCCGGACTATCGTCAGTGAACAGGGGACCGATATCGATTACCGGAATCTGGGTCATGGAAAAATTCAAAAAATCGTTGAACCACGGGCACATGACGCCGTGCCTGACACAAGTATGTCCGAAGTTCATGCGTGTGACAAAACGGCCACACGGCCCTTGCGCTGCGCACACCCCCATGTCCGATGACGGCTCCCACCGGCCACACAAGGGGGTTTTGCGCCAAAGCACCGGATACCAAAACACAGTGACAAAAAGGCGACCTCAATTAAAGCGGGAGCGACTTTGCCACTTGGTAGTTACCCGCTCTGCGGGATTCAAGACGCTCCATATACTAGCCTCGGGTCAGCGAAGCCGCTGACGCAATCCATCATCCAACACCCCACACACTTCACCCCACACCGGAAGCCCAATTACCATGTCCAGAGAACTTGAGTACCTCAGCGAAGAAGTCGCGATTGGACGCTATTCACGCCGTGATTTTCTCGGCCGTGCAGCCGCAATTGGCGTCACCGCAACGGCTGCAAACGCATTGTTGGCGCAGGCCGCACGGGCTGCCGGTCCGCGACGCGGCGGCACACTGAAGTTGGGGATGCAAGGGGGCGCGACAACCGACACCATGGACCCCGCACTGGCTGCGAACCAGGTCACGTTCAGCGTCGGACGTGCCTGGGGTGAAGAACTCGTGCGACTGTCGGTGAATGGCACGCTTGAGCCGCGCCTGGCGACCGAATGGCGCTCCTCGCCCGATGCGAAGGCCTGGGTATTCAAGATCCGCAAGGGTGTGCAGTTCCACAATGGCAAGGAAATGACACCCGACGATGTGGTTGCAACCATGTTGCGCCATTCGGGCAAGGACACCAAGTCCGGTGCGCTGGGCATCATGCGCGGCGTCGACTCGGTCGTCCGCGACGGCGATACCGTGATCTTCACCATGAAGGACGCCAACGCCGATTTTCCGTATCTGCTGTCCGACTACCACCTGCTCATCCAGCCCAACGGCGGCAAGGACAATCCGACCGCCGCCATCGGCACCGGCCCCTACAAGATGGTGACCAACGAACCCGGAGTGCGCCATATCGGCACCCGCTTCGAAAACTACTGGGCAGCCAAGACGCGTGGGTTTGCCGACCAGATTGAATTCATCGTGCTCAACGACAGCACCGCGCGCATGGCGGCATTGCAGAGCGGGCGCATCAATATCGCAAACCGGATCGACCCCAAGGTGGTTGACCTGATCAAACGTGCGCCGGGCGTGAAGGTCCAGACTGCACGCGGCCGTGGGCATTATGTGTTCAACATGCACTGCAACACGGCACCCTTTGACAACAAGGATCTGCGTCTGGCACTCAAGTACGCGATGGATCGCAAGGACATGGTGGACAAGATCCTGCGTGGTTATGGCTCGATCGGCAACGACTTCCCGATCAATTCATCCTACCCCTTGTACACTGAGTTGCCGCAACGCGCCTTCGACACCGACAAGGCGGCGTTCCACTACAAGAAGTCCGGCCACAACGACACCATCCTGCTGCGCACCTCCGATGTGGCGTTTCCCGGCGCCGTCGAGGCAGCCCAGTTGTTCCAGGCGACCTGCGCCAAGGCCGGGATCAAGGTCGAAGTCAAGCGCGAACCTGGCGACGGATACTGGTCGACGGTCTGGAACAAACAGCCATTCGCAACCTCCTACTGGGGCGGGCGTTCGGTGCAGGACCAGATGTATTCGACTGCCTACATCACCGGGGCTGACTGGAACGACACCCGATTCCTGAATCCCAAGTTCGACCAACTGGTTGTTGCCGCACGCGGTGAACTGAACCAGACCAAGCGCAAGGAAATGTACCGCGACATGGCGATGATGGTGCACGAGGATGGTGGGGTGATCCTGCCGATGTTCAACGACACGATCGATGCTACCGGCCCCAAGGTCGGCGGCTGGATCCCCAACCCGAACGCTGAACTGATGTCGGGCATGGCCGCCTCCGAGTGCTGGCTCGAAGCCTGATCGCGCAGCCGCACTGATGAACTCGCCTCTGGTGAGGCAGGTTGCCCAGCGCCTGGCGTTCGGCGTGCTGCTGTTGTTTGGCGTCTCGGTGCTGATCTTCGTGGGCACCCAGCTATTGCCCGGTGACGTGGCCGAGGCGATCCTGGGCCAGTCGGCTACGCCCGAGGCACTGGCCAACCTGCGCCGCGACATGGGGCTGAACGACCCGGCCTATGTGCGCTACTGGCTCTGGCTCAGTGGCGCCCTGGTGGGTGACTTCGGCAACGCGCTCTCCAACGGGTTGCCGATTGCCGACGCATTGAGCAAGCGTTTTTCCAACACGATGTTCCTGGCGGTGTGCGCCGCGCTGGTATCCGTTCCCACAGCAATTTTGCTGGGCCTGATCGCTGTGCGTCACCGCGGTGGCTTCATTGACCGGACCATCTCGGGCCTGGGCCTGGCTTCGACCTCGCTGCCGGAATTCTTCGTCGGTTACGTACTGATGTATTTTTTCGCCGTGAAGCTGCAATGGTTCTCCAGTGTGGCCACAGTCTACGAAGGCATGCCCCTGGCCGAACGGCTGGAGGTGATCGTGTTGCCGGTGCTGGTGCTCATGGCCGCGGTGCTGGCGCACATGATGCGCATGACCCGTGCTGCCATCCTCAACGTGATGCAATCGGCCTACATTGAGACCGCCGAGCTCAAGGGCATGGGCGCGTTGCAGGTGATCTACCGCCACGCCCTGCCCAACGCGCTGGCACCGATCATCAACGTCGTCATGCTCAACCTGGCGTTCCTGGTCGTGGGCGTGGTCGTGGTCGAAGTGATCTTTGTCTACCCGGGTATGGGCCAGTACCTGGTCGACCATGTCGCCAAACGCGATGTGCCGGTGGTGCAGGCCTGCGGGCTGATCTTCGCCACCGTCTACATCGGACTGAACATGGTGGCCGATATCGCCGGCGTCATGGCCAACCCGCGGCTGCGGCACCCAAAATAAGGCTCCGAGATGCTTGATTTTCGACGCATCCCGCTCTCGGCGCTGATCGGGCTGGTGCTCACCGTCGGCTTCGTGCTGGTGGCCATCCTGGCACCCTGGATTGCTCCTTACGGCAACGCCCAGGTGGTTGGCGATGTCTGGGAACCCATGGGCGGAAAATTCCTGCTCGGCACCGACAACCTGGGCCGAGACCTGCTTTCGCGCATGATCTATGGCACCCGGGTGACACTGGTCATTGCCGGGTTGGCAACGGCCTTGTCGTTCTCGATGGGGTCCATCCTGGGCTTCACCGCGGCGGTGGTGGGTGGCTGGCTGGACCAGTTTTTGTCGCGCAGTGTCGACCTGCTGATGGCGATTCCGACACTGATCCTCGCGCTGGTGGTGTTGTCGGTGCTGCCCTCGTCGATCACCGTGCTGGTGCTGGTGCTGGGCATACTGGATGCGACCCGGGTCTATCGCCTGTCGCGTGCGGTCGCAGCCGACATCAACGTGATGGATTTCGTCGAGGCGGCCAAGCTGCGCGGCGAAAAGACGCCGTGGATCGTGTTCTCCGAGATCCTGCCCAACGCGTTGACACCGTTGATCTCTGAACTCGGACTGCGATTCATCTTCGCAGTATTGTTTCTCTCGGCGCTGTCGTTCCTGGGCCTGGGTGTGCAGCCGCCGGACGCCGACTGGGGCGGCATGGTCAAGGAGAACAAGGAGGGCATCGTGTTCGGCATTCCGGCTGGCCTGATACCGGCCGCTGCGATCGCGGCGCTGACGATTTCAGTGAACCTGGTGGCCGACTGGATCCTGACCCACACCAGCGACCTCAAGGGAGGGCGCGGCAATGGCTGACGACAACAGTTCCGCTGTGCTGTTGCAGATGCGCGACCTGCGCATCGAGGCAACTGTTTTCCCTCCCGGCGAGAAGCCGCGCAACATCGTGATCGTCGACGGCGTGACGCTGACGCTGCGCAAGGGTCAGGTGCTGGGCCTGATTGGCGAATCGGGCGCCGGCAAGTCGACGATCGGACTGGCAGCGCTCGGCTACGGGCGTGGCGGCGTGCGTATCACCGGTGGCCAGGTACTTCTGCACGGGCAGGACATCCTGCGCGGCGGGACACGCGGACTGCGCGCGGTACGCGGCCGCCGAGTCGCCTATGTGGCGCAATCGGCCGCAGCCGCGTTCAATCCGTCGCACCGGCTGATGGACCAGGTTGTCGAGGCCACGCTGCAGCACGGCGTGGCCAATCGGGCGCAAGCCGAAAAAAGGGCGGTGGAGCTGTTCCGTAAACTCGGCCTGCCCGATCCGGACAACTTCGGCAAGCGGTATCCGCACCAGGTCTCTGGTGGCCAGTTGCAACGCGCGATGACGGCCATGGCCCTGTGCGCCGAACCCGACCTGATCGTATTTGACGAACCCACGACGGCGCTAGACGTGACGACGCAGATCGACGTGCTGGCCTCGATCAAGGATGCGATCCGCGACACCGGCGTGGCCGGCCTGTACATCACGCATGATCTGGCAGTGGTGGCCCAGGTCTCGGACGAAATCATGGTGCTGCGCCACGGCAAGATGGTCGAGCACGGCGCCACCGAGCAGATCATCCATGCGCCACAACAGGAATACACCCAGGCGCTGGTCTCGGTGCGCTCCATCGCGCACGAGGAAAAGCAGCCCACCCCCACGCCCTTGCTGGAGGTGCGCAACGTGACCGCCAGTTATGCGGGCAGCAGCGTCAAGGTGCTCGACGGCGTATCGGTCCAGCTGAGCCTGGGTCAGACTCTGGCCGTGGTCGGTGAGTCGGGTTCCGGCAAGTCGACACTGGCGCGGGTAATGACCGGCCTGCTGGCACCCCGCCAGGGCGAGATCGTGTTTGACGGCAAGACTCTGGCGCCACGCCTGGTGGACCGCAAAAAAGACGACCTGCGCGAACTGCAGATGATCTACCAGATGGCCGACACCGCGATGAACCCGCGCCATACCGTGGGCAAGATCATCGGGCGGCCGCTGGAGTTCTACTTCGGCATGCGCGGCGATGAAAAAAAGCGCCGCATCCAGGAATTGCTCGACGAGATCGAAATGGGCTCGGGTTATATCGACCGTTACCCGGCTGAGCTCTCCGGCGGGCAAAAACAGCGCGTCTGCATCGCGCGCGCGCTGGCGGCCAAGCCCAAACTCATCATCTGCGACGAAGTCACCAGTGCGCTCGATCCACTGGTGGCCGATGGCATCCTCAAGCTGTTGCTGAACCTGCAGAAGATCGAGGGCGTTGCGTACATCTACATCACGCACGATCTGGCCACCGTCAAGGCGATCGCCGATTCAATCGCCGTCATGTACCAGGGACGGATCGTGCGATACGGCAACAAGACCGAGGTACTGACGCCACCGTACGACGACTACACCGACCTGTTGCTGGCGTCGGTGCCGGAGATGAAAGTGGGCTGGCTCGAATCGGCCATCGGGCGCCGGCGCATGGAGAGCGCCGACCACTGACCGCAGGCCGTGACCCGCTGGCGATCGGCCGCTGGTTCGACCGCGTTTCTGGGTACAGAGGGTCTGGCTCGTGGGATGCGCCAGCTTGCCTGAATCGCGTCGGGCCTCAGGCGCGCCAGTTTGGGCGCCGTTTGTCGATGAACGCCTGCACTCCTTCGAGCGCGGTTTCGTCCATCATGTTGCATGCCATGGTCTGGGCGGCGTCCGTATACGCGGCCTCGATGCCTTTTTCCAGCTGGCGGTAGAACAGCGACTTGCCCAGCGCCAGCGCGATCCGGGGTTTGGACACGATGGCCTGCACCCATTGCGCGATGACGCCATCGAGTGCAGCGGATTCGGTCACGGCGTTGACGAGCCCGCGCGCCAGCGCGGCATCGGCACTGATGAACTCACCTGTCACCAGCATCTCGAAGGCAGCCTTGCGCCCGACGTTGCGCGACAGCGCCACGCTCGGTGTCGAGCAGAACAAGCCGAAGTTGACACCGCTGACGGCAAATCGCGCGTCACGCGACGCGGCCGCCATGTCGCACATCGCCACCAGCTGGCAACCGGCCGCAGTGGCCATGCCCTGCACTTTTGCGATCACCGGCACCGGCAATTGCTGCAGCGCCAGCATCATGTCGCTGCACTGGTGGAACAACTTCTGGTAGTACTCCAACGAAGGTGTGGCACGCATCTGCTTGAGATCGTGGCCGGCACAAAACGCCTTGCCAGCGGCCTGCAGCACGACCACGCGTACCGAGGCATCTTCGGCGATCTGCGCAAACATCTGCTGCAATGCACTCAGCAGTTCTTCCGACAGGGCATTGAAGGCCGCCGGCCGGTTCAGTGTCAGCGTCAACACGCCACGGTCGTCCTTGTGGCTCAGCAGGCAGGCGTCGGATGGGCGGGTGGTCATGATCGTTTTTCCAGAGGCTCATGTTGCAATGTCACCGGGCGCGGGCGTCCAGCGCCTGGTCGATGTCCCACAGGATATCGTCGATATGTTCGATGCCCACCGACATGCGGATCATGTCGGGCAATACGCCGGCATCGAGTTGTTGCTGCGCATCGAGTTGCCGGTGCGTCGTCGATGCCGGGTGGATGATCAGCGTGCGCGTGTCGCCGATATTGGCCAGGTGGCTCATGAACTGCGCCGCCTCGATGAAGCGTACACCAGCCTCTAGCCCGCCTTGGACACCAAAGGCCAGCAAACCGGATGCACCAGGCAGGCCATCCACTGAACGCATCTGCTTTTCGACCAGATCGTATTGCGGGTGGTCGGCAAGGCCGGGATAGTTGACCCAGCTGACACGCGGATCGTCCGTCAAGAACTGCGCCACCTTGCGTGTGTTCTTGCAATGGCGCTCCATGCGCACATGCAGGCTCTCGGTTCCCTGCAGGATCTGCCAGGCATTGAACGGCGACAGCGTGGCGCCGTAGACGCGCAGCACTTCCATGCGCGCGCGCATGCAATACGCGAAATCGCCGAAGGTCTCGAAAAACTTGACTCCGTGGTAACCGGGCGAAGGCTCGGTCATGCCGGGAAACTTGCCGTTGTCCCACGGGAACTTGCCGCTTTCCACCATCACGCCTGCCAGAGACGTGCCGTGGCCACCGAGATATTTGGTGGCCGAATGCACGACGATGTCGGCTCCCAATTTGAGTGGGTTGCACAGGAACGGTGATGGCACCGTGTTGTCGACGATCAGCGGCACGCCGTGCGCATGCGCCACGTCGGCCACGGCCGCGATGTCCAGTACCGTGAGACTGGGATTACCCAGGCTCTCGGCAAATACCGCGCGGGTGTTCGGCCGCATCGCCGCGGCAAAGGCCTGGGGGTCGGTCGCCTTGACGAAGCTGGTTTCAATGCCGAAACGTTTCAGGTTCACGGCCAGCATCGTCACGCTGCCGCCGTACAGGGCGCCGCCCGCCACCACATGATCACCCTGCTGCAGGATGGTCATCAGCGCCATCGCCTCGGCCGCCATGCCGCTGGCCGAGGCCAGACCTGCACGTCCGCCCTCAAGCGCCGCGACACGCTCCTCGAGCGCGGCCACCGTCGGGTTGGACAGGCGTGAGTAGACGTTGCCGAAGGTCTGCAGGTTGAACAGGCTGGCCGCGTGGTCGGCGCTATCGAACACGAAGCTGCTGGTCTGGTAGATCGGCAGCGCCCGCGCGCCGGTGGCGCTGTCGGGTACCTGCCCGGCGTGGATGGCCAGGGTTTCGGGTTGGAATTCGTGGTCAGCCATGGTTCATTGTCCGTTTCATGTTGTGCGCCGTTTGGCCGAGATGACCCGGGTATTCACGCCGGCCCAGTTCAGGCCGCCAAACAACCGTGCATGCTCGATCTTGACGCAACGGTCCATCACCGCGTCCAGGCCGGCTTCGCGTACCAACCGGTCAGCCTCCTGATTGAGCACGCCGATCTGCTGCCACAAACACCGGGCGCCGATCGCCACTGCCTGCCGGGCGATCGGCAATACATCCTCGGTGCGTCGGAACACATCGACCATGTCGACCGGAAACGGGATTTCGGCCAGATCCGCATAAACCTTCTCGCCCAGGATCTCGCCGCCACTGGCCGCATACCGCGGATTGACCGGCACAACACGGTACCCGTGCGACTGCATGTACTTGCTGGCAAAGTAGCTCGGCCGGTGCCACTCGGCCGACAGGCCGACCACTGCGATGGTGCGGTGCTGGCGCAGGATGCGGGTGAGTTCGAAGATGGTGTTCATGGTTCATTTTCGTGGACCGGATCATGCGCAATCCGGCATGGACCTGGAGACGGCGTTTTTGTGTGCGTATCGGCCGATCGGCCAAAGTGGCGCTTCGCCATGCCAGCGGCAAGAATATCAGCCTGGCGGGCAGATGCCGGGCTTCGCGCCGGCGGCGGCACCGTTCAACCCGGCGACAATCTGCACTTTTGTCACCACCCGCACACGGGCCCTGCAAAAACCGCCGCAACATGCAATTCCCCGACGACTTCCCCATCACCCGCAAATGGCCCGCCGTACACCCCGACCGGCTGCAGCTGTATTCACTGCCCACGCCCAATGGTGTGAAGGTGTCAATCATGCTGGAGGAAACCGGTCTGCCGTATGAAGCCCATCTGGTGCGCTTCGACGCGCAGGACCAAAAGACGGTGGAGTTTCTGTCGCTGAACCCGAACAACAAGATACCGGCCATCATCGATCCAAACGGGCCGGGCGGTGCGCCCCTGCCGCTGTGGGAGAGCGGCGCGATCCTGGTCTATCTGGCCGAAAAAGCCGGGCAGTTCATGCCGCAGGACGCCGCCGGGCGTTACACCACACTGCAGTGGCTGATGTTCCAGATGGCGGGGCTGGGGCCGATGTTCGGTCAGGTCGGCTTCTTCCACAAATTCGCCGGCAGCGCGTTCGACGACAAACGCCCGCGCGATCACTATGCGGCCGAAGCCCGGCGCCTGCTGGGTGTGCTGGACCGGCAACTGGACGACCAAGCCTGGATCGTCGGTGACAACTACACCATCGCCGATATCGCCGTGTTCCCGTGGGTGCGCAACCTGATTGGCTTCTATGGCGCCGGTGAACTGGTCGGCATCACGGACTTCCCTCAGGTCAGGCGGGTGCTGCAGGCCTTCGAGGCGCGACCGGCGGTGGTGCGCGGGCTGGCCATCCCCGGGCGCGACTGACGGGGCACGACCGGCCGGCCAAATTGACGAAAGGACTCTTCCATGCTCACACTGTATATCGGCAACAAGAACTACTCTTCCTGGTCCATGCGACCCTGGGTGCTGCTGCGACAGGCCCAGATTCCGTTCGAGGAAGTGATGGTGCGGTTCGACGCGTTCAGCGCCGATTCCGCTTTCAAGCGCACGCTGCGTTCAGTCAGTCCCTCCGGCAAAGTGCCGGTGCTGGTTGACGACGGATTCGCGATCTGGGACACCCTGGCCATTGCCGAATACCTGGCCGAAAAGTTCCCTGATCGTGACCTGTGGCCCACCGACGCCCGGGCTCGGGCCCGGGCACGCAGCGTCTGTGCCGAGATGCACGCCGGATTCCAGAACCTTCGCGGTGCCTGCGGCATGAACATCGAAGCTGATCTGGCACAGGCGGGCGCGCTGATCTGGCGCGACAGGCCGGCCGTACGTGCCGACGTGGCACGCATTGTCGAGATGTGGACCGAGCTGCTGGCCGAGTACCAGGGACCGATGCTGTTCAGCGAATTCAGCATTGCCGACGCGATGTTCGCGCCGGTGTGCATGCGCCTGCGCAGCTTCGCCTTGCCGGTACCCGAAGCCGTCGCGAGTTATGTGCAACGTGTGGCGGCACTGCCCGGCGTGAAAGCCTGGATCGATGACGCGCTGCAGGAGAATGACTTCCTGGACTTCGAGGAGCCCTACCGGCTCAAACCCTGAGCCGTACCGGCCAGGCAGTGGGAACAGCCAGGGCGTCCCGGGTGGCGGACGCAGCTCGTGGCGTGAACCGATGGCTCTAAACTGCCAGCATGGAAATTTATCTGGTGGGTGGCGCCGTACGTGACAGCTTGCTAGGTCTGCCGGTCAAGGACCGCGACTGGGTTGTCGTCGGCGCCTCGCCACAGCAGCTGCTCGCCCTGGGCTATACGCCGGTCGGCAAGGACTTCCCGGTGTTTCTGCACCCGGTCAGCCGCGAGGAATACGCGCTGGCGCGCACCGAACGCAATACAGCGCCGGGCTACAAGGGATTTGCCATCCACGCGGCACCCGATGTGACACTTGAACAGGATCTGGCCCGACGCGATCTGACCATCAACGCCATGGCGGTGTCCCGGCAGCAACTGGATGCATCTGGCAACTTCGACCCGCAGCAGGTGCAGCTGGACGATCCGTTTCAAGGGCGGCTCGACCTGCAACTACGGCAACTGCGCCACGTCACCGACGCGTTCCAGGAAGAC
The DNA here is from genome assembly GCA_046594635.1 of Burkholderiaceae bacterium. Taxonomy (GTDB): domain Bacteria; phylum Pseudomonadota; class Gammaproteobacteria; order Burkholderiales; family Burkholderiaceae_C; genus CAISIP01. The sequence goes on from JBKJRR010000042.1 coordinate 19,529, forward strand.
CCGGTGCGCATCCTGCGCGTGGCCCGCTTCGCTGCCCGCTTTGCCGACTTCCGGGTCGCCGACGAAACCGGCGCGCTGATGCGCCGCATGGTGGTCAACGGCGAAGTCGATGCGCTGGTGGCCGAACGCGTCTGGCAGGAACTGTCGCGCGGCCTGATGGAGCCCGCGCCGTCACGTTTGCTGGCAGTACTGGTTGACTGCGGCGCATTGGCCCACCTGCTGCCCGAATGGATTGCCCCGCGCCGACAAGCGGCAGACACCACGCTGGAACTGGCGGACAGACTCGATCTGGCCGCGCACTGGCAGGCGCCGCTGACCGTGCGCTATGCCATCGCCGGCCTGTTCATGGCCGACGACGACGCCCGCAATCGGGTCACGGCACGCCTGCGTGTACCCCATGACTGCCGCGATCTGGCGCTGTTGGCGGCGCGCGAACGTGCAGCTGTGGACCACAGCGCGGCCTTCGATGCGCCATCCCTGATGCAAGTGCTGGTGCGTTGTGATGCCTTGCGCAAACCCGCACGCTTTGCCGAGTTGCTGCAGGTATGCGCCGTCATGGCACAGACGCATGCCGATGCAGGCCCGGATGGCTACGCCCCTCGCACGCGGCTGATGGCCGCTCTGGCCGCGGCACAGGCTGTTGTCACCGACACGGTGGCGCGGCGTGTCATGGCCTCGGGCCAGTCCGGCCCCGATGTCGGTGCGGCCATCCATGCCGCGCGCGTCGAAGCAGTTGCAGCCATCAGTGCCCACCCGCAGGTCCCCCGCGTAATCTGACCCGACTCCGGTCCGACGGCACCACAAGTGGCGACGCGGATACCCGTCAGCGCATGCCCAGCACCGTTTCGCCAAACAGCTGACCGAGTTCGCGCGGCGGCGAGCGCCAGTACTGGCGCGGTGCCACCACCTGCGCGCCCAGCGTCGCGGCTGCATGCCAGGGCCAGCGCGGATCAAAAATCATCGCGCGCCCGATCGCGATCAGATCTGCCTTGCCGTCCGTCAGAATCGCTTCTGCCTGGTGGGCTTCGGTGATCAGGCCCACCGACATCGTGGCCAGGCCGGTGGTCCGTTTCACCTGCTCGGCAAACGGCACCTGATAGGACGGCCCGATCACCAGTTGCTGCTTGGGCGAAATGCCGCCGCTGGACACATCGATCCAGTCGACACCGCGCGCCTTCAAGGCCTCGGCGAAAACAAGGGTCTGCGCCACGTCCCAGCCGGCGTCCATCCAGTCGGTGGCCGAGACCCGCACCCCCACCGGCTTCTCCGGCGGGAAGACCGCACGCACGGCATCGAATACCTCGAGCGGAAAACGCATGCGGTTCTCGAGCGAGCCGCCGTACGCATCGGTGCGCAGGTTGGAGATAGGCGACAGGAATTCGTGCAACAGGTAGCCGTGGGCCGCATGCAGCTCGATACCGTCCAGCCCCAGTCTGGCGGCACGCTGCGCAGACGCGGCAAATGCCGCACGGATCCGATCCAGACCGCCCTGGTCAAGCGCAGTCGGCGCCACTTCGCCGTCCTTGATCGGCACCGCCGACGGAGCCTGTCCCAGCCAACCACCTTCGGACTCGGGAATCTGCTGGCCCCCCAGCCACGGTGCACGGCTGGACGCCTTGCGCCCGGCGTGGGCCAGTTGCACCACGACCGGAATCGGCGCGTACTGGCGGATGGCAGCGAGCACCGGCACCAGCGCCGCTTCGGTGGCATCGTTCCACAAGCCCAGGTCACCCGGCGTGATCCGGCCTTGTGCTTCCACCGCGGTGGCCTCGAGGCACAACATGCCGGCACCTGATAGCGCGAGATGCCCGAGATGGATCATGTGCCAGGGCTGGGCCATGCCGTCAACGGCCGAATACTGGCACATGGGCGAAATGACGATGCGATTGGAAAGTGTCAGTTCGCGCAGCGCGAACGGGGAAAACAACAGGCTCATGGGATAGGTGCAGTGCGTCTGGAAAAAAATTGCCGGAAGTTGCCTGCGCGAGGCAGGAGCGACCCGGGAGCATAGGGCGTGTTGACCAACCCTGCTGGTGGTGGCAGTCAATGATCCGGCAGCGCATGTATGCGGCGCCCCGACGGATCGGCGGCGGCATTGGTGTTTCCCCTAGGCTGAAATTTCCACAAATTGCGGATACTTCGTTTTCCGGCCAAACTAAGTCGCACAGGGATCTAAAAAGCCGGAGAGTGCCGATGCCCGTGTTTCTGCCTGAGCGCAGAAAACCGGGTTTCGGCAACACGACAACACATGCAATCCGCCCCGCCGGGGCCTTTAACCGGAGACATCCATGCAATTCAAACGTCACCTCACCGCCCTGGCCCTGGCCATGGGTACGGTCGCCGCTTTCGCACAGGCCACGGTCGGCGTGAGCTGGTCCAATTTCCAGGAAGAACGCTGGAAGACCGATGAGGCCGCGATCAAGGCACAACTGGAAAAATCCGGCGCCAAGTACATCAGCGCAGACGCCGGTGGCTCGCCCGAGAAGCAACTGGCCGACATCGACGGACTGATCGCCAAAGGCGCCAAGGTGCTGATCGTGCTGGCCATGGACAAGGACGCGATCCTGCCAGCCGTCAACAAGGCCAACCAGCAGAAGATTCCGGTCATTGCCTATGACCGACTCATAGAAGCGCCCGGCGTCACCTACATTACCTTCGACAACAAGGAAGTCGGCCGCATGCAGGCGCGCGCCGTCCTGGCCGCCAAGCCCAAGGGCAACTACGCCATGATCAAGGGCTCGCCGACCGACCCGAACGCCAATTTCCTGCGCGAGGGCCAGCAGGAAGTGCTGGACGCCGCAATCAAGAAGGGCGACATCAAGATCGTCGGCGACGAATTCACCGATGGCTGGAAACCCGAAGTGGCGCAGAAGAACATGGAGCAGATCCTGACCAAGAACGGCGGCAAGGTCGATGCGGTGGTCGCCTCCAACGACGGCATGGCCGGTGGTGTCGTGGCCGCACTGACCGCCAAGGGTCTCAAAGGTGTTCCGGTGTCTGGTCAGGACGGCGACCATGCCGCACTGAACCGCGTCGCGCTGGGAACCCAGACCGTCTCGGTGTGGAAAGACGCGCGTGAACTCGGTCGTGAGTCGGCTGCCGCTGCTGTGGCCCTGGCCTCCGGCAAACCTGCACCCATGGCCAAGTCGTGGGACGGCGGCGAGAAGAAGATCAAGGTCATGGCGCAATTCCTCAAGCCGATTCCGGTGACGCAAAGCAATCTGGACGCCGTCGTCAAGGCGGGTTGGATCACCAAGGCAGCCCTGTGCAAGGGCGTGACCGATCCGAAGGTCACGGTCTGTAAATAAGGCTGAGTCGCACCTGCCTGCAGGCGCGGCGCGCCTGCAGGCATCTCCCCGGCAACGTGCCCGTGGAGCGCCATTGCCATCGCGGCGCATGCAAGCGCCACCCATGTCACATGTGGCGTCGACGCTGTCACGACCTGTCCGTTCACCAAGGAGGATTTCATGAGTCAGACCCTTCAATCGCTGAGGCGCGCCGCTATCGACTGGCGCATGGTGCTGATGGCCACGGTGCTGGTGGTCATCGCCATCGCGTTCAATGCCATGTCCGGCGGCATCTTCCTGTCGCCGGAAAACCTGTACAACATCGCGCAGCAGACCGCCGTGGTGGGTATTCTGGCCACTGTGATGGTACTGATCATCGTCGCGCGCCATATCGACCTCTCGGTGGGGTCAGTGCTCGGCTTCATCGGCGTGCTGATCGCCACCCTCATGTACAGCTACAACTGGTCCTGGCCGACCGCCATCCTGGCGGGCCTTGCCGCCGCCATTGCCGTGGCCATGTACCAAGGCTACCTGACCGCCGTCATCGGCGTACCGTCCTTCGTGGTCACGTTGGGCGGCCTGATGTCGTTTCGCGGCGCCGCCTTTCTGGTGGCCGACGGACGCACGCAACCCATTACCAATGAATTTTTCCTGCGCCTGGGCGGCGGTTACAACGGCGCCATCGGCACCACCGCCAGCTGGGTGCTCGGAGCGCTGATGTGCGCCGCACTGATTGCCTGGAAGGCCAGCCAGCGTCGGGCGCGCAAGGCTTATGGCGTGCCCACCAATGCCTTGTGGATGGACGCGCTGATGACGGCTGTACCGCTGGTCATCATCATCGGCTTTGTCGCGGCCATGAACGCGTACCACATCCCCAACAAGGCAGAGCCCCAGGGCATACCGATTCCCGTGCTGATCTGGATCGCGGTGGCGCTGTTTGTGTCCTTCCTGGTGCATCGCACCCGCTTCGGTCGTTATGTCTTCGCGATGGGCGGCAACCCGGACGCGGCGGCTCTGGTCGGTATTCCGGTGCGCCGCGTCATGCTGCTGCTGTTCTGCCTGCTGGCGGTGTTGACAACCATCGCCGCCATCGTCTCCATCGCACGTCTGAATGCCGGCACCAATTCGCTGGGCTCCAATATGGAACTGCTGGTCATCGCGGCCACTGTCATCGGCGGCACCGCGCTGGCCGGTGGCAGCGGCTCCATCCTGGGCTCGGTATTGGGTGCGCTGATCATGCAGTCCATCGACAGCGGAATGTTGCTGCTCGACGTTCCGATCGGCTGGCGCTACGTCATCATCGGTCAGGTGCTGATCGCTGCCGTGGTGTTTGACGTCGTCTACCGCAAATGGACCGGAGATATGCAATGAGCGCAACACTTTCCCCCGCTGCTGCACCCACCCGCGGCAAGCCCGATGCCACGCGTTGCCTGGTCGAGCTGCGCAACATCCGCAAGGCCTTCGGCGGCATCCACGCCGTCGACGACGTGAACCTGAATCTGTATCCGGGCGAGGTTGTGGCCTTGCTCGGTCACAACGGCGCAGGCAAATCGACCTTGATGAAGATGCTCGCGGGTGCCTACCCGATTGACAGCGGCGAGGTCATCATCGACGGCAAACAGGCCCATGTCCGTGCGCCGGCCGACGCGCAGCGCCTGGGTATCGAGTCGATCTACCAGACGCTGGCACTGGCCGACAACCTGGACGCGGTGGCCAACCTGTTCCTCGGCCGTGAACTGCTGACACGCTGGCGCACACTCGATGACCACCGCATGGACGCCGACGCCCGCAAGGTGTTCCAGCGGCTGAACAAGAACTTCACCAATGTACGCACCCCGGTGCGGCGTCTTTCAGGCGGGCAGCGCCAGGTGGTGGCGATTTCCCGCGCAATCTACTTCAACGCACGCATCCTGATCATGGACGAGCCCACCGCTGCGCTCGGACCTGAAGAAACTGCGATGGTCGGCAACCTGATACGCCAGCTCAAGAACGACGGTGTCGGCATCTTCCTGATCAGCCACGACATGCACGATGTATTTGCGCTCAGCGACCGCCTCGCCGTCATGAAGAACGGCCGGATGGTGGGCACCTACCAGACGCGCGACGTGACTGAAGACGAAGTGCTGGGCATGATCATTGCCGGCAAGCAACCGGCCGGGAAGTCCGAGGCACCACGGTCGGCTCACTGAAGCACCCAGACCATGGCAAGGGTATGAAAACCAAGGGCGACCAGCAACTTGTCAAGCGCATCAACCGCAGCGTGTTGCTGCGTTTGTTGCGCGCCCGCAGTGGCCTGTCGCGCGCCCGGCTGGCACAGGCCAGCGGGCTGACCAAGTCGACCGTCAGCGCACTGGTGCGCGAGCTGCTCGACGAGCACTGGATCAGCGAAGCCGATACGCCGGTGGCCAACGACGGCATGGGCCGCCCGTCCACACCCTTGCACATCGATGGGCAGCACCGCGTGTTGCTGGGCGTGGAAATCGGGGTGCAGCAGATGCGTCTGGTCGCGGTCTCCCTGACCGGCGAGGTGATTGACGCCATCACGCAGCCTCTGCAGCGGCTCGACGCGGTCAGTGCCTGCGCCCAGCTCACCCGCATGGTGGACCAGG
>JBKJRR010000399.1:0-9740 GCA_046594635.1 Burkholderiaceae bacterium
CTGCCGGCCCCAAAGGGGCGGACCAGTCGCCGCCTGGCACATTGAGGCGCTCGGTGTACCAAAAACAAATCCGCGAACTCTCCAGCCTGGTGAAGCAGACATTCTTTGTTGGCGTGCGCCGGGGCAAGCAGTACCGCAACCAGGGCAAGAAGGGAAATTTGTCCCAGGACGCGTTCTACGCGCGGTTTGTGGAATTCGGCACCGTGAAGATGGCGGCACAACCCTTTATGCGGCCGGCATTCGAGGCCAGGAAGGCCGATGCGGTGGCCGCGATCAAGGCCTATCTGGCGCGGCGCATCCCCGATGAGGTCGCAAAACTCGCGGCAAAGGCGGCCATCAGGCGATGACGGTCCAGGAACAACTTCTCTTTCTGCTGACCGGTGCGACTGCGGCCGGCGCCCGGGTGTATCCCATGACCGCGCCAGATGCGGTCGCCAGTCCATACATCACCTACCAGCGCATCAGCAGCAACACCGAGAACGTGATGTCCGGCGACTCGGGGCTGACCAACACCCGGATGCAGATCGACGTGTATGCCACCACCTACGCGCAGGCGACCTCCATTGCAGCCCAGATCAATGCCCTGATGGCCGCCTGGAGCGTGCAGAACGTGTCGATCGGCTCGCAGGACTTTTATGAGGACCCGGTCCAGCTGTTCCGGGTCAGCAGCGACTACTCGATCTGGCATTGAGCAGATTTTTACCCTCCATCTCACTCTCTCGCTCTTTCTGAAAGGTTTACCCCATGCCATCCTCAGCAATCTCCGCTCAGGGCTCCGTCCTGGCCATCGGCACCGGCAGCGGCGGCGCCAAGACCATCACTGCCATGGCGGCAGGAAACCCGACCATCTTCACCAGCACGGCGCACGGCCTGGTGGTCGGCGACGTGGTGACCATCGCCGCGCTGGTGGGCACGGCGGCGGCATCTTTTAATGGGCTGTCGTTCACCGTCACGCACAAGACGACGAACACGTTTGCGCTGCCCGTGGATACGACGGCCCTGGCGTACACGTCGGGCGGCACGGCCACGCCGGTCACGTTTACCAACATCGCCAACCTCAAGGACTTCTCGGGGTTCGATGGATCGGCGTCTGAGTTGGAGGTGACCAATCTGGACAGCGTGGCCAAGGAGTTCAAGCTCGGCCTGACCGATCCGGGTGCCTTCAGTATCAACATCGACTACGACAGTGCGAACGCCGGCCACATCGCGCTGCGCGCGCGCCAGGTCTCGGGTGTGCTGTGCAACTTCAAGCTCACGCTGCCCAACGCCACGGTGATCACCTTCACCGGTTTCATCAAGAAATTCTCCTTGGCCGGTGGCGTGGACGCCATCGCCAAAACCTCCGTCGACATCCGCATCTCCGGCGCCATCACAGGACTCTAATCATGACCCTCAACAAAGACCAGATTCTGGAAGCCAATGACCTGCAAAGCGAGACGGTCGACGTACCGGAGTGGCACGGATCGGTGCGCGTGCGCACCATGACCGGTGCCGACCGCGACGCATTCGAGGCCAGCATGATCACCACGCTGGTGGATGGCACGCGCAAGCCGAACATGACCAACATGCGCGCCAAGCTGGTGGCGCTCACCGTGGTCGACGAATCGGGGGCCCTGGTGTTCGATGTGGCCGATGTCGACCGCCTGTCGCTCAAGTCTGCCTCGGCCCTGGAGCGGGTGTTTGCCGCAGCCCAGCGCATCAACGGCCTGGGGGCACAGGCTGAGGAGATTTCCGCAAAAAACTCCGTGGCCGGCCCGAGCGCAGGTTCTACTTCCGCTTAGCGCTGGCCCTGGGCAAGACCGTCCGCCAACTGCTCCTTGAGGTCGACAGCTTGGAACTCACCGAGTGGCGGGCCTATTACGGCCTGGAGCCCTTCGGTGAACTGGTGGCTGACCAGCGTCACGGCATTGCCACCTCCGTCCTGGCCAACGTGAATCGGGATGCCAAGCGCCATCCAGAACCATACCAGGCGGCCGACTTCGTCTACTGGCACGAATCGCACCGCTCAGAAGCACATGACGGTGCTCTCTCGATGCTGGATGCCGAGCAGCACTCGCGCCTGATCAAACGCACCCTCTTCAGATCCGAATAGATCATGTCCAACCTTGGCAGCCTTGTCGTCAGCCTCGAGGCAAACATTGCCCGCTTCACCAGCGACATGGGCAAAGCCGCGTCCATTGCCGAGCAGCGCATGGCGCAGATCGACAAGAGCATCGGTATTGTCAACACAGCCATCAAGTCTCTGGGTGCTGGCTTGGTCGTGGGGCTCACGCTGGACCGGGTCAAGGACAAGATTCAGGCGGTCATTGCCGCCGCCGCCGGTCTGCAAGGGCTGTCGGAGCGCACCGGTTCCACCGTGGAGGGCCTGTCGGCGCTGGCGGAGGTCGCCAAACTCTCCGGCACCGACACCGAGAGCCTGGCCAGCGGACTGCAAAAGTTGGCCAAGACCATGGTGGACGCCGAACACGGCGGGCAAAAGAGTGCCGAGGCGTTTCGCGCCATTGGCATTCGCATCGACGAGATCCGGGGCAAGCAGCCCGATGAGGTGTTCCTGCTGATCTCCAACCGGCTGGCCGAATACGCCGACGGCGCGGGTAAGACGGCGCTGGCGATGCAACTGCTCGGCAAGTCCGGTGCCAACCTGTTGCCCGTGGCCAAGGATCTGGCCGATGTGGGTGAGTACCAGGTCAAAGTGACCCTGGCGCAGGCGGTGGCGGCCGATGAATACGAAAAAAACCTGGTGCGGCTGGACGTGGCGCAAGAGGCGATCGTCAAGCGCATCGGATTGGAATTGGTACCTGTGTTCAATGCGGTGACCGAGGCCATGCTCGAGTCGCTCAAGGCCAACAATGGCCTCAAAAAAGGTATCGATTCGCTGGCCGCTGATGGATCGATCAGTGCGTTTGCCCAAGATGCGGCGATCGCGCTGGTGATTCTGATCGAGACGCTCACCGCAGTGGCCAAGGCGGCCATGGCGGTGGCCAGGAGTTTCCAGGTGGTCTATGCCGACAGCAAGTTCGCATTGCAGTTCCTGGATGCCACGCCTGGACAGGCCTACGACCTGATCGCAAGCGGCACCGGCCCGCTCAAAAAGGCATTGGACGAGCGCAATGCCGTACTCAAGAGCGCCAATGATGCTTATTCGGATGCCTGGAACTTCGATTCCCGCGCCATGGAGAAAGACCTCAAGCAGCGCTTTGCTGCCATCAACGCAGCTGCGGGTGCCGCTGCATCTGGCTGGGGGCGTGAGGGGCGGGGCGGTGGCGCCACCACAGCCTCCAAACGCCCGGGTGTCAATTTCGATCCGACCAAAGGAAGCTCGCCAGCAGCGACGGGCCCGGTTGACGACCCGGTGAGGAAACTGCTGGAGGGCAAGCTGAAGGAGCAGGAAGCCTTCATCGCCGCAGAGAAAACCCAACTGCAAGCGCGCGAGCAGTACCTGCAGTCCTACTACCAGCAGGAGTACCTGGACGCCAGTAGCTACTACGGCACCAAACAGACCTTGATCCAGGACGCGCTGCGGGTGGAACTGGAGGCCTACGACAAGCAGTCTGCTGCCATCGCCATTTACATCGCCCAGGCAAAAAGGGATGTTGATGTCCAGGGCGCCCGCAACAAGCTTGCCGAGGTCGCGGACAAACGCGCGGCGGCTGAGATCGCTGCCAACAAGCAACTGACCGACACGGTGCTGGAGCAGGCCCGGGCCTACCGCGAGTTCGACCTGGCCACCAGCGCCGTCGCGCGCCAGAGCCGACTGGCCAACGAGCAGGCGCAGTTCCAGATCGACCTGATGGGCAGGAGCACGCTGGAGGTAGCCAAGCTCACCGAGGAGCGCCGCCTGCAACTGGCCTTGGAAGAACGGCTGTACGCCATGCGCGGCAAGAACCTGCCCCAGGCAGAGATGGATCGGGCGATGCTGGACACCGAAGAGCAGAAAAAAGCCGCCCTGGCCCTGATCGAGGAGAGTTACCTGCGCCAAAGGACCGTGGCCTTTGGTGCCAGCGAGGCATTCCGAAAGTACGCCCAGGACGCGGCCAATGTCGGCGCGCAGGTCGAAGGGGCCATGTCCAGCGCCATCAAGGGCATGGAGGATGCGCTGGTGAGTTTCGTCACAACCGGCAAACTCAACTTCAAGAGCCTTGCCAACTCCATCATTGCGGACATTGCTCGCATCCTGATCCAGCAGAACATCACCGGACCGCTGGCGCAAATGGTCCAGGGCGGGATGGGTGGTGGTGGCGGCGGCGGCGGATCAAGTGGATTCGGTGGCATGGTCGGATCGTTCCTCAGCGGCTTGTTCGGCAGAGCCGGCGGCGGGCCGGTCGAGGCGGGCGGCATGTACCGGGTCAACGAACTCGGGCCGGAGTTGCTCACCGTGGGCGGCAACCAGTACCTGATGATGGGCAGCCAGGCCGGATCGATCACACCGAACGGCGGATCGGGCGCCTCGGGTGGTGCATCCGGTGCCCAGGGCGGCGGCCACACCATCATCAACAACTTCACGGTCGGCGATGTGGCCAGCATGGCGCAGGTCAAGGCGGCGGTTGCGGCGAGCCAGCGTCAGATGTTTGCGGCGAGCCGGCGCTCGATGAGCTATGGCGGGGCACTGGCGTGAGTGCGGTCGCCCTGCCCGCGACGTTTGCGCCGAGCGGCTGCGCGCTCAAGCTGTCGGTGAATCAGCGCGTCAACGCGTCGCCATTTGGAGGCAGCGAACAGGCCGTCGACCTCCTGAACGATCGCTGGCTGATGTCGTGTGATCTGGCGCCCAACGTTGTAGCGCAGGGCGCCTGGCTGGAAGCCTTCATCAACGCCATGCGCGGGCAGACCAACTGGGTCGCGCTGTGCCACTTTGCGCGCCAGATTCCGCGCGGCACCATGCGCGGGTCTTTGACGATGTCCAGTGCAGCTGCCCAGGGCGCATCCTCCCTGGTCGTGACTGGTGGTGCCGGGCAGGCCAACACGACCTTGCTGGCAGGCGATCTGATCGGTGTGAGCGGATTGCTGTTCATGGTTGCATCGGACTGCGTGGCCAATGGCAGTGGCGTCATCACGGTGCCGATCGTGAACCGGCTGCGCGTGGCCCTGGGCAGCGGTCTGCCCGTCACCTGGAACCGCCCCACTGCCTTGTTTCGGTTGACCAGCGTCCCGCTCGTGCAATACGCCCCGGGCGCTGCCTCGGGTGTGTCGTTCGAGTTCGCTGAGTACATCGCCTGAAGTCAATCCCGTGAAGTCGTACTCAACAGCCACGCTGGCAGCCCTGGCCAGCGGCCACGTCGCGATCGTCCAACTCGTACACCTGGCCTTCCCCAATGGCGTCGTGGCGCTCAACGTGAGCAATTGGGATCTGCTGTGGCTGGGTGTCACCTACAAGGGTGCCTACGGCCTGGGCTCGGTCAGCCAGATCAACGACAAGCCGGGAGAAGTACAGGGCCTGACCCTGACGCTCAATGGCGGGGATTCTGCTCGCATCGCGCTGGCCCTGGACGGCGGCGCCGTGGTGCAGGGCTCGCCCGTGACGATCCGCACCGCCATCATCGAGACCGCCGGCTACACCATTTTGGACGCGCCCATCGATTGGTTGGGTCAGTGCGACACGATGGTGATCAGCGAATCCGGGGCTACGGCCGAGATTGGCGTCACGGCTGAGAGCCGTGCGGTGGACCTGCTGCGCGGCAATCCTTCCACCTACACGGACGCCGATCAGCAGGCCCTCTTTGCCGGGGACCGCGCCTTCGAGTACGTGGTCTCGCAGTCCGACAAACCCATCATCTGGCCGGCGCGGGAGTTCTTCTTCAAATGACACCGATGCGTCAAATCACCCGGCTGCGCCTGGTGCGCCTGCCCAATTGGCGGCTGCGTTTCGATGCCCTGATCACCGAGCGGCTGCGCGCGCCGTTTGCCTGGGGCACCAACGATTGCGCGCTGTTTGCCGCCGACAGCGTGCTGGCCTTGACCGGCTTCGATCCGGCGCTCAAGCTGCGCACGCACAGGAGCGCGAGGCAAGCTGCCAGGACGCTGCGTCGACGCGGTGACCTGGCCACCTTGGTGGACCTGCACCTGGGCCCGTCCTGCGCTGCGTCTTTAGCGGTGCAGGGCGATGTGGTCATGGTGCCCATGAACACCGAGTGGGGCGGCAGGCTTGCGCTGGGCGTGTGCCTGAGTTGCGACTACGCCGCAGGGCCCGGCGCCACCGGGCTGCTGCAGACCTCGATGGCCAACGCAGTGTGCGCCTGGAAGGTGGGCTGATGCCGATGTTCCTGGCCGAGATTGCCATCAACGCCCTATTGGCTGCCGGCGCCAATGCCGGCGTGGCGCTCACGATCGGTGCGTTTGTGGCCGACTACGCGTTATTGATTGGCGGCATGGCGCTGTCCGCCAGCCAAGCCAAGAACGCCAAGCGCAAGGCGCGGCAACAGTTCAACGCCGCCCAGGTGGACAGGTTAGCCAGCGTGTCCACCACCACCGCGCCGCGCGAACTGGTGATGGGCCGGGTGCGCAAGGGCGGATCGGTGTTCTTTCGGGGTTCGACGGGAGACAGCAAGACCACGTTTCTCATGGCCATTGCGCTGGCGGCGCACGAGATCGACGCGCTCGAGGCCATCTATCTCAACGACGAACTGGTCACGCTGGACGGCTCGGGCAATGTCACAAGCGCTCCGTACAGCATCGCACAGTCCGGCAGCAATACCGAAGTTGGCACTGGAGTTGCCCAATCCCTGGTCTATGTGCCGATCGCAGGCACGTTGCGATGCTTCACTGGATCCACGGGTGGGCCGGAGGGCGACATCCTTGACGTCGGATACACCAGTGGGGGCGGCAGCGTCATCGCGACGGTGGCCGGCGCAACGATCCAGTACCAGTACTCGGTATCAATCCCCAAAGCGAACGTGCGCCTGGTCTCCGGCGTGGCGGGGCAAGCGGCAGACGCGCGCATGATCACCTTGTTCCCCGGTCTGTGGACCGCAGCGCACCGCGCGCAGGCCGTGGCCTACCTGGTTGTTGAGTGCAGCTTTGATGAGACCGCGTTCCCCAGCGGTCTGCCCAATGTCACGGCGGTGATCCGCGGCGCGAAGATCTACGATCCACGGCACAACCTGTGCACCTGGTCCGAGGCGTTTGATGACGCCAGCTGGACGGCTATCACCACCAAGGTGGTGGGCGCCAACACAAACGTGGCACCAGACGGCACCACCACCGCCGACACGCTGACCGACAACAACGCAGCAGCCTACCTCGGGATCCAGAAAACGCGTGCGATCGCCAACGACTCCAGTACCCACTGCTTCTCACTGTACGTCCTCAAGACAACGGGCGGCACATCCCCCACTTTCGGCATCAATTTCTCGCTCTCTGGGGGCACCTCGGTGTTCCAGAACGTGCGATTGAACACCGATACGGGCCAGGCGTACACCACCGGCAACCCGCTCACGGTCTTGGATGCGGGCGCGTACTGGCGCATCAGCGCGTACATGACGAACAACAGCACCGGCAACACCAGCGCAACTGCCAGCATCTATGCGGCGACATCGGCCTACAACGGGGGTCTTGGGGATGTGGTGACGGGCGTGGGGTCCGCTGTCATCTGGGGCGCGCAGTGGAATCCGGGCACAACGGTGTTGCCGTACTCGCGCACGGGCGCAGCTGCGGTCACGCCCGTCACCGCCTGGTCACAAAACCCGGCCCTGATGATGCGCCACGTCTACCAGCACCCGGCATTTGGCAAGGCCACTGTCACCGCCACGGAGGATGGGCGTATTTGCGCGGCAGCCGATGCCTGTGATCGGTCGCAGATCTACACGGTGGATGGCGTGCCGACCACTTTGAAACTGTTTCGCGCAGCGGTGGTCATCCCGTTCGGGGCGGACGCCAATTCCGCATTTGACGATCTGGCACAAAGCATGGCCGGGTCCTGGGCGTTCGCAGGCGGCGAGTTTTACGTCAAACCGGGCGTGTACTGGCCCAGTGTGCTGAGTTTCACCGACGCCGATCTGGCGGTGGTGTCGCGCCCCATAGGTGGCTCGAATGAGGATCGCCCGATCGCCATCTCCGTGCACCGTGAACGCGCGCAGAAATTCAATGTGGTCAACGCCACGATCTGGGACAAAGGGCAAAGCTACAAGCAGGTAACGCTGACCCCGATCAAGAGTGCAGCCTACATCGCAGCAGACGGTGGGATCGAGTTGGCGCAGTCGGCGTCTATGCCTGCGGTGTTCGATGCGGGCCAGGCCCAGCACGTCGCTGGCGTCATGATGCGCGACGCGCGCGAATCGCTCACCGTCTCGATGCCCTTCAAGATGCGCGCCTATCCGGTCGAGCTCTTTGACACGGTGCAGATCACCCTGTCTCGCTACGGTTGGACCAACAAACTGTTTCAGGTGCTGGGGCGCAGTCTGACGTCGGACGGAATCGTCTGGTTGTCGCTGAAGGAAATCTCGGCATCGATCTATGCGGTGGATGCAGCGTTTCTGGCGCAGGGGTATGCGGACAACACCGCCTTGCCCTCACCCTGGTTCGTGCCAACCATTGGTGCGTTGACGATTACCAGCGGCACAGCCGAACTGGTCAAGCAGGCCGATGGCACCATTACCAGCCGCATGCGTGTGAGCTGGCCTGCACTACTGGATGCCAGTGTGCTGGAGTCTGGCTCCATCGAGGTCCAGTACCGCAGTGTGCTGAGTGCCGGGGCATGGACATCGGTCATGGTCGCCGGTAACGAGAACCAGCTCGTGATCGATGCCGTGCAGGACCTGCTGTACTACTCGGTGCGCGCCCGGGCCCGAAACAGGACTGCGGTGGGGGTGTGGAGCCTGCAGGCCACCCACCAGGTGATCGGAAAGACGGCGGCGCCACCACCCTTTGACACCTTCACCGTGCTGGTTCAACCGGACGGAACGCGCCAGTTCAATTTCGGCTACGTCACGCTGGCTGGTCAGCCTGCTGACTGGCTGGGGGGCGAGATCCGGTATGTCAGCGGCGCGGTCGGCTCGCCGGACTGGTCGACCATGACCCTCTTGCAGGACCTTACCGCGTACTACACGCACAGTCCGGTGGAGCTCAACGCGCCGTTGGCCGGGACCTACACGTTCGCCTGCAAGTCGCTGGATACGACGGGCAATGAGTCGACATACAAGCTGGTCAACATCACCTTGCCCGAGCGCCGCTCGGGCAACCTGTTTGCGGAGTATTTCGAGCACTCGGAAGGGTGGCTGGGCGTCAAGACCGGTTGCCACGTCCAGGCGGGGATTCTGGAAGCCAATGATTCGACCACCTGGGCAACGTTGCCGGCGACCTGGGACGCGTACACGCGCTGGAATGCAGCGCCAACGAGCCCCATCTATTACGAGACCCCGGCGCGTGACTTCGGCACCATCATCGCCGGCCAGGTCAACAGCACGCTGGATGCGGACGGGACGATCCTGCAGGAACTGGCGACCAGCACCAACGGCACGACCTGGACTGGCTGGAGTGCTGCCAGCGCACCGTTCTCGACGCGCTACCTGAAACTGCGCGTGACGGTCACTGCAACTGGCCCGCTGCCGGTACCGTTGATTCGATCCTGGGCGTACCAGATCAACGCGCCGGTGCGCTCGGAGTATCTCAATGACATTGTTCTCTCCGCACTGACCGGCTCGTACCGCATCGGGGTGGGCGATATCCGCATCCCGCTGGCCGGCACGTACTACTTCCTCAAGAAGACGGACGTGACGATCCAGGACAGCAGCGCGGGCACCTGGGCTGCC
>JBKJRR010000087.1:0-5526 GCA_046594635.1 Burkholderiaceae bacterium
GACCCACACGCAGCGGCTGGCGGCTTTCGAGGCCATGGGACTGATGGACGCTGGGTCAGGCAATGTCGGTTGACGCCGCAGCGTTAACCGAACCCGCGATCACCGGCCGGTCATCGATTGTTGGGAATCTGCGCCTCAGGGTCAGGCGCAGGCACCAGACCCTGAGGCGCAGATACCCAACAATCGATGACCGGCCGGTGATCGCGGGTTCGGTTGACGCTGCGGCGTCAACCGACATTGCCTGACCCAGCGTCCATCAGTCCCATGGCCTCGAAAGCCGCCAGCCGCTGCGTGTGGGTCCGCCCGCGGACACACGCCGTGAGGCGCGGCCGGCTACGCAACAAGCACCCTCAGCGCAGCACGAGGACCGGAATATGCGAATGCGTCAACACATGCTGGGTTTCGCTGCCCAGCAGCACCCTCGCCAGGCCCCGTCGACCGTGTGAGGCCATGACGATGAGGTCGCAGTCAGTCTTCCTGGCCACGTCGATCACGGTATCGGCAACAAAGTTGGATTTCTCGGTCATCGCCTGCACCTTGACACCGGCTGCCTGGGCAGCAGCCTTCACCCCATCGACAAGCGCCTGAGACGCGGCGGTCCACCGATTTTCCTGCTCGGCCTTGGCCGCGGCATCATGAATCAGTGCTCCGTCCCAATGGTCTTCGGCCTGCAGATGGATCACCTTGAGTGCGACCAGTTCGGCCCCGTGCACCTTGGCCAGCGCAATCGCGTGGTCCACCGCCTTGCCGGACAACTCCGAGCCGTCGGTGCTCACCAGTATGCGTTTGTACATTGTCAATCTCCTTGGTTGTCGTGAATCCATTTCCATGTGTGGCATCGACTGGAGCCCTTGTGCGACAACAGCGGGCGCCTCCAAGGCACCCCGGCACGGGTTGACATGGTGACACCATCGTACGCCGATGTTCCGAGGTCGCCCGCAACAGCGGTCACACGTTCCTGATCTGGATCACGTTCGGCTGATCCATTGGGCGGACCGGCATCACGCATCTGCTCCGACACGCGTTCCGGCGATCTGCCACCACGGAGCAGCAGTTTTGCCTGCGGTCAATTCAGCGCTGAGATTCTTGACCGCTTTGCCGATGATTTCTAGTTGACGAATCACCGCACTTTGGGTCTTGCGGTCCGACATGAAGGTGCTCTGCCCTTTGGCCGTGAAACTCGCGATCTCATCGATAGCGCTCAAAACATGTCGGAGGAAAAGCCGGTCGCGAACATCCATAGCGGTCGCGCTTCGGCAAGTATTCGAGTCTTGAGATCCGGATGGAGTTCTGATTCGGTACAAAGATCGACCTTCACACCGAGCGCGTCCTCGATTTCCAGTTTCAAGCCGACTACGCGAAGTAGCGATGTTCCCCGCGGGAGATCAACCAGCAACTCCAGGTCGCTTCCATCTTTGTCGAGCCCCTTTGCGACCGAGCCGAATACGCGCACGCCGCGAGCGCCTTGCGCCGCCGCCAGGGCCAAAACCTGATCTCGCTTGGACGCGAGTGCAAGCGAGCGAAGCATCATGCAATTTTGGCAGGCTTCCACGGGATAGAGTGCGGACAAAACGACTCAAGCTGGATGAATCGGTGATTGAAGGCCAGCGACGCCACTGTGCCCTTCCTCAAATTGACACATGGCCAGCAGCCTCCGCCCATGTTAAAGCGTGCCTATCACATAGGTCAGATTGGATGCATATGACAGGCAGCAAGCTGGATGGCGATCAACTCTGCGGCCGCGACGCGCGCTGGGGCGGCTCGATGGATCGGTCCTGAATCTGCAGCCTATTCCAGACGCTGGGCCAGCAAATCGGCTTGATCGGCGAATTTGGCCGGGCTCTTGCGTTTCAGTTGGATCGGGTTCTGCAGCTTCCAGCGAATGCCCGGCAGATGCTCGACATGCGCCACTCCCAGCAACGGCCATTTGGGTTGGGCGTAAACGAGCGACAGCAGAAAACTGCGCTCATCGCCTTTGAGCAAGCGCAAGTTTGCTCCTTGGCCTGGTCGACCCTTATCGCCAAGGACCCATCTCATGCGTCTCGATCTGGCTGCATGGAAAAGTGAAAGGTATCCTCCAGTTCCTGCCGCCACGGCTGGCCATCAGGTTGGCACTCCATCAGCGGCTCAAGAGCCTGCCACCATCGACGGATCGTGGCGTCAGGCTCCAAGCCTGGCGGCCCATCGCCCTCAATTTCCTGATATGCAAACAGCGTCAGGCCATCACGGTAGATTGAAAAGCTACGCACTCCGCCTGCCCGCATCCGTTCGAGCATTTCCGGCCATATGGCATCGTGCATTGCGCGATATTGTTCGGCAGCGCCGGGTTTGAGTTTCATCGTCCAAGCGCGGCGTGTCGTCATGATGTCTCCTGCAATTGCATTTGTGGTCCTTGGGCACAACTCATTGGGTGAGCTGGCGTCGATCGTAACGAGCTCGGTGCATATGCGACGCAAAGTTGACTTGCCGTATTCCGAAGGACTGACAAGCCATACGAACGCGCCATGCTTTGATTTCAGATACAGGTCTTGCCGAACGTCGACCCTGCCCAAGAAATGGCGAACGCTCGATGGCGTGACTGAATTCGAGCCACTATTCCGCCAATGGCAGGGCTCCTGCACTTGTGGTTTGCAGTACCATATCCGCGCCAAAACACCCGAACCATTACCCATGACGTTTCGTGAACGACAGCTTCACCATCAGCGACCCTGGCCACGGAGAGCCATCGATGCCGGTGCGAAATCATGATGCGACAGCGCGCATGATCCAATCGGCGCCGGCAGCCGGATCGCAGCCCGGATGATCAAAGTTGCCATCATTGGCGCAGGCCATTTCGCCTATCGCGTCCACATTCCGGTCCTGGCAGCAAGGCATGAGGTCATCCTCGATAGTGTGTGCCGCCATGGAGCTTCCGAACTTGAGTTGATCAAGAACGAATTCGGCTTTGCCTTCGCCACAGAAACCTGGCAGGAAATCCTTGATCGGGACATCGATATCGCCGTCATCGCGACGCCCCATCATCTGCATTTCGAGCAGGCGAAGGCTTTTCTGGAGAAGGGCTGCCATGTGCTGGTGGAAAAGCCGATGTGCCTGGACCCGCGCGAGGCCTGGACATTGGTCGAGGTGTCGAGGCGAGCCCGCCGCGAACTAATTGTGTCCTATGGCTGGCACTACAAACCTCAGCTGGCCAAGGCTCGCCAATTGATAGAACGCATTGGCGCGATCGAACATGTGGTGTGCCACATGGCATCCTTCACCCGATCGGTTTTCGCTGGCGACGGCGGCGTGCCAAAGTGGAAACAGACCAAGATTCAGCCCGAGGCCGAAACCTGGCAAAGCGCCAGCCATGGCGGTGGCTTCGCGTTCGGCCAACTGAGCCATGCGCTGGGCATTCTGTTCTGGGTCAGTGATCTTCGTGTCGCCAGCGTGCGCGCCATTGCCGTCACTGCGACAAACGGCATCGACTTGCACGACGCCGCAGTGGCCCGCTTCACTAATGGCGCCACCGGTGTCCTTTCGGGCAGCTGCGGAGTCCCGCCGGGGCATGGGTTTGATCTCGACTTGCGTTTTTACGGCGAGCATGGTTGCGTGCTGATCGATATCGAGACCGAAAGGCTGATACTCAAGTTGCCCGACGGCGTAACGGAATCGGTCGATGTTCCGCCGGGTTCCTGGCAATACAGCTGCGAAGGACCCGCCAATGCGCTGGTCAATATCGCACTTGGCGCAGGTGCCAACGAGAGCCGTGCGGAGATTGGCGCGCGCGCCGTAGAAACACTTGCCGCGCTGGTGGGATCCGCGCAGGCGGGTGGGCAAGAATTCCTGATCGACAACTTTGGCGAGGCGGAGAGCTGAACCTGCCGACTTCTGGCGGATCTTTCAGCGACCGGTCGCTTTCAGCCGCACCGTCGTACCTGCCGCTTTCTCGTGCATCAGCAACAGGCTGGAGCAGTCCTTGCGACCCAGGCCGGCCTCCACCGCCCGCGCCATGACCTCGATGGTGGCCTGGCCAACCGGGACCGCGCAGTTGTAACTGCGCGCGAGCCCGATGGCGAGGCGAAGGTCCTTGTGACCCAATGAGATCATGAAGCCGGGCTCGGTATTCCCGGCCAGTGCAAATTGCGGGTAGACCTGCAGCGCCTGTGCATTGGATGCCATGGTCGAGCCGAAAACTTCCAGCATGTGTTCGGGCGTCAGTCCGGCCTTCTTTCCGATGACAAACGCTTCGGCAGAAATCGCATTGCAGGCCATCGCAACATAGTTGTTGACGCATTTCGTCGCTGTTCCATTGCCCAATGGCCCGCAACGGATGAAGGTGTCTCCCAGGCGCTCGAACACAGGCATCATGGCGTCGATGTCAACCGGATCGCCGCCAATCATCAGGACGAGCTTTCCTTCACGCGCATGTTTTGTCGTGCGGCCAACCGGGCAATCGATCACCTTTACACCCGCTTCGGCCAGACGGGCTCCGACACGTCGCGTCGTGATCGGATCGATGGTGCTCATGTCGATGTAGTAGGTTCCGGCACGGATTCCGTGCAACACGCCGTTTGGACCCAGCGCCACTTCTTCGGCATCCGGCGCATCGGGCACCATGGTGAACACCGCCTGCGCATGTTCTGCCGCATCCTTCGGAGACGTCGCTTCGCGTGCACCCGCCGCAATCAGCGAAGTCATCGAGTCCCGATGGATGTCGAACACGGTCAGGTCGTAGCCACCTTCCAGCAACCGTTCGGCTATCGGCTTGCCCATTGCGCCGAGACCGATGAACGCGATTCTTTTCATGTCGAGCTTCCTTTGGTGAGTTGCTGCTGCGGCTGGCCACATGCTGCGCCGTCGTCAAGGCCGGCCAAGAAAATGGCAGCGCTGCACGCCGCGATTCAGGCATTGGTGGGCAGTTTAGAAGCAATTTGTCGCAAGGCAGCCACCCACCCTTGCCGGTCAGCACGCCATTGAACTGCTCGCGCAAGTGCGAGAGATCGGATTGCAACAGGCGTGCATAACGCAGCACGCACCGACCCAATTCGTTGGCCAACACCCCGCGCTTGGAACGCTCGAACAATCGGGCATCAAACGTGGCCTCGATCTCATGAAGCATCTTGGTCGCCCCAGGCTGGGTCATGGCCAGCTTTTGCGCAGCTTGGTGCAGCGAGCCAGCCTCGTCCAGTGCAATCAGAAATACCAGATGCCGGAATCGCAACCGGGAACTGATGAACTGCAAGCTGGGCGTCTTATCAATAATCATTGGTTATCAATAGATGGCGATATTTCATTATGCAGAAGCCTCGATTGGTCTCAATAATGCCGCGTTTCCACGGGGAAATGCAGCATTATTTTCTCGTATGTTGCAACGGTCGACGAGCGTCAAGGATATATCATGCAGTTATCACCTAAGGGTTTTCCCGATGCATACAAGACTTGTCCGCTGCTGCGTCGCGGGTTGCTTGCCTGCCTCGGATCCATCATGTTGGCGGCAGTCCTGATGGCATTGCCTGCGGCCGCTGTGGCCGCCTATCCGGAAAAACC
>JBKJRR010000165.1:0-10595 GCA_046594635.1 Burkholderiaceae bacterium
GTCTTGTCCATGTAGAACAGGTCGTTGTCCAGTCCGGCGTAACCGGCGGCCATGGAGCGCTTGTTCACGATCACGGTCTTGGCCTTGTAGGCTTCCAGGATCGGCATGCCGTAGATCGGACTGCCTTTTTGCAAAGCTGCCGGGTTGACCACGTCGTTGGCGCCCAGGATGATGGCTACGTCAGCCTGGCCGAACTCGCCGTTGATGTCCTCCATTTCGAACACCTGGTCATACGGCACTTCGGCCTCGGCCAGCAACACGTTCATGTGTCCGGGCATGCGACCGGCTACCGGATGGATGGCGTACTTGACCTTCACGCCGTGTTCGGTGAGTTTGGCTGCCAGCTCCTTGACCGCATGCTGGGCACGGGCTACCGCCAGGCCGTAACCGGGGACAATGACCACGGTTTCGGCATTGCTCAGCACAAAGGCCGCGTCGTCGGCGCTGCCGCTCTTGACCGGGCGCTTTTCGCTGGCAGCGCCTGCCACCACCGCCTCGCCACCGAAGCCACCCAGAATCACGTTGAAGAACGAGCGATTCATCGCCTTGCACATGATGTACGACAGGATCGCGCCCGAGCTGCCTACCAGTGAGCCGGCGATGATCAGCATGCTGTTGTTGAGCGAAAAACCGATGCCGGCCGCGGCCCAGCCGGAGTAGCTGTTGAGCATGGATACCACCACGGGCATGTCGGCGCCGCCGATCGGGATGATGATCAGCACGCCCATCACGAAGGCCAGCGCCAGCATCAGCAGGAAGGCAGGCCAGCTCTCAGTGGCCATATAGACCAGGCCCAGACCGACGGTGGCCAGACCCAGGATCAGGTTGAGCTTGTGTTGTCCGGCAAACTGCACCGGGGTTCCCTGGAACAGACGGAACTTGTATTTGCCACTGAGCTTGCCGAAAGCGATCACGGAGCCGCTGAAAGTGATGGCGCCGATGGCCGCACCCAGGAAAAGTTCGAGCCGGTTGCCAGCCGGAATTGGACTTCCCTTGGCGACGATGCCGAATGCATAGGGTTCGGCCACGGCCGCGACCGCGATGAATACCGCCGCCAGGCCGATCATGCTGTGAAAGAAAGCGACCAGTTCAGGCATCTGCGTCATCTCGACCGTCTTGGCGCGGTAGGCGCCATAGGCGCCACCGGCCAGCAGGCCGACCAGCACCCAGACCATGCCCATGCCGAAGTTGTCCGCCAGGTTGCCGATCAGGAAGATGGTGGTGACAGCGGCAATCCCCATGCCGATCATGCCAAACAGGTTGCCGCGGATCGACGTGGTCGGATGCGACAGACCCTTGAGGGCCTGGATGAAGCAGACCGAGGCGATCAGGTAGAAAAGGGTGACGAAATTCATGCTCATGGTTGTGCCCCTTCGCCCGATGGCTTCTTCTCTTTCTTCTTGAACATCTCCAGCATGCGCCGGGTGACCAGGAAGCCACCAAAAATGTTCACGGCGGCCAATGCCACTGCCAGTACACCCATGGTCTTGCCCAAGGTGGTCTCGGTCAGCGCCGCGGCCAGCATCGCGCCGACGATGACGATGGCCGAAATCGCGTTGGTCACTGCCATCAGCGGCGTATGCAGGGCCGGGGTCACGGTCCACACCACGTGGTAACCGACATAGATGGCCAGGACAAAGATGATCAGATTGGTGATCGTGGGGGATACAAATTCCATGGGAGTTCTCCGTTGGGGTTGTCTTGCTGCGCGGCGATGTGGATGCGGGCGGCAGAGTTATTTGCGTTTGACTTCTCCACCCTGGGTCATCAGGCATGCCACGACGATGTCGTCTTCCAGGTCTACCTTCAGATCGCTGTCCTTGGGCAGGATCAGCTTGAGAAAGTCCAGCACATTGCGTGCATACAACGAGGAGGCGTCCGCTGCCACCAGCGCTGGCAGATTGGTCTCACCGACGATGGTCACGCCATGCTTGACCACCGTCTTGTCGGCTTCAGAAAGCGGGCAGTTGCCACCACCGTCCGGTCCCTTGCCGGCCGCGATGTCGATGATGACCGAGCCCGGCTTCATGCTCTTGACCATTTCTTCGGTGACCAGGGTGGGCGCAGCGCGGCCGGGAATCAGTGCCGTAGAGATGACGATATCGGCCATGGCCACGCGTTTGGCGACCTCGATCTTCTGCCGATCGAGCCAGCTTTGCGGCATGGGTTTGGCGTAGCCGCCGACACCCACCGCGGCCTCCTTCTCCTCGTCGGTATCGTAGGACACCTCGATGAACTTGCCACCGAGTGATTCGACCTGTTCCTTGACACTGGGTCGTACATCGGAAGCCTCGATCACCGCGCCCAGTCTTTTGGCGGTGGCGATGGCCTGCAGGCCGGCCACGCCGACGCCCAGGATCACGACGCGGGCTGCCTTGACGGTGCCGGCGGCTGTCATCAGCATCGGGAAGAAGCGCTGGTACTTGTCGGCGGAAACCATCACTGCCTTGTAGCCGGCAATATTGGCCTGGGAGGACAACACGTCCATGCTCTGGGCACGTGTGGTGCGCGGAGCCGCTTCCAGTGCAAAGCTGGTCAGCCCGGCTGTGGCCAGGCGTTGCAGGCCGGCGGCGTCGAACGGGTTGAGCATGCCTACCAGCGTGCCGCCGGACTTCATCATGGCCAGTTCAGCGTCTGATGGGGATCGGACCTTGAGCACCAGGTCACAGCCCAGCGCTCCCGCTGCATCGGTGATCTCTGCGCCAGCAGCTTCGAATGCAGCGTCGGTGACGCTGGCAGCCACACCTGCGCCGGACTGCACCTTCAGGGTATGCCCCTGGGCCTTGAGTTTCTTTGCCGTTTCGGAGGTGAGCGCAACGCGGGTCTCTCTCTCAGTGGTTTCGGCAGGTATGCCAATCAGCATGGAGGGGCTCCTAAGTTCGTGATGGTCCGGTGACAATTCTTGCCAGAAGCTTACATGACTTTGTCGGGATTACCGCATCCGGGCGTGCTGCAGGAGTGCGATCCGATAATGCGGGCATGTCCATTCGATGGAAACCCAATGTCACCGTGGCGGCCGTTATCGAGCGAGACGGCCTGTTCTTGTTGGTCGAGGAACATACCGCAGACGGCTTGCGTCTGAACAACCCGGCCGGACATCTCGATCCCGGCGAGTCGCCCGAGCAGGCGTGCATACGCGAGACGCTGGAGGAGACCTCGTTCGATTTCCGGCCCGATGCGCTGGTCGGCATCTATCTGACCGGTCCGGCGCCGTCTTTGCCGGGGCCCGGTACTCGGGACCGCGCGGGCATCACCTACCTGCGATTCGCTTTCCGGGGTGTTCTGGGTGCTTCGGTGCCCGGGCGGCAACTCGATCACGGCATTGTTCGCACCGTCTGGATGACGGCGCAGGAAATCCGCGACAGCCGGGATCGGCACCGCAGTTCGGCGCTGTTGCAAGGTGTCGAAGACTACCTGGCGGGTCGGAGTTTTCCGCTGGAGCTGGTGCGCACGGATTTTCCCGTTGTATAGGCGCCTGTCCAATGGCAGCGGGCCAGGTGAGCCAGCCCGTTTCAGTCCGGTGCCAACTGCAGGCGGCTGGGCTGGCGCCGTTCGATCGACCACTTCAACAAGGCGGCGCTGCGGAACACGCCGTGGGCGAACTTGCCATACGGCAGAGTCAGGAACAGTGCCATCACGATGCCCAGGTGCACCGCCAGCAGCAGCGCCATCGCGCCGGTGTCGCGCAAAAACAGCAGCGCCAGGCCGCTCAGGCTGGTCCAGAACAACAAGGCGATGAAGCCCAGATCCATGGGCTTCTGGGCTGCGTCGCCGTGCAGCGGGTGGCGGCGCAAATGCAGCACCCACAGGCCGGCGGGCCCGATAAGCAAGCCGATGCCGCCCACCGTACCCAGCAGTACCGGCAGGCTGGTCAGCGCATAAGGTGCTGGCAGACCCAGCAGATAGTGGTACAGGGTTGCCACGCTGGTGGCGGCGAAGCACAGCATGAAGCCGTAGAAGGTGGCATGGTGGAAGCGCCGGCGCCACAAGGTCCAGCGGTCGTCTTCGTTGTTGCAGCCCTGGCCGTGGCCACCATCCAGGTATTTCAGGCGCAGCACGTTGCCAACGGCCTCGGCACTGGCGCCAGGGGTTGGTTGGGGGTCCGCCGGGGGCGCCACGTCGCGCCAGAAGCGGCGCACGCCCAGTGCCAGCGCCAGCACGACAAAGCCGAACACCGGCGCGAACATGCCCACCAGCAGGTTGTGCGGAAATACCGCATAGAAGTTGCCCTGCAGCGGTGCATGCCACAGGCTGCCATTCAAAACCACCGCCAGCGCCAGGAACAGGGCCAGTCCGGCTGCCAGACCCATGGCCAGCGTCAGGCCGTTGCGTTGGTACAGTGCGCCGAGCGCTGGCGGCCAGGCGTACTGGCTATAAGTCTGGACTCGCACCTTGGCCATGGCCTGAGGTACGTTGACCGCGAATTCATGGGGTGGCCCGTACTGGCAGGAGTGCAGGCAGGCGCCGCAGTTGTGGCACAGATTGGCCAGGTAATGGATGTCGGCGGCGGCGAACTCCAGTCGCCGCGTCATGGCCGGAAATACCGCGCAATAGCCCTCGCAGTAGCGGCAGGCGTTGCAGATCTGCATTACGCGCGCCACTTCGGATTCGGTCGCAGAAAGTGCATCGCCGATCAGGCGATCGAGTTCATGGGTGCTCATGGGGTGTGCGTGGGCGGTTGGGTCTGTGCGGCCTGGGCGCCCATCGTAGGTCTCATGCTGCGGCGGAAAGTGGTTCGCGATGGAGCGCCGTCTGCGCTGCCTGTGCGCCGGCGATGCGGCCGAATATCGTGCCAATGGTCATGCCGACACCGGCCGTGTAGCCCTGGCCCAGCACATTTCCGGCCATCAGTTCACCAGCTGCCAGCAGATTCGGACTGGCCTGACCACCGAAATGCACCTGGGCACGGTCGTTCACCCTGGCGCCGAGGTAGGTGAAGGTCACGCCGGGCTTGAGCGCATAGCCGAAGTACGGAGCAGTGTCGATCGGCCGGGCCCAGTGGGTCTTGGCCGGCGTCAGGCCTTCGGTGACGCAGTCGTCGAGCACGGCGTGGTTGAAGCTTCCAACACCACGGCGCACGCTGCAAGCGGCGTTGAACTGCGACACCGTGTGTTGCAGCGCCGACGGGTCCAGCCCGAGCCGATGTGCGAGTTCGTCCAGCGTGTCGGCGCGCACACCGGTGAACACCGCAGGCATGAAGCGTCCGATCGCCTTGGCATCAATGATGCTGTAGCCGACCTGGCCCGGTTGGAGTGCAACAAGTCGGCCCCAGATCGCGTATCGCTTGGGCCAGAAATCCTCGCCCTCGTCATAAAAGCGCTGCGCGTCGCGGTTGACCATGATGCCCAGCGACACGCAGTCGACCCGGGTGGAGATGCCGCCGTCATACAGCGGCGCGCGCGCATCGATCGCCACCATGTGGGCCTGGGTCGGATCGCCGATGATGTCGGCGCCCTGCTCCATCAACTCGCGCAGAAGGACGCCAAGGTTGTAGCGGGTGCCGCGGATCGCGAAGTTGTCGGCCGGCCATTCGCCGCGCGCATTCTGGCCCCAGGCCTCGCGCAACCATGCGCGATTGGACTCGAAGCCGCCGCTGGCCAGCACGCATGTGGACGCCTCGACGCGTTCACCGCTGGCCATGTGTGCGGCGATGAAACGTCCGTGGTCCAGTTCCAGCCGTGCGACCGGGGCCTCGTAGTGGATGTCGACGCCCAGCGACTCGGCGCTGCGGTAATACGCGTTCACCAGCGCCTTGCCACCACCCATGAAGAAGGCATTGGTGCGAGACAGGTGCAGCGTGCCCGACAACGAGGGCTGGAAGAACACGCCATGCCGACGCATCCAGTCGCGGCAACGGGACGATTCGCGGATCACAAGTCGCGCCAGATGCTCGTCGGTCTTGCCCGCCGTGACCTTTCGCAGGTCCTGCCAGAACTCTTCTTCCGGATAGGCCTCGGTCAACACGTCCTGCGGTGCATCATGCATGCAGCGCAGATTGCGCGTATGGATCGAGTTGCCGCCGCGCCACTCGCGGGGCGCCGCCTCGAGCAGCATCACGCTGGCACCCGCCTCGCGCGCTGTCAGCGCCGCGCACAGGGCGGCGTTGCCGCCGCCGATGACCAGAACGTCGACCACGGTCAGTCCCTGTAGCCAGGATCGAGCCGATCGAGTTTGCGCAGCAGTGCGGGCCACTCCATCAGGCCATAGGGCCGGCGTGTGCCGGGCTGGTAGTTGTTCCATGTGGCCTGCATCACCGCTTCAGGCACCTGCCGGATCGGGCTGTTGCACGACATCGCCGCGATCTGCGACTGGCAGGCCAGTTCGAGCCGGTGCGTCCAGTTGAAGGCTTCGCCACAGCTGCGTCCAAGCACGATGGCGCCGTGGTTGCGCAGTATCAGGGCCTCGCCCTGACCCAGGTCGTGCACCAGCGAAATTTTCTCGGCGTCGTCCAGCACCACACCCTGGTAATCGTGATAACCGATCCTGAGAAAACGCATCGCGGTCTGTGTCATGGGCAGCAGGCCACACTCCAGCGCCGAGACCGCCATCGAGGCCCAGCTGTGGGTGTGGATGATGCAGCCCACCTCGGGACGGGCCGCGTGAATCGCGCTGTGGATGACGTAGCCTGCCCGGTTGACGCCGTAATCCAGCGCGCCGAAAGCGGGCTTGTACAGGATGTCGCCTGCCAGGTTGACCTTGATCAGGCTCGATGCGGTGATCTCCTCGTACATCATGCCGTACGGGTTGATCAGGAAGGCATCCTCATCACCCGGCACCCGGCTGGAGATGTGGTTGGCCATCATGTCGGCCATGCCATACAACGCGACCAGCCGGTAGCATGCGGCCAGGTCGACCCGCGCCTGCCATTCCCGGGCGCTGCAGGAATCCCGGCAGGAGGCAATCGTCAAGGATGCAGGTGGTTCCATGGGCCGTCGTGATGCTGGAGGGCTCTGGCGCAGGCTCAGTCAGCTTTCATGCCGGTGCGCTCGACAATGTTTTTCCAGATCTTCTGCTCGCGGCCGATGTAGGCGGCGTATTCGGCGGATGTACCCCCACCGGCCTCGGCGTTGTCGAACGCGAATCGCTCCTGCAGCGCCTTGGAATGCACCGCCTTGGCGCACTCTTCCTGCATCCGCTGCACAATGGCCGCGGGTGTGCCGACAGGTGCATGCAGGCCGTACCACTGGCTGGTCTCGAAGTCCTTGAAGCCCATTTCCTGGACGGTCGGTACGTCGGGCATTACCGGGATGCGCCTGGTCGTGCCAACCGCGATCGCGCGCAGCTTGCCGGCCTTGATGTGGGGCAGCAAGGCAGGCGTCCCGGCGCTCGAGGCCTCGGTACGGCCGGCCAGCAGGTCGGTCAGCTGCGGGCCCGTGCCGCGGTACGGTATGTGCGTGATGAACATGCCGGTGACCAGCTTCAAGTATTCCATCGCAAGATGGCCGGCGCTGGCATTGCCGGCACTGCCGTAGTTCAGCTTGCCCGGATTTTTCTTGACCAGGGCCACGAATTCCTTGAAGTCTCTTGCCGGTACGTCCGGATGGATCACGAAGATGTTGGGCACCTTGGCCAGCAACGTGACCGGCATGAAGTCCTTGTCCACGTCGAAAGGCTGGTTCTTGAGCATGAACGGGTTCACCGCCAGCGTGCCGACATGGGTGATGATGAAGTTCGATCCGTCGGCGGGCGCGGCCTTGGCCTCGGACATTGCCGGTACGCCGCCACCGCCACCCTTGTTGTCGACGATGACGCTGATACCGAGTTGCTTGGAAACTTCATCGGCCACGCTGCGGGCCACCACCGAGCTGGTGCCGCCCGGTGCGAATGGCACGATGAAGCGAATGGTTCGGGTCGGCCACGCCTGCTGGGCGCGCGCCAGGGGTGCCCCGACCAGTGCTGCGCCGCCAATGGCCAGGCTCAGTCGTCGGCGTTGCGGGGAAAACGGTGTCATGGCGTGTCTCCGGTTGTTGTAGTGCAGCGCGAGCCTATTCGGGATTGCTGCCTTTCAGAATTGGTATTTACGCAGGCCCCCATCCACCGGGATCACGGCACCGCTGATGTAACTGGCACGCGGCGATGCCAGGAAGGTCACCAGATCCGCCAATTCCTCGGGTTCGCCGTAGCGACCGACCGGAATTTCGTTCTCAGACTGCCATGCCCGGTACTCAGGGGTGTAGTTGCGATAGATCTGCTCTGAATGAATGCGCCCGGGCGGAACGCAGTTCACCGTGATGCCGTGTTTGCCGACCATGCGCGACAGGCCCTTGGCCCAGGCATGCATGCCGGCCTTGGCGCAAAAGGCTCCGTTGATGTGATCCGGTTCGCTCTTGCCGGTGATGTTGATGATGCGGCCCCAGGCATTGGCGATCATCTGGTCGATCAGCGCGTCGGCCAGTTGGCGCGGGCGATGAAAGTTCAGCGTGATGGCCTCCTGCCAGGCCTCTTCGCTGACATGCAATTCCTTGAAGCTGCGTGAGCCGCCGGCATTGTTGATCAGAATGTCAACCTGGCCCAGTGCCTGCAGCGCCGCGGCCGCCAGACGGGTGGAGGCGTCGTCCTCGTACAGGTCGGTGGCGATCACCACCGGCGCCTTGCCGCCGGCCGCCACGATCTCGGACGCGAGCTGCTGCAGCTTGTCCACGCGACGGGCGGCAATCGCCAGAAACACGCCTTCGGCCGCCAACGCCTTGGCAATGGCCCGGCCGATGCCGACGCTGGCGCCAGTCACCAGTGCCATCTTGTCCTTTAGTTGCAGATCCACGTTAACCCTCGATGATCGATACCCGGTCGACTGTACCGCCAGGCCGCGTAGCAGGGAAGGTGTGGCGGGGATGGGGATATCAGCATTTGTGATACCTGGGTGCGATTGAGTCGGCGCTGCGTTTGGCCATCTGCACCACACCTTGCCACTGGTTGCTGTTGGAGTTGCGCCCGACGCGACGCCAAGCCGCGGCCTGTTTGTCTGTGTCGTCGCCCCGCGCTGGCACAGGGTCCAGGCGCGGTCAGCAGGCCAGCGGTTGCGCGCCGGTCCAATGGCCCGCACGCACCAGCGTGCGGACGCAGTCGAGCAGCACCACACGGGTGGCCAGCGCGACCGGCGAGAGTTCGTCTTCCGGCAAGGTGCACAAGGTGTTCACACGTTTGAGCTGGGCGTCGGCGATCCGGAGCATGCGAAACCGGGTGGCGGCATCGGCAAAGCGGCGGGTTGCCGCCCACGGCTGCAGGGTTGCACCCAGGCCTGCGTCCACAGCTTCCATCAGCATCGCCAAAGAGTCGATCTCCAACGCAACGCGAGCGGTCACGCCAGCCCGGGCAAACGCCGCCTCGAGCGTGCTGCGCAGGCCGTGGGGACCGGTGGGCAGAATCAGCGGCGTATCGTCCAGATCGGACAGCATCATGCGACTTGACCGGCCCTTGGGCGCGTTGCCCAGGCTTTTGCTGCAGATGAAGAACAGATCTTCCTCGAGCAGGGGATGCTGGCCCCAGTGACGTTGCGTCCGGGTTGGCTGGCGGGTATCGAACAACACGGCCAGATCGAGTTCCCGTGCATTGAGCAGGTTGGCCAGGTGGCCCGAAAGGCTCTCCACCATATGCAGTCGGACCTCGGGGTAACGCGCGCGCATGGCCTGCATCAGCGGCAAGCCGAGCATGGCGGCCGTGGTGGGCGCCAGCCCGACGCTGACGCTGCCCGACAACCGGGCCTGCTGGGCCGAGCGCACGGCCTGGTCGGCATGGCGCAGCGTCAACTGGGCCTCGCGGTAGAACGCGATGCCGGCCTCGGTGGGTGCGACACCGTATGGCGAGCGCTGCAGCAATCGCGTCGCCAGTTCACTTTCGAGCTTGCCGATCTGCTGGCTCAACGCCGACTGCACCTGTCCGAGTTGATGCGCCGCACGGCTGATGCTGCCGAGTTCGACAACGCGCACAAAGGATCGGAGCTGGCGTAATTCCATGGCGCGATTGTGCGGTCTTTGTGCAAGCAGCAAGAGTGTTGCGACAGGGGTTGGGGATAATCCTCCCCATGGCGGACAAGGCAAGAGTGGTGGTGGGATTGAGCGGAGGCGTGGACTCCGCGGTGACGGCGCACCTGCTCAAACAGCAGGGGCATGAGGTCATCGGCATCTTCATGAAGAACTGGGAAGACGACGACGACAGTGAATACTGCTCGTCCAATATCGATTTTGTCGACGCCGCCGCCGTGGCGGATGTGATCGGCATCGAGATCGAACACGTCAACTTCGCGGCGCAGTACAAGGACCGGGTATTTGCCGAATTCCTGCGCGAGTACCAGGCTGGTCGCACGCCGAATCCGGACATCCTGTGCAATGCGGAGATCAAGTTCAAGGCGTTTCTCGACCACGCGATGCGGGTCGGCGCCGACAAGATCGCCACCGGCCACTATGCGCGGGTACGGCTGAATCCGGTCAGCGGCTCATACGAATTGCTCAAGGGGCTGGACCCGGCCAAGGACCAGAGCTACTTTTTGCACCGGCTCAACCAGGCGCAACTGTCAAAAACGCTGTTTCCGGTGGGCGAACTGCACAAGACCGAGGTGCGCCGCATTGCCACCGAGATTGGCCTGCCCAATGCGAAGA
>JBKJRR010000272.1:0-7805 GCA_046594635.1 Burkholderiaceae bacterium
GCGCTGGAGGTCATCGCGCACTTGGGCCGCTACGGGCCGACGGTGATCCTGACCGATGGTGACGTCGTGTTCCAGCCGCGCAAGCTGCAGCGCTCGGGTCTGTGGGACGCCGTGGACGGCCGGGCACTGATCTGCGTGCACAAGGAAAGGATGTTGGCCGCCGTGCAACGCCACTACCCCGCCCGGCACTACGTGATGGTCGACGACAAGCTGCGCATCCTGGCGGCCATGAAGGCGATCTGGCGCGAGCACCTGACCACCGTCTTCCCGCGTCAGGGCCATTACGCCCTGGACCCGGCGATCGTCGCTGCCCAACCGGCAGCCGACCTCACGATCGAGTGCATCGGCGAACTCGGCGATCTCGATCTCTCTCGATGGATCAGGCAGTCGGTCGACAAGGCCGGCGCCAAGCAGGAGAACCCATGAACGCGAACACGAAGAAACTGCACGACCTGGGGCAGAGCATCTGGGTCGACAACATCAGCCGCGAGATGCTAATCCGGGGCACGCTTGCGCGCTATATCGGCGACTGGTCCGTGACCGGGTTGACATCGAACCCGACGATCTTCGAACACGCGATCGGCCAAGGCAGCTTTTACGACGAGGACATTGCCCGGCTGGCGCGGCGCGGAGAAGGCGCAGAGCAACTGTTCTTCGCGCTGGCGTTGGACGATCTGACCCTGGCGGCCGATCTGTTCCGTCC
This sequence comes from Burkholderiaceae bacterium, assembly GCA_046594635.1. GTDB lineage: Bacteria > Pseudomonadota > Gammaproteobacteria > Burkholderiales > Burkholderiaceae_C > CAISIP01. Next base: position 704 of record JBKJRR010000272.1, read on the forward strand.
GATCTTCGACGCCACCGACGGGCTCGACGGCTGGGTCTCGCTCGAGGTGTCACCCCTGCTGTCCGACAACGCCGCAAAGACGATCCAGGCCGCGGCCTGGCTACACGCCGCGGCGGACCGGCCGAATCTGTTCATCAAGATCCCGGGCACCGCGGCTGGCGCAGAAGCCATCGAACAGTCGATCTTCGCCGGCGTGCCGGTCAATGTGACCCTGCTCTTCTCGCGAGAGCATTACCTCGTGGCGGCAGAGGCCTACCTGCGCGGCATCGAACGCCGAATCCAGGCCGGCCTGGACCCGAACGTGCGCTCGGTGGCATCCCTGTTCGTCAGCCGCTGGGACGTGGCAGTGGAGCAGGAAGTCTCGCCGCCGTTTCACAACCGTCTGGGCATCGCGATCGCGATGCGCACGTACAAGGCGTATCGCGACCTGCTGGCATCGCCGCGCTGGCTGAAACTTGCAGCAGCCGGTGCGCGGCCGCAGCGGCTGCTGTGGGCCAGCACGGGCACCAAGGACCCGGCGGCGCCCGACACGCTGTATGTCGAGGCGCTGTCAGCACCCGACACCATCGACACGATCCCGGAAAAGACCTTGCAGGCCTTCGCCGACCACGGCAAGGCAGGCGCCGTGCTACCGGCCGATGGGGGCTATGCCGAGGCCGTGCTGGAAGAGTTCAGGCGCGAAGGCGTCGACGATGAAGCCCTGGCCGCACGCCTGCAGCGCGAGGGCGCCGACGCGTTCGCGGCATCGTGGCATGCGCTGTTGGCTCGCATCCACGAAAAGAGCGCCAGCCTGGCCGGGACCGGCGCATGAGCCTGGTGGACGATGTCGCTTCGGCGCAGCGGCTGACGGGGCCGCCGGTCTCACTGGCGTCGTGGCAAGCGCTCAGCGATCACCACAGGAAGACAGGCCACGTCCACCTGCGCGACCTGTTCGCGGCCGACGCACAGCGCGGCCAACGCTACACGCTCGAAGCAGCCGGCCTGTATCTGGACTACTCGAAGAACCGCATCGACGACCAGACCCTGAAGCTGCTCGCAGCGCTCGCCATCGAATGCGGTCTGGCCGCGCGCATCCAGGCCATGTTCCGAGGTGACGCGATCAACACGACCGAGCGGCGCTAGGTGATGCACGTCGCGCTGCGTGCGCCCGCCAGCGAAAGACTCGTCGTCAACGGTGTCAATGTCGTCGCCGAGGTCCACGCGGTGCTGGCGCGGATGACCGTGTTCGCCGATGCCGTTCGCAGCGGCCGCTGGCTCGGCCACACGGGAAAACGCATCCGCAACGTCGTCAGCATCGGCATCGGCGGATCGGACCTCGGACCGGTGATGGCCTTCGAGGCCTTGCGCCACTACAGCCAACGTGATCTGACGGTGCGCTTCGTCTCCAACGTCGATGGTACCGACCTGGTCGAGGCCACCCGCGATCTGGATGCCGCAGAAACCGTGTTCATCGTCTGCTCGAAGACCTTCACGACGCAGGAGACGCTGGCAAACGCCCACGCGGCGCGTGCCTGGGCCGTCGGCCAGCTTGGTGACGACAAGGCGGTGGCACGGCACTTCGTCGCGGTCTCGACCAACGCGCAGCGCGTGGCGGATTTTGGTATCGCAGCAGAAAACATGTTTGCCTTCTGGGACTGGGTGGGTGGTCGCTACTCTTTGGACTCGGCGATCGGCCTGTCGTTGATGATTGCCATCGGCCCGCCGCACTTTCGCGACCTGCTGGCCGGCTTCCATGCGATGGACGAACACTTTCGCCAGGCGCCGGTCGAGCGGAACATGCCGGTGCTGCTCGGCCTGCTGGCGATCTGGAACAACAACTTCCTGGGCGCCGCGACCGCAGCGGTGCTGCCCTACGACCAGTACCTGAAGCGCTTCCCGGCGTACCTTCAGCAGCTGACGATGGAGAGCAACGGCAAGCACGTGACGCAGGCGGGTTGGCGCGTCGGCTTCGAGACTGCGCCCATCCTCTGGGGCGAGCCCGGCACCAACGGCCAGCATTCGTTCTACCAGTTGCTCCACCAGGGCACACGTTTGGTCCCCTGCGACTTCATCGGCTTCTGCCAGAGCCTGAACCCGCTGGGCCCTGACTTGCCCGACCCGCACGACCTGCTGATGGCCAATCTCTTCGCGCAGAGCGAGGCACTCGCCTTCGGCAAGACCTCTGAACAAGTCGCCGCCGAGGGCACGGCACCTGCGTTAGTGCCGCACCGTGTCTTCGAAGGCAATCGTCCGAGCAACACGATCCTGGCCGAACGTTTGACGCCAGCGACGCTGGGCGCGCTCATCGCGCTCTACGAACACAGCGTCTTCGTGCAAGGCGTGATCTGGGGCATCGATTCGTTCGACCAGTGGGGTGTCGAACTCGGCAAGGTGCTGGCGCAACGTGTGCTGCCCGAGCTCGACCCCGCGAACGACGCGCCGCTCGACCACGACAGTTCCACGAACGCACTGATCCGGCGATATCGACGCCAGCGTGCTGCGGGCCCAGCCTCCACCCAAGCCTGACGCACCAACGATGCCCACCCTGATCAGCCCTCTGGCCGGCAAGCCGGCGCCACGCTCGCTGCTGGTGGACGTGCCCCGCCTCGTCACCGCGTACTACACCGGCGTCCCCGACTCTGCAGTTCGGTCTCAGCGCGTAGCCTTCGGCACCTCCGGCCATCGCGGCTCGTCGTTCGACCTCTCGTTCAACGAATGGCACGTGCTGGCGATCACGCAGGCGATCTGCGATTACCGCCAGAGCCAGCGCATCATGGGGCCGCTGTTCCTGGGCATCGACACCCACGCCTTGTCCCAGCCAGCCTGCGCCAGCGCGCTCGAAGTGCTGGCGGCCAACGGCGTCGACGTGATGCTGGCGACGAGCGACGAGTACACGCCGACACCGGCGGTCTCGCACGCGATCCTGGCGCTCAACCGTGGGCGCTACGGCCATGACAGCCGTTGGATGGCCGACGGCATCGTCGTGACGCCTTCACACAACCCGCCGGACAACGGCGGCTTCAAGTACAACCCGCCCCACGGCGGCCCGGCAGGTGCCGACATCACTGCAGACATCGAGGCCGACGCGAACCGTTACCTCGAAGCCGCGCTGAACGGCGTCCGGCGCGTCCCCTACGCACAGGCGCTTCGCGCGAAGACGACACATCGCCACGACTTCCTCAGCGCCTACGTCGCCGATCTCGGCAACGTCATCGACTTCGACACGATCCGCGATTCCAAGGTCCGCATCGGTGTCGACCCGCTCGGCGGTGCCGGCGTGCACTACTGGGCGCGCATCGCCGAGCACCACCTCCTCGACCTGAGCGTGGTCAGCGACGTTGTCGACCCGACCTTCGGCTTCATGACGGTCGACTGGGACGGGCAGATCCGCATGGACCCGTCTTCGCCCTTCGCCATGCAGCGACTGCAAGGCATGAAGGACCGCTTCGACATCGCGTTCGCCTGCGACACCGACCACGACCGCCACGGCATCGTCACGCCCATGGCTGGGCTGATGCCGCCGAACCATTACCTCTCGGTCGCCATCGATGACCTGTTCAGGCACCGGACTTCGTGGAGTGCGGAAGCGGCAGTCGGCAAGACCGTCGTCAGCACGAGCCTGATCGACCGTATCGCAGCAAGACTGGGTCGCAAGCTTGTCGAGGTGCCGGTCGGCTTCAAGTGGTTCTCGGCCGGGCTGCTCGACGGCTCGCTCGGTTTCGGCGGCGAGGAGAGCGCCGGCGCGAGCTTCCTGCGCCGCGACGGCACGGTGTGGACCACCGACAAGGACGGCCTCGTGGCCGCGCTGCTGGCCGCCGAGATCACGGCGCGCGGCGGGCGCGACCCAGCCCAGCTCTATGCGGAACTGGTGCAGGCGCTCGGCGAGCCGGTCGCCGACCGCGTCGAGGCGCCCGCGACTGCGGCGCAGAGGGCAAAACTCGCGGCGCTGGCGTCGGCAGACATTAGCGCGCGCGAACTCGCTGGCGAAGCGATCACGGCCGTGCTCGACCATGCACCTGGCAACGGTGCGGCCATTGGCGGCATCAAGGTCATCACGGGGAGCGGATGGTTCGCCGCCCGACCATCAGGCACCGAGGAGATCTACAAGATCTACGCCGAAAGTTTCAGCGGGGACGAGCACCTGCAGCGCATCCTGAAGGAGGCGCAGGCGATCGTCGATGGAGCGATCGCATCGCCATGACCGTCTGCCCGCCGGACGACACGCTGCTGGAAACTCTGCAACGTGGCGCGTTCGACTATTTCGTGCGCGCCTACAACCCGCGCAACGGACTCGTGGCCGATACGACGCGAGAAGGCGCACCGTGCAGCATCGCGGTGATCGGTTTTGCACTTTCGGCCTATCCGGTAGGCGTCGAACGCGGCTGGATGGAACGCGCCGAGGCCGTGCAGCGCACCCTTGTCACGCTGCGCTTCCTGATGGCCAGCGACCAGTCCGGTAGCGCCGGGGCCACGGGCTACCGCGGCTTCTACTTTCACTTCCTCGACATGGACAGCGGCGAGCGCGTCTGGCGATCGGAGGTCTCGCTGATCGACACCGGCTTCCTGATCGCCGGCGTGCTGACCGCTGCGACGTACTTCAACGAGGACACACCCGACGAGAGCGAACTGCGCCGGCTGGCCGACGCGCTTTACCGCCGCACCGACTGGCGCTGGGCCCAGCGTGAAGGCGGTGCGGTCACGCATGGCTGGAAGCCCGAGTGCGGCTTCCTCAACTATGGCTGGGAAGGGTACAGCGAGGCGATCTTGCTCTACGTGCTGGGCCTGGGCTCGCCAACCCGGGCGCTCACCAATGAATGCTTCTGCGCCTGGACCGCGACCTACCAGTGGGAGAACCTGTACGGGCATGATTTTCTGTATGCCGGGCCACTGTTCATCCACCAGTTTTCGCACGCGTGGATCGACTTCCGCGGCATCCGAGACGCCTTCATGCGCGAAAAGGACTGCGACTACTTCGAGAACAGCCGGCGCGCCACCTGCGTGCAGCGTGAATATGCGATGCGCAACCCCGGCAGTTTCGCAGGCTACGGCGCCGACTGCTGGGGACTCTCGGCCGGCGACGGACCCCAGGCCAAGGAGCGCCGCATTGCCGGCCGGCGCCAGGCGTTCTACGGCTATGCGGCGCGTGGCGTGCCCTATGGCCCGGACGACGGCACGCTCTGCGCTTCGTCGACGCTGTCGTCGCTGGTCTTCGCGCCCGAGCTCGTACTGCCTGCACTGCGCGCGCTGTGGTTGCGATCCGGGTCTGACGACGCCACCTTCATTCGTGCCAGCGGTTTCAACCCGACCGTGGCTGAGGCCGGCCCGAATGGCTGGGTATCGCCGGGTGAATTCGGCCTCGACCAGGGCATGACGGTTTTGATGGTCGAGAACCACCGCAGCGGGCTGCCGTGGCGGCTGGGGCGCGCCAACCCGTTTGTGCGTACCGGGCTGCGCCGTGCGGGCTTCAGCGGCGGCTGGCTCTGAGCGGCTGTGCGCCTGGCATACGATGCTTCAGTCCCCTCCGCCGCTGGACCTTCCGCACGTGGGGTTCGACGACAGTGAGCTTTGCCTCAACGGCCGGCCACCCGACTGGCGCAACCCGACACCGCGCGACCCATACCACTTGCTCGTCATCGGCGCCGGGCCGGCCGGCCTGGTGGCCGCGCGCGCGGCGGCAGCGCTTGGTGCCCGCGTTGCGCTCATCGAGAAGCACCTGCTGGGCGGTGTCTCGTTGAACTATGGCTGCGTGCCGTCGCAGGCGCTCATTCGGACGTCGCGCCTGTACGCCGAGATGCGCAACGCCGAGGCCTACGGGGCCCGGACGCCACAAGACATCGAGGTCGATTTCCCGCTGGCGATGGCGCGCATGCGCCGCATCCGCGCTCGCGCCGGCCGAGTCGACTCAGCGCCGCGCATCGCAGCCGAGGGCATCGACCTCTACTTTGGCACGGCCACTTTCGTCGGGCCCGACGTGGTCGAAGTCGACGGCCTGCGCCTGCGCTTCGAGAAGGCGTTGATCGCCACCGGCTCCCGTTCGCTGCTGCCAACGATTCCCGGACTCGACGATGCCGGTTACCTGACAAACGAGTCCTTGTTCGACCTGACGGCGCTGCCGAAAAGCCTGCTGGTCATCGGCGGTGGCCCGGTGGGCTGCCAGGTCGCGCAGGCGCTGTGTCGCTTCGGGTGCCGCACCCTGATCACCCACGCTGAGCCGCTGTTCCTGCCGAAGGAAGAGCGTGATGCCGCCTTGTTGCTGGCCGAGGCCATGGCGCGCGACGGTGTCGAGATCCACTTGAACACCAAGGCCGTCAACGTGCGCGTCGAAGGTGGCAAGAAGATCGTCGAGACACTCAACGACGGCAACGTCGCGACGATCGAGGTCGACGAAATTCTCACCGGCATCGGCCGGGTGCCAGCGCTGGCCGGCATGAACCTCGAGGCTGCCGGTGTGGCCTTCGACGCCAACGACGGCATCGTCGTCGACGACTTCCTGCGCACAACGAACCGGCGCATCTTCGCCGCTGGCGACGTGTGCCTTGAGCACATGTTCACCGACACCGCCGAGGCGTCGGCGCGCATCGTCGTGCGCAACGCGCTGTGCTTCGGCCGCGAACGCATGAGTGCGCTGACGACTCCGTGGTGCACCTACACCGACCCCGAGATCGCCCACGTCGGCCTGTACGTTCGGCAGGCGCGCGAGCGCGGCATTCCGGTGAAGACCTTCACGGTGCCGATGCACGATGTCGACCGCGCGCTCACCGACGGTGAAGAGAGCGGCTTCGTCAAGATCCATGTGCGCGATGGCAGCGACGAAATTCTGGGCGCGACGGTGGTGGCGCGCCATGCTGGCGAGATGATCAACGACCTGTCGCTGGCCATGGTCGCGGGCATAGGACTCTCCACCATCGCGCGCGTGATTCACGCCTATCCGACGCAGGCCGAGGGTATCAAGAAGGCTGCGATGGCGTTCAGGCGCGCGCCGGCAACCACATGGGTGACTTGGTTGCAACGTCGCTGGTCTGCTCGCTGATGGATCGCCTGACAGAGAGGCCTCTTGCGCGATCCGCCCACCATGGCTTGCGTCTCACAGGTAGCTCGTGCGCCCTGATACGAGATCAACGCC
>JBKJRR010000102.1:0-10424 GCA_046594635.1 Burkholderiaceae bacterium
CGCCGGACTGGCGGCGGCACTGGCCGCCGGTCGCAGCGGAGCGCGGGTGATCCTGGCCGAACTCGGTGCCCATCTGGGCGGCAGCGCACACCGGCTGCAGGGCTTGATCAATGGCAAACCCGCACGCGAATGGGTGCTTGCTGCTGAACGCGAACTGTTGACGATGCCCGAGGTGCGCATCTTGCGCCGCTCGGTGGTGTTTGGTTGCCATGACCACAACTTTCTGACCATCCGCGAGTCGCTGACCGATCATCTGCCGCCAGCCGAGCGCAGGGGTTTCCGCGAGCGTTTGTGGCGGGTGCGCGCGACCCGCGTGGTGCTGGCCACCGGAGCGCATGAGCGTCCGCTGGTGTTCGGCAACAACGACCTGCCAGGCGTGATGTTGTCATCGGCCATGGCCGACTATGCCGAGTTGTACGGTGTACGTGTCGGCCAGCAGATCGTGCTGCTCACCACCAACGACAGTGCCTATGCCGATGCGCGGCTGCTGCAGGCGACCGGTGCCGCAGTGACCGTGGTGGATACACGGCCGGGCGAGCCGGCAGGCGGCAGTCGGGCGCAACTGGCGCAGAAAGACGGCATCACCGTGTTGCGCGGTTTTGTGCCGGTGTTGGCCAAGGGCGCCGGCGTGGTGTCGGCCGTGCGGGTGCGCCAGATGGTGGACGACAAGGCCAGCGGCGAGACACGGGAACTGCCCTGCGATGCGCTGGGCATGGCCGGAGGCTGGAATCCGGCAATCCATCTTTATTCGCATTCCGGCGGCAAGGCGCGCTGGGACGATACGGCCGTATGTTTCAAGCCAGGCAATCCCATGCCCGAACAGGTCAGTGTGGGTGCCTGCAATGCCACATTCGGCATGGGCATCAGCCTGGACGAAGGCAGCCTGGCGGGCGCCGCGGCAGCCACGCAGAGCGGCTTCGAGGCGAAGGCCGAGGCCTATGCGGTCGACGAAATGGGTATTGAAGCCGTGGGCCGGTTCTGGATTGCCGAGACCGGCGAACCGCTGTCACGTCGGCCCAAGGCCTTTGTCGACTATCAGAACGACGTGTCGGCCAGTGACATCGAACTGGCGATCCGCGAGGGCTTCGAGTCGATCGAACACATCAAGCGCTACACCGCCATGGGTTTTGGCACAGACCAGGGCAAGCTGGGCAATATCAACGGCATGGCCTTGGCGGCACGCGCGATGGGCAAGCCTATCCAGGACGTGGGTACCACGACCTTTCGCCCCAACTACCTGCCGATCTCGTTTGGCACGCTGGCCGGTATCGAGCGCGGAGAGCTGTTCGATCCGGCACGCAAGACCAGTGCGCATGAGATCCATGTGGCTGCGGGCGCAGCCTTCGAGGATGTCGGGCAGTGGAAACGCCCCTGGTACTTCCCACGTGGTAGCGAAGACCTGCACGCGGCCGTGAACCGAGAGGTACTGGCGGTGCGCAACAGCGTGGGCATGTTGGATGGCTCGACGCTGGGCAAGATCGACATCCAGGGCCCGGACGCGGCCAAGCTGCTGAACTGGGTTTATACCAACCCCTGGCTCAAGCTCGAGGTCGGCAAATGCCGCTATGGCCTGATGCTCGACGAAAACGGCATGGTGTTCGACGACGGCGTGACGGCACGCCTGGCCGAGAACCATTTCCTGATGACCACCACCTCGGGTGGCGCAGCGCGCGTGCTGGGCTGGCTGGAGCGCTGGGTGCAGACCGAATGGCCGGACATGAAGGTCTACATGACCTCGGTCACCGATCAGTGGTCGACCTTTGTGGTGGCCGGACCGAACAGCCGCGCTGTGTTGCAGAAGGTCTGCAGCGACGTGGATCTGTCGAACGACGCGTTTGCGTTCATGAGCTGGCGCGCCGGTACGGCTGCCGGTGTTGCCGCACGCATCATGCGCATCAGCTTCTCGGGCGAGATGTCGTTCGAGGTCAACGTGCCGGCGCATGCCGGCGCCGCAGTGTGGCAGGCGCTGATGGAGGCCGGCAAGGAGTTCGACATCACCCCATATGGCACCGAGACCATGCACGTGCTGCGGGCCGAGAAGGGCTACATCATCGTGGGCCAGGATACCGATGGCTCGATATCACCGTACGACCTGGGCATGGGTGGCATGGTGTCCAAGACCAAGGACTTCCTGGGCCGGCGTTCGCTCACCCGCAGCGACACCACACGCGAAGACCGCAAGCAGCTGGTCGGCCTGATGACCGACGAGGCATCGCTGGTCCTGCCCGAGGGCACGCAGCTGACGGAAAAGTCAAAGGCATCGCCGCCACCGGTGCCGATGATCGGCCATGTGACCTCAAGCTACTACAGCCCGACACTGGAGCGCTCGATCGCGATGGCGGTGGTGCGGGCGGGTACGCAGCGTTTGGGCCAGAAAGTCTATGCCGCGCTGGCCGATGGCCGTTATGTTGCGGCCACGGTCTGCAGCCCGGTATTCCACGACCCGGAAGGAAAACGTCTCCATGCATGACGCCATCTTGAAAAGCCCTTTGGCTAGTTTTCTCGGCCGGCAAACGCGGGATCTGCAGGTCGATCACCGGCCTTGCTCGCTGGCGGAAATTCCCTTTGTAGATATGCTGAATCTGCGCGGCGATGCGAACGACCCGCGTTTTGTAAGGGCCGTGCTGGAGGCCAGTGGCCTGCATCTGCCGCAAAAGCCCAATACCGCCAGCATTGATCCGCAGCGCCAGTTGTTGTGGCTCGGTCCAGACGAATGGCTGCTCAAACTGCGAGATCGCCAGGGCCCCGTCGTGATGGCTGCGTTGCAGTCCGCATTGCATGGCCAGCACAGCGCGGTGGTGGATGTGGGCCATGGCAACACGACCTTGATGTTGCAAGGGCCGGCCAGTGTCGACCTGCTGCAGCGCGGTTGCCCGCTTGACCTGCATCCGCGGGCTTTTGGTACCGGTGCGCTGGCGCAAAGCCATATTTCCAAGGCGGGAGCCATCGTGTTGTGCCTGTATGCCGGCATCCAGTACGAGATTACCGTGCGACGCAGTTTTGCCGACTATCTGGCGCGCTGGTTGTGCGAGGCCGGTGCATGAGACGCCTGGCCGTTCCCATCGCGAATCCCGGCGTGCGCGGCGCGCAGCGTACCCCAGTGAACGCGCCGTAACAGCGCTCGGGTACCCTCTTTTTCTCCTTTCGCGCGCGCCATGCGGTACTTGCTGGGCATCGACACCGGTGGCACGTTCACCGATGCGGTACTGCTCGATCCGGCGCGGCAGGTGGTCGCGGCCGCCAAGAGCCTGACCACGGCGTTCGATCTGTCGCAGGGTATTGGCAATGCCTTGCAGCAGCTGCCGCAGCAGCTGCTCAGCTGCGTTGATCTGGTCTCCCTGTCGACCACACTCACGACCAACTCGGTGGTCGAAGGCAAGGGCGCGCCGGTGTGCGTGCTGCTGGCGGGTTACGACGCCGCGCAGATCAAGTCCAGCGGGCTGGTCGAACTGCTCGGCTCGGAGGCCATCGTGTCGTTGCCCGGCGGGCATGACGCCGGCGGCTTCGCGTTGATGCCGATTGACGAAGCCTTGTCGCGCGAGGCCATCGTGCGCCAGGCCCCCCGGGTTTCGGCCTTTGCCATCTCCGCCAGTTTCGGTGTGCGCAACCCTGCGCACGAGTTGCAGTTGCGCGCGCTGGTCGAGTCCTTGTGTGACAAGCCCGTCACCTGTGGCCATGAACTGGCGTCGAGTCTGGGCGCGCCGCGACGCGCACTGACGGTGGCGATCAATGCACGCATGGTGTCGCATGTGACCGCGCTGATCGCGGCGGTGCGCCAGACCTTGAAGCAACACCACATTGAGGCGCCACTGATGATGGTGCAAGGCGATGGCACGCTGGTCAATGTCGCACGCGCGCTTAAACGCCCGGTAGGTACCGTGTTGTCCGGTCCGGCTGCCAGTGTGCTTGGCGCCTGCGCGCTCAGCGGGCGGTTGGATGCGATCGTCGCCGACATGGGTGGCACCACCACCGACATCGCCGTGGTGCGCGGCGGGCAACCCGAGCTGAGCAGTGACGGCGCCATGGTCGGGCAGTGGCGGCCGATGGTCGAGGCGGTCAAGGTCTATGCGATCGGACTGGGTGGCGACAGCGAGGTGCGTTTCGGCGGTGGCGAAGGCCTGGTGATTGGCCCGCGCCGGGTGGTGCCGCTGAGCTTGCTCGCCCATGCCCACCCCTGGGTGTTGCAGGTGCTCGAGCGTCAGCAGAATGAATCGCCGCACGCCAGCCAGATCCGGTTTGCGCAGCGACTGCAATCCGACCCGGCCATGGTGGCGCGCCTGACCGATGACGAATTTGCCGCCTGGGAGCGGTTGGCAGCCGGCCCGGTGGATGTGGAGCGCGCCAATATCGAAGAGCGCGCTCTGTCCAAGGCGATCGCCCGACTGGAGCGCAAGGGCCTGGCCATTTACAGCGGGTTCACGCCCAGCGACGCGGCGCATGTGCTGGGCCTGTCGGGCCACTGGAGTGTGGATGCGGCGGTTTTTGGTGCACGTATATGGGCGCGCCAGATGCGTCATCTGTACGGACTGGGTACCTGGACTTTGGGTGACGCGATTGCGCCGTCGCGCGATGTGGTCGACAAGGTGATGGCAACCATCAGCCAGAAGCTGATCGAAGCGGGTCTGAATGACGCCGGCCAGATGAACGAGGCCAATGCCGGCAAGGTCGCCAGTCTGCTCACGGCCATGGCCGTGCAGGGCGGGACGGGCGGGCAGGCGGATGTTGCCAGCGCACCGGTGTTCAGCCTGCGTTTTGCGCCGCAGTTGCCGCTGGTAGCGGTGGGTGCGCCGGCCGGAATCTACTACCCGCAGGTGGCAGACGGGCTGGGCATGGCGCTGGTCTTGCCGCCCTATGCCGAGGTGGCCAACGCCGTGGGCGCGGTGCTCGGTCAGGTCTCGCAGCGCGTGCACCTGACGGTATCGCAGCCGGTGCGCGGCGTGTTCCGTGTCTTCACCAACGCCGGTCCGCGCGACTTCGATACGCTGGCGCCGGCTATTGCCTTGGCCCAGGATCTCGCCAGCGCCGAGGCCCGGGAGCGTGCGCTCGAAGCCGGAGCCGCCAGCGCCACCGTGATGCTCAGCCGCTGGAACAACCAGGTGGACAACGACATCGACGGCAATATGTTCTTTGAAGCCCGGGTCACCGCAACTGCGTCCGGCCCGGCATTGACACTGTCCGATCTGCAGCTGCGGGCAAATTCTGTAAATGACGGGCTCGCGCAAGTGGCTTGAGGCGGCGCTTGCGCGCCACGGTCTGCGCCTGCGGGGTGGCTGGATTGCACAGCCCCGGGACGCTTTCGTTGATCTGGCCGCGGGACCGGTTGCCGTGGTCTGGATGGTCGGGCAGCTTGGTTCCGAATGTTGGCCGGTGTTCTCGAAATCCCGGTTCCTCGCCGATGGCCTGCCCGACCCGCTGGATCGCTGGAGTCAGGACATCGGCGATACGCTGGCGCGCGCTTGTGGCGGCCGGGCGATTTATCCGTCCGACGGTCCGCCTTACGCACCCTTTCAGCAATGGGCGCGCCGCGCCGAGCCGCTGGGCACCAGCCCCCTGATGCTGCAGATCCACCCGCAATATGGTTTGTGGCATGCGTACCGATTTGCGCTCGCCCTGGCCACGCTCGAGACGCAGGATGCTGCTGAACTGCTGCGGCCTGGCGATTCGCCGCCTGCGGTTGACCTTTGCCTTTCGTGTGACGGTCAGCCCTGCCTGTCCGCCTGCCCGGTGGACGCCTTCACGCCGAACGCCTACGACGTCCAGCGGTGTGCCGGACACCTGCAGGCGCCGGCGGGCTCCGATTGTTTGGCGTCAGGCTGCCAGGCGCGGCGTGCCTGCCCTGTCGGCGCCAGCTACCGCTATGTCCAGCCGCACGCCGCGTTTCACATGGCCGCTTTCGCCGGGCGGCATGGGGGCGATGCCGACGCGGGTTTCGCAGAGTAGAGCCTGACCAGGGCGGCCCTGACGACAGCGTGTGTGGTCGAAGTCAGCGAAACTGAAACGCCCAGACAAGCCGGGCGTTTCAGTTTTCTTGTGAAACCACGGTGCAAACGCACCGCGATCGATCAGAACGAGTGCCGCATGCCGAAGCCGTACTTGGTGTTGCCGCTGGTCTTGGTGCCAGCGGTCTTGCCGTCCCAGTCGGTCAGCCCGGCGTAGACATCGGTGCGCTTGGAAAGCACGTACATTGCGCCCAGCGTGTAGCCCTTGCGTTTCTCGCCGCCCTGGGCCGCGTTGTCCTTGGAGTAGCCGTAGCCTGCCGAGAACGTCAGGGCGCCACTGACTGGAACGTCCACGCCGAGCGAGTATTCGTTGGTCTTGGCGGTACCCGGGAACTTGACGTTGCCGTACAAGCCCTTGACGACGGCCACACCGAGGTCGTACGAGCCGCTCACGCGGGTGTATTTGCGATTCGCTCCGCCAAGTTCCTCGACCTGGTAACCTGCGCCCACCATGATCGGACCGCCGGCGTACTGTCCGCTGACCGATGTGATGCTGGTGTCGGTGTTGCGCACTTCGTCCAGCGAGTAGCTAACGGCCCCCGAGAAGCCTCCGAAGCCTGGCGTTGAATAGCGCACGGTGTTGGCAGGGTTGGCGCTGTAGCCGGTACTGTTGAAGAAGTTGTTTTCGACCGAGAAGCCGGAATCGAACATCGCGTTGATCGCGCCGCTGACGTCGTCATAGGCGGTCCAGGGCTTGCCGACGCGGATTTCGCCGAATCCACCGGACAGGCCGACCCAGGACTGGCGGCTGAACGCGTTGCCTGCGACCGACATGGCGCCGGTATCGGCGGCGAAACCCTGCTCGAGGGTGAAGATGGCCTTGACGCCACCGCCCAGATCTTCCGAGCCCGCCAAGCCCCAGCGGCTGCCAGAGATGGTGCCGGATTCGATCGTCAATTGACTGCCAACGCCGAATACGTTGTTGCGCATCAGCGATACATCGATCCTGCCGTACAAGGTGACGGAGGATTGCGCTTGCGCACCACCCATCATCGCGCCCAGAACGGCCAATGTGACCAGTGATTTTTTCATGCCCTTTTCCTTGGTTGAAAGCTATGGAGTCGTTAACGGGCCCTTGCCCGGATGAGCCGACAGTGCAAGTAGCGTGCCCGCGTTGTATTGGCGGTCCTGTGCAACTATTTTGGCTCTGGTCCACACGCGCGACGATGGGGCGCAGAAAGTCTTGCAGGAGGATAAGGCCGGCTTTGCACAGAATTGGCAAATGCATGCGCCGCACTTGCGCCCTCAAATGGGGAGTTTCGGTGGGGTGCGTCTGATTTTGGTGCTGCTGCGCCGGCGTGGCGGCCTGAATTCTTACATTTGCTCGGGGAATCATCCGGTACCCTGAGCACAAGTGGCCGTTCAGAATGGGTCAACGTTTTAAATTCAAGGAGAACAGCATGATCCAATCCACTTTCCACCCCACCCGCAAGCTGGTGCTAGCCGTCAGTGCTGCTGTGCTTGTGCTGGGCGGTTGCGCCGACATGAACATGAGCCCGACACAACGCAACTCCGCCATCGGCGCGGGCGTCGGCGCAGTTGCCGGCGCGGTCATCGGCGGCGGTGCCAAGGGCGCCGTCATCGGTGGTGCGCTGGGCGGAGCGGGCGGGTACGTCTGGTCCAAGCATATGGCGGACAAGAAACTCGCAATGGAGCGTGCCACCCAGGGCACGGGTGTCGCGGTAACGCAGACGGCCGACAACCAGCTCAAGCTTGATATCCCCAGTGACATCTCATTCGACACCGGCCGCGCCGACATCAAACCCGAACTGCGCCCGATCCTGGATCAGTTTGCCTCGGGCCTGACGAACCAGCCCAACACCGAGGTCCGCATCGTCGGCCATACCGATAACGTCGGATCGGACTCCGTCAACGAGCCGCTTTCGCGCCAGCGCGCCCAGGCTGCGCGTGACTACCTGGCCTCGCGTGGAGTCAATTCCAACCGCATCCGGACCGAAGGCCGGGGCGAGCGTGAGCCGGTTGCGACTAACGCGTCGCCCGAGGGTCGTGCCCTCAACCGGCGCGTGGAAATTTACCTGGCCGAGCGTGCCTGACCGGTCCGTGAGCTAAGCGGCAAATCAATGTCGGCTGAAAGCCGTGACGGGGGAATAACCCCTGCCGCGGCTTTTTACGTTGTTTGTTGGAAGATATTGTTTTTGTGGGCCACGGAGACACCATGCAAGAACAGGAATTTGCAGGCCAACTGGCTGCCGAAGGTTTCGATGACATCCTGACCAAGAGCCTGCCGGCAACGCCGGAGGTGGCTGCGCATTCCCATCCATTTGCGGTCAAGGCGCTGGTGCTTGAGGGCGAGATCACGTTGGGTGTGGCGGGCCAGCGTACCACCTATGGCGCGGGAGAAGTCTTCACGATGGCGCCGGGTTGCGAGCACACCGAGTGTTGCGGCCCTCACGGGGTTCGGTACCTGCTGGGTCGCCGGCACGCTTGAGCTCGTTGCGGGGCATGCCGATTTTATGGCGCCCCCACGCCAGCCACAGTCGCAATTGGAGCCATGAGGGGATGGGGCCTGAATACACTTTGTGCGGTTGCCATGGTGCGCAACAGCCGTCCAATTTTCTCAGGAGCTAGCGTAAATGGCCTCATTCCCGGAACGCGCCAAGGTGGTCATCATTGGCCAAGGCGGTATCGTGGGTGCCTCAGTGGCACACCATCTGATCGAACGCGGCTGGGACAACATTGTCGGCATCGATAAATCCGCTATCCCCACGGATGTGGGCTCCACTGCACACGCGTCTGACTTCTGCTTCAACACGATGCACGACCAGATGACGATCTTCACGACCAAGTACAGCATCGATTTTTACGACCGACTAGGCCGCTACGAGCGCATCGGGGGTCTGGAGGTGGCACGCGTTGGTGATGACGAGCGCATGCAGGAGCTCAAGCGCCGCCTGGCCTCTGGCAAGGCCTTCGGCAATCGGGTGGAGATGATCACCCCGGCGCAGGCCAAGGCCAAATTTCCGCTGCTCGAGGAAAGTTTGATCCAGGGCGCGCTGTGGGATCCGGATGCCGGTCTGGTCAAGCCGCGGTCGCAGATGGTGGCGGGCGAACTGGTGGACGCTGCGGTGGCCTCTGGCAAGCTACGGTCGATTGCCAACACGGCGTGTACCGGGCTGCGCATCGAGAATGGCCGGATCCAGGGCGTGGAAACCACCAAGGGTTATATCGCCGCCGATCATGTGGTGGTGTGCGCCGGATTGTGGGGGCGCCTGATTGCGGGGATGGCCGGTGAAGACCTGCCCATCATGCCGGTCGATCACCCGCTCACGTTCTTCAAACCCTATCTGGAATTTGCCGGCACCGGCAAGGATATCGGCTACCCGCTCTTGCGCGACCAGGGCAACTCGGCCTACCTGCGCGACACCGGGGACCCCAAGACGCCCGAAGGCGGCCAGATCGAATGGGGCTACTACGAAGAAAAGAACCCGCGCATGTGCCACCCGCGCGACCTGTTGGAGAAGGAACAGGCCAGGTTGTCGCCTTCGCAGCGCGACCTGGAGCTGGAGCAAATCATGGCGCCGCTGGAGCGGGCCATCGAACTGACACCCATCCTGGCCGAATTGGGTTACGACGAGAAACATTCATTCAACGGCCTGTTGCAGGTCACCACCGATGGCAACCCGTCGATCGGTGAGTCGTCCAAGGTGCGCGGCCTGTGGTACGCCGAAGCCGTGTGGGTGAAGGACGCACCCGGCGTGGGCAAGCTGGTCGCCGACTGGATCACCGATGGATTTACCCATCTGGACCATGCCGGCATTGACGTGGCCCGCATCTATCCGTTCCAGCAAGACGAGAAATACATCCACGACCGCTGCTTTGAGGCGGCATTCAAGATCTACAACCCGCCCGTGCACAACCGCGAGCCGTACAGCGCTGCGCGCGGCATCTACAAGAGCCCGTTTCACGAGCGCGAGAAAGCGCTCGGTGCCTACTTCATGGAACTCTCCGGCTGGGAGCGCGCACATGGCTATGCCAGCAACGAGCATCTGCTTGCGCTCTACGGCGCCAAGGTGCCGGTGCGCGCCAACGAGTGGGACAACCGCCATTTCTGGCGCGTGTCGAATGCCGAGCATTTGAAGATGTCGGAAGACGTGGGCATGATCAACGTCTCGCACTTTGCCGAGTTCGATGTTGAAGGCCCCGATGCAGCCGACCTGATGGAATACATCTGCGTGGCCAAGGTGGGTGGTGACACGGCGGTGGGCAAGGGCGTTTACACCCACTTTCTGGACGCCAAGGGCGGCGTACGCGCCGACCTGACAGTGCTGCGTCTGGGTCAGGACCATTACCGCGTGATCGACGGCGCGGACGCCGGTCACCGCGACCTGGTGTGGGTGCGCCGCATGGCGCAGGACCGGGGTGCCAATGTCACCGTGACGGACACCACCACGCAGTATGGCTGCC
>JBKJRR010000195.1:0-5516 GCA_046594635.1 Burkholderiaceae bacterium
AACTCCTTCAGGATCACGTGGCCCATCGCCATCGCGACCGCCGCATCGGTGCCCTGCTTCGGGTGCATCCAGATGTCGGAGAGTTTGGCCACCTCGGAGTAGTCGGGCGTGACCGCCACCGTCTTGGCGCCCTTGTAGCGAACCTCGGTGAAAAAGTGCGCGTCGGGGGTGCGCGTCTGGGGCACGTTGGAGCCCCAGGCGATGATGAAGCTGGAGTTGTACCAGTCGGCCGATTCGGGCACGTCGGTCTGCTCGCCCCAGACCTGCGGGCTGCTCGGAGGCAAATCGCAGTACCAGTCGTAGAAACTCATGCACACACCGCCGATCAGGCTCAGGTACCGGCTGCCGGCCGCGTAGCTGACCATGGACATCGCCGGGATCGGCGAGAAGCCGATCACACGATCGGCGCCGTGTTTCTTGATCGTATAGACGTTGGCGGCAGCGATGATCTCGTTGACCTCGTCCCAGGTGGAGCGCACCATGCCGCCCAGACCACGGATGCTCTGGTAGTCGCGACGCTTGACGTCGTCCTGCACGATGGAGGCCCAGGCATCCACCGGGTCATGTGACAGCCTGGCTTCGCGCCAGGTCTTGAGCAGACGACCCCGCACCATCGGGTACTTGACCCGGTTGGCGCTGTACAGGTACCAGCTGTAGCTGGCACCACGGGCGCAACCGCGTGGTTCATGGTTGGGCATGTCCCATCGCGTGCGTGGGTAGTCGGTCTGCTGGGTTTCCCAGGTCACGATGCCGCCCTTGACGTATATCTTCCAGGAGCACGATCCGGTGCAGTTCACACCGTGGGTGGAGCGCACGATCTTGTCGTGGGCCCAGCGGTTGCGGTAGGCGTCTTCCCAGGTGCGGTCTTCACCCGTGGTCACGCCGTGGTCACCCGAGAACTTCTCGCGCGGGCTGTTGAAGTAGGTCAGTCGATCGAGGAAGTGGCTCATCAATGGCTCCTTGAAAATCGGGATGCTGGGCGCTTGCGGCGCGTGGGGTATCTGGGGCTCATGGGTTCTTCACGTAGGCGTCCTTGCGCAGGTAGAACCACCAGTTCAGCACCAGGCACAGGGCGTAGAAGATGGCGAAGCCGTACATGGCCATTTGCGGCGTGCCGGCCTTGATCTGCTCGCCGATGACCACTGGTGCGATGAAGGCTCCATAGGCCGCGACAGCCGACGTCCAGCCCAGCACCGGGCCGGCCTGCTGGCGGTCGAACAACACACCGATGGTGCGGAAGGTCGATCCGTTGCCAATGCCGCTGGCTGCGAACAACACCACAAACAGCAGCATGAAAGGCAAGAAATACTGCTCGGGTGCCGCCGACTGGTAGGCCTGCAACATGACATAGCCCACCGCGACCGATGCCAACACCATGACCGCAGAAATCCACTGCGTGACGATGGAGCCACCGACCTTGTCCGAGACCCAACCACCCAAGGGGCGTATCAGGGCGCCGACGAACGGGCCGATCCAGGCGTAGGCCAGCACGGCAGGGGCGTTCGGGTTATTGAGCGTGTGCTGCATCACACCTTGAGCGTCTGGCACGTGGCTGATACCGAAGATCACCTTCATTGACAGTGGCAAGGCCATCGAGAAACCGATGAAGGAACCGAAGGTGACGATGTACAGAATCGTCATCGCCCACGTGTGCTTGTTGCTGAAGATCGCGAACTGCGACTTCACATGGTCCTTCATGGTGCCGAAAGCGGCGATTTTCATCATCAGGACGGCGGCAATGATGTCCAGCGGAATGGCCACCCACATGTTGAGCAGGCCCAGCCCGGTGGGCGCCGGCAGATAGAAGTACAGCATCACGATGGATGGAATGAAGGCCATCGTGTACAGGTAGGTGATCTTGGCAAATGCCACAATCGGGCTGCCGGTGGACGGCGAAACGGTCTTGAGGTTGTTCATGCCGAACCAGCACAGGATGCCCAGCGGTACCAGCGACAACACCCAGGCAAGTCCGGCGTTCTGCACCCAGGTCTGCGTACCGGCCGGAATCTTGCCGAAGATCCAGCCGCTGTCCTTGGCCAGCACCATCGGCTCGCCGCCGAAAGCGCCGAACAGGCCGACCGTCATCACCAGCGGGATCACGATCTGCATCGTCGTGACGCCGAAGTTGCCCAGACCCGCGTTCAGGCCCAGGCCCGTACCTTGCAGGCGTTTGGGAAAGAAGCTGCTGATGTTGGACATCGAACTGGCGAAGTTGCCGCCGCCCACCCCTGACCACAAGGCCATCAGCTGGAACGACCACAACGGCCACTGCGGATGCTGGAGCACGATGCCGGTGCCAATGGCAGGCGCCAGCAGCATCGACGTGGTGAGAAAAATCGTGTTGCGTCCGCCTGCGAGCCGGATCAGGAACGAGGCGGGAATACGCATCGTTGCGCCCGAAATGCCGGCAATCGCGGTCAGCGTGAACAACTCGGCCTGGCTGAACGGAAAGCCCAGGTTCATCATTTGCACCGTGATCACGCCCCACATGCCCCAGACCGCGAAGCCGCACAGCAGCGCAGGAATCGAGATCCACAGGTTGCGGTAGGCTATTTTTTTGCCGGTTGTTTCCCAGAAGGTTTCGTCCTCGGGGCGCCAGTCGGTGATGTCGGCCCCGCTTTGGTGGGCTGCCGGCGCCAGGCTGGCAGACTTGCTTGCAGTTGTCATGGCGAATCCTTGTGGTTTGGCTTATCAGCCATTGAGGGCAAATGGGGTGGCGTTTTTGCCCATCAGTTCGGTGCGGCGCACCTCGGTCCAGTACATCCAGATCAGCGACACCCAGACCACGCCGTACATCAGCATGAAGGCGCTCGAACGGACACCGGTGAGGTCCATCAACGCGCCAAACATGATCGGCAGGATGAAGCCGCCCAGTCCACCGGCCAGGCCTACGATGCCGCTGACGGCGCCGATGTTGGTCGGGTATTCGTTGGCGATGTATTTGAAGACACTGGCCTTGCCGAAAGCCCATGCGATGCCCAGCACGAACATCAGGAGGGTGAAGGCGTAGACGTTCAGGCCGATGTGAAAGGTGGTCGGGCCGTTGACGGTCCGGATCGTGAAGTCGGTCTGCGGGTAGGACAGCAGGAACAGGCAGATCCAGCTGACCCACATCACCCACCAGGTCACCGCATGCGCGCTGTATTTGTCCGACAGCCAGCCACCAACCGCGCGCAACACGCCGCCAGGCAAGGAGAAACAGGCTGCCAGCAACGCGGCGGCGCGGATGTCCAGCCCGTATTCGCCGATGTAGTACTGCACCATCCACAGGCTCAGCGCAACGTAGCCGCCGAACACGATGCTGTAGTACTGGCAGTATTTCAGTACCTTCGGATCCTTCAGCAGTTTGAGCTGGTCGCTGAACTTGGTGTTCGGTGGCACCAGGTGGGCCGGATCGCTGTGACTGAAGAACCAGAACAGCACCACGGTGCCCAGCATGATCGCAGCATAGAACTGCGGTACCATGGCCCAGCCGAAGGCCACCAGAATGGCCGGCGCGACAAATTTGTTGACGGCCGCGCCGGAGTTTCCGGCGCCGTAGACGCCCATCGCAAATCCTTGCTGGTTTTTCGGGAACCAGCGCGCAACATAGGGCGTGCCAACCGAGAAGGATCCGCCGGCCAGGCCGATGAACAGACCGATGACCAGGAAATGCCAGAACTCGGTCGCGTAGGACATCATCCAGATCGCCGGCACCGTCAGTGCCATCAGCACGGTCATGACGATGCGCCCGCCGTACCGGTCGGTCCAGATGCCCAGTGGCACGCGGGACAGGGCGCCGCTGAGAACCGGCGTGGCGGTGAGCAGTCCGAACTGGGTGGAATTGAGGTCGAGCGCTTTCTTGATCGGGATGCCGATCACGCCGAACATCATCCAGACCATGAAACAGACGGTGAAGGCGAGCGTGCTGACGATCAACACGGACAGCGCCTGTCCTTTACGGGTCATGTGGCATCTCCTTGGGTCATGCCATGACTTTAGGATTTGCCAGCGCTTGCCACCATCCTCCAGAGGTGCAGGCGCACAAGGTCAGAAGGACTATGCCGGGGTGTTGTGCCCTCGTTCTGAAGAACTACGACGGCGCAAACCTGCGCCTGGCTTGCGTTAGATCAACACGCGTCGACGTCAAACAGGCCATTTTCCGTGGCCAGCACGGCGGCGTGCACGCGGGTGCTGACGTCGAGTTTGCGCAGGATGTGCTGTACGTGGATTTTGACCGTTGTTTCGGCGATTGCGAACTGGCGCGCAATTTCCTTGTTGCTCGCACCAGCAGTGATAGCGCGCAGGATGTCGAGTTCGCGAGGGGTCAGCGTTGCGAGTGGCGATGCGGGCGCGCGGGGCTGCGCTGCATCCGTTGATCCGTTGGCAGCATTGCGATAGGCAGTAAATAGTTTGGCCGTCATTTCGGGCGCAATCACGTTTTCACCGGCCATGGCGCGGTTGATCGCGTGGGTCAAGGCATCACCTTCCATGGTCTTGAGCAAGTAGCCGCTGGCACCATTGCGCAACGCGCTTGCCAGATCGTCCTCGTCCTCGCTGACTGTCAGCATCAGGATGCAGGCACGGGGCGCGGATTCGCGCAAAGCGGGCAGGGCGTCCACGCCGTTGACTCCGCCCAGATGGTTGTCGAGCAGGATCAGGTCGGGCTGAAGCTCATGAGCGCGCCGCTGGGCCTGGCTGGCGTCTGCGGCGTCGCCAACGACCTTGTGCCGAGGGTCGCGCGCCAGCAGGGCGATCAGGCCGCGCCGAAACAGGGTGTGATCGTCAACCACCAGGATGCGGATTTCGGTGGCAGATTCGGACGAGTTCAACATGCGGCGGTGGAGCTCAGGTGACAAGCTCGTATGCGCTGGTGCGGGATTGCGGCACCGGCGATTTCGCCTGGCTGTCGGGCAAGGTGAGGATGACCGAGCTTCCGCGCCCCGGACTGCTGTGGATATCCAGCCGGGCGTGGATGCGTTCGGCGCGTTCACGCATGATGCGCAAGCCGACGTGGTTTTCGTCATAGGCGTTCTGCGCGGTGACGAAGCCAGTACCGTTGTCGCGGATCTCAAAGCGCCAGTTAGGCGCCTGCTGCACGTCGAGCCAGACCTGCGTCGCGGTCGCTGCGTGTTTGCGAACATTGGACAAGGCCTCCTGCAGGATATGCAGTACCTGGACCTGCAGGTCCGGGTCCAGCGGCATGCCGTGTCCGTCCATCTGAAATGAGCTGGGCAGGCCACTTTGCAGTTCGAACTTGCGCAGCGTGGTCTTGAGTGCCGGTTCGATGTCTTCGGCGTTGGTGCGGGTGCGGAAATGCAGCAGGAGTTCGCGCACATCGGCATAACTCTCACGCACGCCCAGCTTGATTTCGTCGAGTACCACCTGGGCCTGCTGCAGGTCATCCCCAGACAGCGCAGCCTGCATCAGTTGAACCTGGATCTTCAGGAAGGCGAGCGACTGAGCGATCGAGTCGTGCAGTTCGCGTGCCAGGAAGCTGCGCTCCTGGGATACCGCGGCCTCCTTTTCCAGCGCCG
>JBKJRR010000224.1:0-33508 GCA_046594635.1 Burkholderiaceae bacterium
GCGACTGGGTCCGGCATCAAAGGCATGTTGGCGAGGTTCATTTTTTTAATTGTAGCTACAATCATTGCGTATGCAAATATGTGGATGGACCTCACTATGACGACAAACAACACTTCCGACACTGGCGCCAAATTGCTGGAGAGCTGGTTATCTGACGAGCAGCGCGTCGCCGCAGTGCTGCAGGCCGGCGTCGGCTGCGGCGTGGCGACACACGACATGGTGGCGGGCAAGACCGGACTGGAGGTAATGCAGGCAATGCTGCGCGGTGAAGTACCGTATCCACCCATCTCCCGCACACTGGACTTCACCCTCATGGAAGTCGGCCCGGGCACGGCCGTATTCCAGGGCACACCCCAGCTGAACCACTACAACCCGCTGGGTAGTGTGCACGGCGGCTGGTTCGCCACCCTGCTCGACTCGGCGCTGGGCTGCGCTGTGCACACGATGATGCCGCCCGGGCGCGCCTACACCACGGCCGAGTTGGGCGTGAACCTGGTCAAGGCCATCACCACACGGGTGCCGCGGGTACGCGCCGAAGGCCGTGTCATACATTGCGGGCGCCAGCTGGCGACAGCCGAGGCGCGCCTGGTCGGACCGGACGGAACCCTCTACGCCCATGCCACCACGACTTGCCTGGTGTTCGAAATACCCAGCACCACCCGGAAATGAAAACAGGTGCATGATGAACTCAGGTCCACGCGAAGGAGTTGCCATGGTCAAGCTATTTGTCAAATGGGTCTTGCTATGTTGTATGACGCTTTTGAGCGCTGCTCCGGCGTTGGCGGCGCCGCTCTCCGAACAGGACACCCTCGCCGCGCAGCAGGTGGTCAAGGCCCAACTGGATGCGTTCGCCGCCGACGATGCCGAACGGGCGTTTTCCTATGCAACCGACGCGATCCGCGCGCAATTTGGCACCGCGGCGCAGTTCGTGCGCATGGTGCGTGGCGCCTATCCAGTCGTCTACCGCCCCCGCGCCGTGATCTTCCTGAAACCCGAAATCACCGATGACGAGTTGGTGCAGCCAGTGCATATGACCGACCCGTCCGGTACCACCTGGCTGGCGGTCTACCAGTTGCTGCGCCAAACAGACAAGAGCTGGCGCATCGGTGGCTGCGTACTCGTACCTCATGCAGGAAAGACCGCCTGAGGCCCGGCTGGCAGCCGACGTGCCACAATTTGCAATGGCCTGGCTGAGGCCGATGCACCCAACCTCCGAACCAAAATGCGACTGCTACACACCATGCTGCGCGTTGGCAACCTCCAGCGCTCGATCGATTTCTACACCAAGGTGATGGGCATGCAATTGCTGCGCACCTCGGAGAACACCGAATACAAATACACGCTGGCCTTCGTCGGCTACGGATCCAACCCCGACCACGCCGAGCTGGAGTTGACCTACAACCACGGCGTCGACAAATACGAGATGGGTACCGCCTACGGCCACATCGCACTTCAGGTGGCAGATGCCTATGCCGCCTGCGAGAGGATCAAGGCGGCGGGCGGCAACGTCACCCGCGAAGCCGGACCGGTCAAGGGTGGTACCACGGTGATCGCCTTCGTTACCGATCCGGACGGGTACAAGGTCGAACTGATCCAGCGCTGACCGGCGTGCGACCATGGCCTCGGCTCGATTGGATGCGCGCGGCGCCTGGCTGGTCTTCGGCGCCGCTGCGATCTGGAGTTTTGGTGGCGCGATCGCGCGCTATCTGAGCGTCACCGACAACTGGACCATCATCTTCTGGCGCTCGCTGTGCGCTGCCATCTTCCTGCTGGGATTCATGTTTCGGCGCGACGGCATGCGGGGCACGGCGGCGCTGTTCCGCGACATGGGCTGGGCCGGCATCGGCGTCGGCATGTGTTTCGCCACCGCATCGACGTCCTTTATCGTCGCCTTGTCGCACACCACGGTGGCCAACATCCTGCTGATGCAGGCCGGTTCCCCGCTGTTCGCCGCGTTGATGCTGTACCTGTTTTTTCGCGAACGCGTCGGCGCTGGCACCTGGGTCGCGATTGCTGCCGTGATGGGTGGCATCACCGTGATGGTGTCGGACTCGCTGGACGGCACCGTGTCCCCGGTCGGAGACAGTCTGGCGCTGTTGATCTCGCTGGCCTTTGCACTTGCCACGGTACTGACCCGGCGCAACGCCCATGTCCGCATGATGCCGGCGGTTTGCCTTGGCACACTGATCACGCTGATAGGAGGATTCGTCTTCGCCGGCAATCTGCAGGTGAGTGCCGCCGATGCCGCCTGGCTGTTCGTGTTCGGTGCACTGAACCTGGCGCTTGGCATGATGTTCTTTGTCACCGGTGTGCGCCTGCTGCCAGCGGCCATGGCGGCCCTGATCAGCACCGCTGAGCCTGTGCTCGGGCCGGTCTGGGTCTGGTTGGTGCACGGTGAGGTGCCGGTCGGTCGCACGCTGCTGGGCGGCGCCATTGTCATTGCGGCCTTGCTGGCACACCTGGCCTGGCAACTGCGCCAGCCACGTCAACCGCAACACGTGCCGATGGCGGACTGAGAAGCTCATCAAACGCTCCGAGGTGAAAAGCGCCACCGTGCGGCACTGCGACTTGCGCCACGGCCCGCTCAGGCAATCAGGGCAGCCGGGCGGCGCAACTGATTGCATTCCATTCAGCCAGCGTTCAGTCCAGCCGGCGCACCATACGCTCCATCCCAACCCCAGGAGCTTCTCCGTGAACCGTTTCATCCCTCTAGCGCTGCTTGCTGCCACCACATTGACCGCAAACGCCCAGACCTATGTCGACACCGCGCGCGTGCGAAGCGTGCAACCGCAATACGAAACCGTGACCGTGCCGCGCCAGGAGTGCACCAGCCAATGGATCAACGAGTCGTACCGGGTCGAGGACAGACGCCAGTACGGCGGCGCCGTGATCGGCGGCGTGGCAGGCGCCTTGCTGGGCAACCAGCTCGGCAAAGGTCATGGCCGCGAGGCTGCCACCGCGCTTGGTGCCGTGGTAGGTGCTTTCACCGGCGACCGGGTGGCCAACCGCGACCGTGGCGAGCGCTACGAGCAGGTTCCGCGCCAGGTGCAGTCCTGCCAGTCGGTCAATGATGTGCAGCAACGCCTGACGGGTTATCAGGTCACGTACGACTACCGGGGCCAGCAATTCGTCGCCTTGCTGCCGCAGGATCCCGGCCCGCATCTGCAAGTGCGGGTGTCGGTCGAGCCCTTGACCCGGTGATGCGGTAGTACGATGCCGCAATGTTGTCTGCTGCCAACCACTGCGCCATGAGCCAGAGCGAACCTACCGCTGATCGCCCGACCATCCGAACGGATGACCGCCGGTGGCATGCGATGCGGCAGATCGCCGTCAAGGCATCTGCCCGGGCGCTGAGCGTCGGCGTTGTCGCGCTGACACTGGCTGCGCCGGCGTGGGCCGACGTCAGCCGCGACCAGGCCGCGGCCGAGGCGCAGCGCCAGACCGGCGGGCGAGTGTTGTCGGTGGACAAGTCCGAGTCCGGCCGCCGAACGGTATGGCGTATCAAGGTCGTCACCCCTCGCGGCGAGGTGCGGGTGGTGTTCATCGACGCCGATGCCGGCCGTGGCGGCTAGCAGCACCATTGCCGGAATCGGCCTTCCATGCGCTTGTTGCTGATCGAGGACGAAGCCACGCTGCGGCTCACGCTGGCGCGACGGCTCGAGGCCGATGGTTACCGTGTCGACCAGGCTGCGGACGGCGAAGACGGCCTGCACCAGGCACGTGAATACCCGGTCGACCTGGCCATCGTCGATCTGGGATTGCCCAAGATCAATGGCCTGACCATCGTGCAGCGCCTGCGCGCCGATGGGCGCACGTTGCCAATTCTGATTCTCACTGCGCGCAGCAGTTGGCAGGACAAAGTCTCGGGCCTGGAAGCCGGCGCCGACGACTACCTGGTCAAACCTTTTGAATATCCCGAACTGGCGGCGCGCCTCAAGGCCTTGTTGCGACGCTCTGCTCGGGCGGCATCGGACGTGCTCTCACTCGGGCCCCTGGCGATTGATTTTGCAGCGCAGCAGGCCAGCCTCGCGGGCGCGCTGGTAGACCTGACTACATTCGAATACCGCGTACTGGAATACCTGGTGCGCGAACGCGCGCGCGTGGTCAGCAAGCAGGAGCTTTCGGACTACCTCTATTCGCACGACGACGACCGCGACAGCAATGTGCTGGAGGTGCTGGTTGGCCGCCTGCGTCGCAAGCTGGACCCTGCGGGCACACTGGCCCCGATCGAGACACTTCGCGGACGTGGCTATCGCTTTACGCTGGCATGAGACCTGAGCGCCTGCGCAGCTTTCTGAAACACACTTCCAACGTGCGACATCGTTCCCCATGACCGTCGCATGGCCCGCCTTCGCTAGGGACTCCATCCGTACCCGGCTGATTCTTGGCGCCACGCTGGTCTTGATCGCCTTCATGGCAGCGGCCGGCTGGGCCGTGCAACAGGCCCATACGGACAGCGTGCGCACTGCGCACTTCGCCCAGTTGCAAAGCACCGTCTATCTGTTGCTGGCGGGGACTGAAGTCAATGCCGAAGGTGCACTGGTGATGCCACCGTCGTTTCCCGAACCGCGGCTGTCGCTGCCTGGCTCAGGGTTATACGCCAGTGTGCGCAATCTGGCACGCGACACGCAGTGGCGATCGCCCTCGGCCATCACCAGGCAGCCCCCCTTTCTGCAGGACGCGCAAGTCGGTCAATGGCGTTACGAGACGCCCAGTGCCGACGGGCGCAATTACCTGGCCGTCGGCTACGGCGTGTCCTGGGTTGTGGGTGACCGTACGGTGCCGCTGGCGTTGTCGGTACTCGAGGACCGTGCCGGTTTCGACCGTGAAGTTGCCGCATTCACGCGCACCTTGTGGACCTGGCTCGGTGGTGCCGGCCTGTTGCTGTTGCTCTCGCAGGCCGCGCTGCTGCAATGGGGTCTGGCGCCGCTCAGGCGTGTGGCGCAGGAAATACAACGCATCGAACATGGCGAACAAGGCGAGGTGCAGCAGCACTACCCGCGCGAAA
This sequence comes from Burkholderiaceae bacterium, assembly GCA_046594635.1. GTDB lineage: Bacteria > Pseudomonadota > Gammaproteobacteria > Burkholderiales > Burkholderiaceae_C > CAISIP01. The sequence goes on from JBKJRR010000224.1 coordinate 5,009, forward strand.
TCGCCGCACTCACCGACAACCTCAACACCTTGATTCGCCAGGAGCGGGTGCGTCAGACCCGCTTCAAGGAAGCGCTGAGTTTTCTGGCGCACAGCCTGAAGACGCCACTGGCGGTATTGCGCGGCGCACTGGACGAACCCCAGAACCTGCCCGCACTGGTGAAGGAGCAGGTTCAGCGCATGAACGACATCGTGCAGCACCAGCTGGGCCGCGCCGGCGCCAGTGGAACGGCACACTTCGTACCGTTCCTGCACCTCGCGCCCGTGCTGACACGCATCTGCGACGCATTGGCCAAGGTACATGCTGACAAAGCACTGGACATCACAGTGGTGTGCGCTGACGATCTGCAGTGGCGCATCGATGAGGGTGATGCGTTCGAGATTCTGGGTAATCTGACGGATAACGCCTGCAAATGGGCGCGCCAGCGTGTCGCTGTCCAGCTGATACAGGATGCGCGGGGGCTTCTCATCGGCATCGACGACGATGGTCCGGGTTTTCCCGATGATGCGGCGTCCGCGTCGGTGTTGCTGTTGCATGTGCGGGCAGACGAGAAAGTACCCGGCCATGGCGTCGGGTTGGCCGTGGTCAACGACCTGGTCGCCAGCCACCAGGGCACCTTGCACCTGTCGCGTTCCGAATGGAACGGTGGGCGGGTCGAGATCGTGTTGCCGGTGCCTTGAGTGCAAGAGCCTTTCGTCGACGCGTAATTACCGGTTGGTGCGGCCAAAACTATATCGATTTCGTTCAGCTTGGGTTCATGCTTGCAGTCGCACCATAGGCTCATGTTCAACCAAGGAGCCTCCCAAATGCAAACCTCCCTCTTCAGGCGCTTCACCGCAGCCGCGATCGTGCTTGTCGCAGGCATGGGCGCTGTAGCCAGCGCGCATGCGCGCAGCGACGTCAACTTCTCCATCGGCATACAGGTTCCGGGCGTTTATGTGCAGCCGGCCCCGATCTACTATCAGCCCGAACCTGTATACGTTCAGCCTCGACCGGTATACGTTCAGCCCCAACCGGTCTATGTTCAGCCTCGACCGGTATATGTCCAGCCCCAACCGGTTTATGTGCAACCGGCCCCCATCTACTATCAACCGCGGCCGGTGCAGGTGCAGCAGCCCGTCTACGGACCGTATTACGGCCCGGGTCGCGGCTGGAATCACGACAAGTGGCAGCGCAAGCAATGGAAGAAGCACCACGGCCACGATTGGGACCATGACGGGGGTGGCCACCGCGATCGGGACTGAGTCGCGACCGGCCTGGTTCGGCCAGGCAACGTGCCCCGTAGCGGGCCGGGCAATACGTCGGTCAGCTGACAGGTCAACGCTGGCGAATTCACCTGTAGCGCACTGGGGTTCAATTCCAGTTACCGATCTTCACGTCATGCGGTAGTCGTTGAATCATGGAGGGTCAGTCCCATAGTCTGCGGTTTCGTTGACTATTTCGCCGAACGCATGGCCATGCCCTGAGCGTTGCGCCAATCGCGATCACCGCGCACGATCACTGCGCATAATCGATCTCGACGACACTCAAGACCTGACCAAGGGGCTTGCCATGGCGATTCATCCACCCGGCGAACGAAGTCAGGCGATACGCGCACTCGCGTTCGCCGTGTTTGGGCTGGTGCCGGCCGTCGCTGTCACGGCAGATCTGGATCAGCCCGGTGTGGCCAATCTCGAGCCCTTCCAATGCCAGGGTCGGAATCATTTTTCCGGTGCAGTCGACGTGCCGATCGAGAAACACGACGAGAGCGGAACCTGGCCCTACGCAGCCTTCTTCATCGACCCGGTGCTGGGCACACCCACCATCGTCTACGGCCCCCGATTCCGCGCGCTCGACCCATTGATGCGGACCTTCATCCGCCGCCACGAATGCCAGCACGCCAATGGCGTACGGGACGAGGTTGCGGCCAATTGCACGGCCCTTGCACAGATGCGCGTGCTGGGCATGACACCGCAGCAGGAGGCGCATCTGGAGCGCTGGCACATGACCGTGGGACGGCTGGACCCGCAATACGGCGGCAATGGAACAACATTCTGGGAGCGCACGGTGCGTTGTGCGGCGACGATGCGTTGAGGCCTGCCGCGAGCTTCGGCCCGTCAATAACGATGCGAACACGTACCGGAATGAAATTATGTGGAGGAAATCCGAATCAAGGTGACAACAAATCGGCAAACCCACGTCGTGCCAGTTCCATTTCTGGCACGGTTACACACCGCACCGCACCGCCAGGCGACGGGCTGTCTGAAGGTGGATGAAGCTCAACATGCACTGACGGATCAATTCGGACTTGCCCTCGCGCGGATCAGACAGACGCGAGGCTTCGTCAAACAACGCATCATCCTTCATGATCGTGGTTCTCATCGCCGCATCCTTGCACCGATTCAACGCCATCGTCCATCAATTCACGTTGCCACCAGCCCCGCTTCCCCCACCAACCAGTCCCGCAGATACACCGCTTCCACCCGCAACTTGCTGCGCCGTGACGCCACGATATAGATCGGCTGATCCGTCGTCACGCTCTGCGGCACCGGGCGTACCAGCAGGCCTTGCGCGATGAGCGGGTCGACCAGGTGACGCCAGCCCAATGCCACGCCCTGCCCTTCGATGGCCGCCTGCAACACCACTGAATAGTCGTTGAAGCGAAACAGCTTCGTGTTGCGGCCCAGGGACACGCCGAAACGCGCCAGCCAGCCTGACCAGCCAAGGCGCGGGCGGTAACGCTCCTCCAGGTGCAGCAGGCTGGCGCGGGTCAGCGACTGCACATCGGCGATGGCACCGTGTTCGTGCAGGTAGGCCGGGCTGCAGACCGGGAAAATTTCTTCATCGACGAAAAACCAGCGCTGATGCTGCGGGAACTCGCCGGTTCCCAGCGTGATGGCCAGATCGATGCGTTCGCGACCCAGGTCCAGGTCGGTGTCGGTGGTGATGCAGCGCAGCTCGATGTCGGGGTGTTGCTGCTTGAAGCGGGCGATACGCGGCAGCAACCACCAGGTCGCGGTGGCGGTGGACACGGCCAGCGTCACCTGGGGGCCGGGTGTCATCGCGCGCACGTCGCCCAGCGCCTGGTCGATCAGCGTCAGGCCCAGACTGACCTGTTCGAACAAGTGGCGACCGGCGTCGGTGGTTTCGACACCTTTGTGGCGCCGCGCGAACAAGGCCACGCCCAGTTCGCGCTCAAGTTCCCGCATCGCATGGCTGATCGCCGGCTGGCTGATTGACAATTCCTCGGCGGCGCGCGTGAAACTGCCGGTGCGGGCCGCTGCCTCGAACGTGATCAGGCTAGCCATCGCCGGTTGCTGGAATCGTCTTACCATGAACCAATCTTATGGCAAAGATGAAAACGTATGCCGGTCACAAATAGACCGAATCTTTCTAACATACTGTCAATACGGCAGATGTCCGGCCGCCAATCGGGTGCAATGACATGAGTGACACTGATACCAAACGCCATCGCCGCGGTGGCCGTGAGCGACGCGATCCGAACGCCAAACCGGCTGCGCCAGCCTACATCCGGCGCAATATCCCGACCTACGACATCATGGGCGAGGAAAACTTGTTGAAGATCGAGGCGGCTGCCGACCGCATCCTGGCCGAGGTCGGGCTTGACATCCGCGACGACGACGAATGCCTGGCACTGTTTCGCAAATCGGGCGCGAAGGTCGACGGCATGCGGGTCACGTTCGAGCCCGGCCATCTGCGCGAAATCCTCAAGACTGCGCCCAGGGAATTCACACAACATGCGCGCAACCCGGCACGTTCGGTGCAGATTGGCGGCAACAACGTGGTGTTCGCACCGGCTTACGGCTCACCCTTCGTGATGGACCTGGACAAGGGCAGGCGTTACGGCACGCTGGAGGACTTTCAGAACTTTATCAAGCTGGCCTATGGCTGCCCGTGGTTGCACCATTCGGGTGGCACGGTGTGCGAACCGACCGATGTGCCGGTGAACAAGCGGCATCTGGACATGGTCTATGCGCACATGCGATATTCCGACAAGGCCTATATGGGCTCGATCACGTCGCAGCAACGCGCCGAGGATTCCGTGGAGATGAGCCGGTTATTGTTCGGCGCCGATTTTGTCGACAAGAACTGCGTCGTGCTGGGCAATGTCAACGTCAACTCACCACTGCTGTGGGATGGCACCATGACCACCGCTGCACGCGCCTACGCCCGTGCGAACCAGGCCGCCGTGATCGTGCCTTTCATTCTGGGCGGCGCCATGGGCCCGGTCACCAACGCTGGTGCGATTGCACAGTCGCTGGCCGAGACCATGGTGGGCTGCGCCATCACGCAACTCGAACGCCCGGGCGCACCAGTGATCTTCGGCAACTTCCTGTCCAGCATGTCACTGCGTTCGGGTTCGCCCACTTTCGGCACACCTGAGCCTGCCATCGGTTCCATGGTGATCGGGCAATTGGCCCGCCGACTCGGCCTGCCCTTGCGCTGCGCGGGCTCGTTCACGACGTCCAAGCTGCCCGATGGCCAGGCGATGCAGGAATCGGTGATGTCGATGTTGTCAGCAGTGCACTGCGGCGCCAACTTCATCCTGCATTCGGCGGGTTTTCTCGACGGCCTGCTCGCCATGAGCTACGAAAAGTTCATGATGGACGCAGACTTCTGCGGTGCGCTGCACAGCTATATGGCCGGTGTCACCGTGGACGACAACACGCTGGCGATCGATGCGTTCAAGGAAGTCGGCCCTGGCAGCCACTTCCTCGGTTGTGCCCATACCATGGCCAACTACACGACGGCGTTTTATGATTCCACGATCTCCGATGACCGTCCCTGGGAGACCTGGAGCGAAGACGGCTCGCGCGACAGCGCCACCCGCGCCAACGCACGCTGGAAAGCCTCGCTGGCTGAATACCAGGCGCCGCCGATTGATGAAGCCGTGGATGAATCAATCCGCGACTACGTGGCGCGCAAGAAGGCGTCGATGACGGACCAATGGTATTGAGGAATCTACCCATGACTCCCAGCAACGATCCCCTGCTCCAGCCGTTCCAGCTGCGCCACCTGCGGCTGAAAAACCGCATCATCGTTACCGCCCACGAGCCGGCCTATCCGGAAGACGGCATGCCCAAGGCGCGTTACCGCGCCTACCAGGTCGAGCGGGCCAAGGGCGGCGTGGCGATGACGATGACGGCAGGTTCGGCGGCCGTGTCACGCGACAGTCCGCCGGTGTTCAACAACATCCTGGCCTACAAGGACGAGGTCGTGCCGTGGATGCGCGACATGACCGACGCCATCCACGAACACGACTGCGCGGTGATGATCCAACTCACCCACCTGGGCCGGCGCACCACCTGGTCCAAGGCCGACTGGTTGCCGGTGGTCGCGCCGTCGCACGAGCGCGAGGCGGCGCACCGGGCATTTCCGAAGAAGATGGAAGACTGGGACATCAGCCGCATCATCCAGGACTATGTCGATGCTGCGGACCGCATGGTGGCGGCCGGTGTCGATGGTGTCGAGTTCGAAGCGTATGGCCACCTGATGGAGCAGTTCTGGTCACCGCTCACAAACACACTGGATGCACCTTATGGCGGCAGCCTTGAGAACCGGGCGCGCTTTGCGTTCGATGTACTGCGGGCGGTGCGCAAACGCATCGGCGACACGCCCATCCTGGGCCTGCGTTACTCGGCTGACGACACGCTGGCGAACAGCTTCTCGGCCCAGGACGGCATCACGATCTCGAAGATGCTCAGAGACAGCGGCCTGGTCGACTATCTGAACATCGTACGTGGCCACATCGATACCGACGCCGGCCTGACCGACCTGATTCCCGTGCAGGGCATGCCCAGCAATCCGCACCTGGATTTTGCCGGCGAGATCCGCGCCGCCACCGGCTTTCCAACCTTCCACGCCGCCAAGATCCAGGATGTGACGACTGCGCGCCACGCAATAGCGTCGGGCAAGCTCGATATGGTCGGCATGACACGCGCCCACCTGACCGATCCGCATATCGTACGCAAGATTCTGGCGGGCAAGGAAGACACGATCCGACCTTGCGTCGGCGCCAACTTCTGCCTCGATCGCATCTACGCCGGCGGCGAGGCCTACTGCATCCACAACCCGGCGACCGGCCGCGAGCTGACGATGCCGCACGACATTGCGCCAGCAATGGTCAAGCGCAAAGTGGTCGTGGTCGGCGCCGGCCCGGCCGGTCTGGAAGCGGCCCGGGTCGCTGCCGAGCGTGGCCACACCGTTGTCGTGCTGGAGGCCGCACCCAAAGCCGGCGGGCAGATCCGCCTGACCAGCCAGAGCCCGCGTCGCCGCGAGATGATCAGCATCATCGACTGGCGGCTGGCACGTTGTGAAGAACGCGGCGTCAGCATGCGTTTCAACACGCTGGCCGATGCCGACACCGTACTGGCCGAGAAACCCGATGTTGTCATCGTCGCCACCGGCGGATTGCCGCACACCGAGGTTCTGAGCGCGGGCAATGAACTGGTGGTGTCGACTTGGGACATTCTCAGCGGCGATGTGAAGCCAGGCCGCAACGTGCTGATCTACGACGACGCCGGCGATCACCCTGCCCTACAGGCGGCCGAAGTCATCGCCTTGTCCGGCGCCAGGGTCGAGGTCATGACACCCGACCGCAGTTTCTCGCCCGAGGTCATGGCGATGAACCTGGTGCCCTATATGCGCAGCCTGCAGAAGCACGATGTGACCTTCACTGTGACGTTTCGGCTCGATTCGGTGCAGCGAGATGACGGCGGCCTGCTGGCCATCGTCGGCAGCGACTACGGCGGCGTGCGCAAGGAGCGCCGGGTCGACCAGGTGGTCGTCAACCACGGCACGCGGCCACTGGATGATCTGTATTTCGATCTCAAGCCGCAGTCAAGCAACCAGGGCGCGGTCGACTACGCGGCGCTGATCGAGGGTCAGCCACAGACAACGCCGGCGGCAGGATCGGGCGGATTCCAGCTGTTTCGCGTTGGCGATGCGGTCTCTGCGCGCAACACCCATGCGGCAATCTATGACGCCTTGCGGCTGGTGAAGGACCTCTGACCAAGGCGCCCAGGAAAACTGTTCGCCCCGCAATGCCACCCCATAGCCGCATGCAGCAACTCTTTCCCCACCTCTTCACGCCGCTGCAACTGCGCCACAAAACCCTGCGCAACCGCATCGTATTCGGCGCACATACCGCCAACATGGCCGAGCAGGGCATCCCTGGCGCGCGGCATCTCGGGTATTACCTCGAGCGCGCCAAGGGAGGAGCCGCGATGATCGTCGTCGAGCCAGTGCCGGTGCACGCCACCGCAGTGCTGACGCGCGGCAACATGCTCCATTCCAGCGACGCCATCATCGAGCCGCTGCGCGTGATCACCGATGCCTGCCATGCCGAGGGCGCGGTGATGCTGCAGCAGCTCTACCACGTCGGCCAGCATGGCGACTTCGACAACTCCTATTCGGCGCACTGGTCCCCCAGCGGCTTGCCCTCGTACCACGACGCCGATGGCAGCCACACGATGACGGAGTCCGAAATCGAGGAAATCATCGATGGTTTCGTCGCCGCCGCCGTACGAGCGCAGAAGGCGGGCTTCGACGGCGTCGAGCTGTTTGGCGCCTACAACGGCCTGATCGAACAGTTCTGGCTGCCCTGGTCCAACCGACGCAACGACCAGTGGGGCGGATCGCTCGACAACCGCATGCGCTTTACCGCGGAAGTCATCACCCGCACTCGCCAAAAGGTCGGCGAAGATTTCATCATCGGCCTGAACGCCAGTGTCGACACCGGTATGGAGATCGCACTCAAGATCGAGGCCTTGTGCGAGATCGTGTCGTGGCTCGATCAACGTCAGCTGATCGACTACATCAGCTGCGGCACCGGCGGCTATTTCAACTTCGCCGAACTGATGCCGACCTTCCAGTTTGCCGACAAGCTCGGCGCGCCGCTGGCCGAGGCCTTGAAGAAGGTCGTCATCCACGCCAAGGTGCAGGCCGAAAGCCATATCCGCACGCCGGAGAACGCCGACTATGTGATAGCGTCCCACCAGGGGGACATGGTCAGCATCGTACGCGGCCAGATCGCCGATCCGCATCTGGCGAACAAGGCAAGGGCTGGCCACGCGGAGCAGGTACGTGGCTGCATTTCGTGCAACCAGATGTGCTGGGGTCGGCGCTCGCGCGACTTGTGGATTTCCTGCCTGGTCAACCCGTCGGCCGGACGCGAGTTCGAGTGGGGTGGCGACCGTTTCACGCCAGCCGCAGAACCGCGCAACATCCTCGTCGTCGGTGGTGGCCCGGCCGGTCTGGAAGTCGCGCGTGTGGCGGCTGAACGCGGCCACCGTGTCACGCTGGCGGAGGCCGGTCCACGCACAGGCGGCGCATTCCGGTTGGCTGGCCTGCAACCGCGGCGCACGCAGATCCTGGAGTTGCTTGACTGGTACGAACGTGAACTGGCGCGGCTCGGCGTCAATCTGCGGCTGAACACGCCACTCGATGCCAACGACGTGCCCGCATATGCCGCCGATGTCGTCGTGGTGGCTACTGGGTCGCTGCCCAGCGCCACCGGGTTTCAACGCCAGTTGCCACAACAGGCCGTTCTGCCCGGCGTCGAAAAGTCCAATGTCTGGTCGATCGAAGACGTGATGGGCAAGTTGGCGAAGCCTGGCAAGCGCATCGTGCTGATCGATGACACGGGCGACTGGCGAGGCGGCGGAACCGCCTGGTTTCTGGCGGAATCGGGCCACCAGGTCACCATCGTCAGCGGCTGGCCGATGGTCGGCTACTGGATCCAGCGCACGGCCGGCGACGGGCCACTGCGCGCACGCTTGTCCCAACTCGGCGCCAACTGGATCACCGAATCAGTCGTCACCACATGGTTTGGTGATGGCGCCAGCGTACGTTCACTGCTCGATGGCAGAGAAAGCCGCGTCGATGCAGACGCCCTGGTACTGGCCACCACCAACACCGTGCAAACCGATCTGGCCGATGCCTTGCGTGGCGCGGTGGACGAACTGCATGTGGTGGGCGACGCGCGCGCCGCCAGGCTCGCCGTGCACGCCATCTACGAGGCACGCGCGTTGGCGCGTGGCCTGTAGACGCCGGTGCACGATTCGAGCGTGGCGCCTATGTCCATTCGTTTCATCGACGCAGCGCAGGTGGCGCAGGCCTGCGATTTCCCCGGCCTGATTGCCCATCTGCACGCCGCCCATCGGGCGCCGCCGCCGAAGGTAGAGCGCGTGCTGATGCAGCAACCCGGCGCCACCGGCACGGACAACGCCATGCTGGTCTGGCCTGCCTGGCAGCCGGGCCAGCATCTGGGCGTCAAGGTGGTCACCATGTTCCCGGACAACCAGACTCTGCCGGCCGTGCAGGGCATCTACCTGCTGTTCGACGGAACCAATGGCACGCCGCAGGCCGTGATCGACGGCACCGAGCTGACCTACTGGAAGACCGCCGCCAACTCTGCACTGGGCGCCGATATGCTGGCCCGCCCGGATGCCCGCAATCTGCTGATGGTCGGCGCCGGCGCGTTGGCGCCTTACCTGATCCGCGCCTACCAGGCGATACGGCCGGGGCTGCAACAGGTGCGGGTGTGGAACCGCACAGTGGGCAGGGCACAGGCGGTCGCAGACACCGTACAGGGCACGCCCGCGTCGGTGGCAACCGATCTGGAATCAGCCGTGCATGCGGCCGACATCGTGTGTTGTGCCACCAGCAGCCATGCACCCCTGGTGCTGGGCCAGTGGCTACGCCCCGGAACCCATCTGGACCTGATCGGCGGCTACACACCCGACATGCGCGAGACCGACGACGCCGCCATGCGCTGCGCCCGACTATTCGTCGACAGCCGCTGGTTCACCATCGCGCACGTCGGGGACCTGACACAGCCCATCGCCAGTGGCGCGATTACGCCTACCAGTGTGCTGGGCGATCTGTTCGACTTGTGCGCAGGGCGCGTCAACGGGCGCACCGACGCTGCGCAGATCACGCTTTTCAAGTCCGGCGGCGGCGCCCATCTGGATCTGATGACGGCCCGGTACATCGCGCTTCAGTGCGCCTGTTGACATCTCAAATCGGCATCAACCCGTGTCATTGCCGGCACGTTTGCACCGGGCTTTGCTGGCCGGTCTACTCCGTGATGACGGGGTTCCTGTCGACCGTCATGTCGCGGCATGCAGCCAACGCTGCATGGCGGTTGCAACGGCCTGCGACCGCTCCATGGGCGCCATATGTCCGGCATCCTCGACGATGGTCAAGGCGGCAGCGGGAATCAGCACGTGCATCGCCTCGTGTTGCGCCACCGGCGCCCAACTGTCCTGACGTCCGCACAGTACCAGCGCCGGTACATTGATGGCGCGCAAAACCCCACTGGCGTCGGCCCGCTTCAGCAGCGCCTGGATCTGGCACGCAAACGTGTCGACGCTCCTGCGCGCGAACATCGAAACGATGGCATCTATGAGCACCACATCGTCGCGCCGCGCCGGATTCACCATGCACTGGACCCAGACACGGGCCATCGCCTCAACACCTTGGCTACGCGCAATATCCAGCAAGGCCAGTCGCCTGCCGGCCTCGCCATTGGCACATGGCAGGTAGCCGGTATCGAGCAAGGCAATGCGGCAGAAGCATTATCAAAGACAACCCGGGGCAGGCCTGGCTTATAGTCCCGGCCATTGCCCCTGCCTGCCATCCGATGACCCGACCCCGATCTTCGCAAACCCTCCCACCTGCCCCGCGCGATCTGCAGCAAGTGGCGCATGACCGGCCGGTCCCAATGCAATCGGAGCCCGGTCATCTGATCCGCCGGGCGCACCAATTGGCGGTGTCGATGTTCCGTGAAACACACGGCAGCCAGGTCACGCCGGTGCAATACGCGGTGATGTGTGTACTGCACGACACGCCCGGCATTGACCAGGTCACGCTGGCCGACATGGTGGCGCTCGACACCTCTACCACCGCCGATATTGCGACCCGTCTGGACGCCAAGGGCTGGATCGCCCGCGAACTGTTGCCACGGCGCCAGCGCAGCCTGCGCCTGACGACGGACGGCGAAGCAGTGCTGGCAATGATGCGTCCGCGCGTAGCGCCGATGCACCATCAACTGCTGGAACCGCTTGAGCCCGGCGAACAAGCCGAGTTGCTGCGCTTGCTGCGCAAACTGGTGCGGCTCAGCTAACTGGAATTTGGGGTTTACCCTTATATTCCGGCGCTTGAACGACGTGACCACCTTCCGTAAAATGAATCTGATTCAGCATACTGAATGAATGGACTTCACCACCTGTTCAGACGGTCCAACCATTGGCGCCGTGCACGGTCGACAGCTCGACGCACCGTCCAATTCCGAGGAGTGTTCCGATGTTCCCGAAAAACACCTGGTATGTGGCCTGCTCGGCCGATGAGATCGGCGTCAAGCCGCTGGGCCGCACGATCTGCAACGAGCGCATCGTGTTCTACCGTGGATTGCAGGGCAAGGTGTTCGCATTGGAAGACTTCTGTCCGCACCGCGGTGCACCGCTGTCGCTGGGCACGGTGTGCGAGGGCAACCTGGTCTGTGGCTACCACGGACTGGCCATGGGCTGTGATGGCAAGACAGTGTCGATGCCGGGTCAGCGGGTGCGCGGCTTTCCTGCCATCCGCAGTTTCCCGACCGAAGAACGTTATGGCTTTGTCTGGATCTGGCCCGGCGACGCTGACAAGGCCGACCCGGCGCAAATTCCGCACATGCAATGGTTTGACAACCCCGACTGGGCCTATGGTGGAGGCATGTACCACGTCAAGGCCGACTACCGGCTGATGGTCGACAACCTGATGGATCTGACGCACGAGACCTATGTGCATGGCAGCAGCATCGGCCAGCAGGAAATCGACGAGACACCGTGCAAGACCACAACCGACGGCGACACCGTGGTGACCAGCCGCTTCATGGAGAACATCCAGGCGCCACCGTTCTGGAAAGCGGCGTTGCGCGGCAATCATCTCGCCGACGATGTGCCGGTGGACCGCTGGCAGATCTGCCGCTTCACGCCTCCGAGCCACATCATGATCGAGGTCGGCGTAGCGCACGCCGGCCACGGTGGCGTGGACGCGCCAAACGAACACAAGGTCTATGGCGTCGTGGTCGACTTCATCACACCGGCGACCGCCACCAGCATGTGGTATTTCTGGGGCATGGCGCGCAAGTTCAAACCACTCGACAAGGCGCTGACCGCACAGATCCGCGAAGGCCAGCGCAAGATCTTCAGCGAAGACCTGGAAATGCTGGAACGCCAGCAGATCAATCAGAGTGCCCACCCCGAACGCAAGCTGCTCAGCCTGAACATCGATGCCGGTGGCGTGCAATCGCGCAAGATCATCGACCGCGCCATCGCCACCGAGCGAGACAGCGCCCAGGCGACGACGGCATGAGCACGCCGGGCCGCTCCCAAGTGCGAATTCCGCAGTGCGCAGCGCGAAGGATTCCGATACGCACGCCGGGCCGCTCCCAAGTGCGAATTCCGCAGTGCGCAGCACGGGGGCTCCGTTGAGCGCGCCGGCCACTGACCTGACGGTACGGGTTCAGCGCAAGTGGGTCGAGGCACAGGACGTCTGCGCGCTGGAACTGGTACCTGCCGAGTCGGGGAAGCTGCCGGCATTCGCCGCTGGCGCCCATGTCGACGTGGTCCTGACCGGACCAGGTGGTGACCTGATCCGTCAATATTCGCTGTGCAATGCGCCCGGTGAAACCCATCGCTACCAGATTGCCGTGTTGCGCGAACCCCAGTCACGCGGTGGCTCGGACCAGGTGCATGACGCGCTGGCCGAGGGCGACCTGCTGCGCATCAGCGTGCCACGCAACCACTTCGCTCTGGCGCCCGAGGCACCCCACCACCTGCTGTTCGCGGGCGGCATCGGCATCACGCCCTTGCTGGCCATGGCTGAACAACTGAGCCTGCAGGGTGCGCCATTCACCTTGCACCACGCCACGCGCACACGTGAGCGAACGCCCTTTCTGCAATACATCGCCGCTGCGCCGTTTGCGCACAAGGTCATCCACCACCACAGCGCAGGCGACGGCACGCAGCGACTCGACATCGACGCCACACTGGCCCAGGCCCCGGCCGGTAGCCATCTGTATGTCTGCGGACCGCAGCGCTTCATCGATGCCGTGCTGGCGTCGGCACGAACAAAGGGCTGGTCCGAGGCACGGCTGCATTGCGAGTACTTCAGTGCAGCCGCAATCGACACCAGCGGCGACGGCACGTTCGAGCTGGAAATCGCCAGCACCGGCCAGATCATCACGGTGCTGGCACAACAGACCACCTTGCAGGCACTGCAGGCCGCCGGCCTGGACATTGCCTCATCGTGCGAAGAAGGCGTCTGCGGCACCTGCCTGACCGGCGTCAAGTCGGGCACACCAGACCACCGCGACCATTACCTGACCACCGAGGAGCAGCAGGCCAACGACCAGTTCCTGCCCTGCTGTTCGCGCGCAAGGTCCGCACGGCTGGTGCTGAACCTGTAGCGACTGGCGCGGCTTACGGCCCATTCTGAGCGGAGCAAGTGTCGTGCGACGCCACTGAAGACGAACCCCGACGGTGAAATAAGGGTTTCCCTGAGCCCAGATAGGGGAACGCCTGATACTTCTTGCGGCGCGCCAAACCTACAGTTCAAACTGCCTATCGTGGCAAAAAAGTTTCGGCGTAGGGAAAAGAGATGGCAGGAATTTGCTTGGGTTCGATTGCTGCACCGTCTGCGCGATGCAATGCCTTTACGCCGAGTGACGGGCAGTCAGAGCATTGCAAGCTGCCGTTTGGCCGTTACATTTTTAATGGCTTGACAAGCGGTACTTTCGTGTTATACCGACTCCTTTACGTCTTGACACAAAGACGTCCTTTAAGGTTCGCTCTCCTGAGTACGCCGTCTTGCGACTGGCTTGCTTGGGCCGAGGAACCTACTGGGGGCCGCGTGAACTCAAGTTTCCAATTCTGGCTTTTCCGTCTCGTCAGCGTCGCCTGCTCCTTGTTGGCTGCGTACATGATTACCGGTTCAGCTCTTGCGCAAACCATAGCCCCAGCTGTCGCCAAGGCGGTATCCGTGCAGGGAACCGTTGAAACCCAGCGCGTGGGCCAACCGGCCTGGCAGCCCGTCAAGCTGAACGACACCTTCAACCCGGGCGACACGATCCGGGTTCAGGAGCGCAGCCGGGCCGACATTGCGCTGCTGGACCAGTCGATGCTGCGCCTCAATGCCAACACCACGATCAAGGTGGAAGCGCCCAAGCAAGGCAAGACCGGTCTGATCGGCATGATCCGCGGCGCGGCGCACTTCTTCGCGCGCGGACCCAACAGCCTGGAAGTGGAGACACCGTTCACTGTCGCCGGCGTGCGGGGCACCGAATTCTTCATCCAGCTGGAACCCCAGGCGGCCTTGCTCACGGTATTCGAAGGCACGGTTGTGGCCCAAAACACTAGCGGCACGCTGTCATTGGGCGACGGCCAGTCGGCCATCGCCGAAGCGGGCAAGGCGCCGGCCATGCGCGTGGTCGCGCGTCCGCGCGATGCAGTGCAATGGACGCTGTTTTACCCGCCTGTCATCCAGGATCGCCAGGCTCCCACCTACCGGGCGCAGACGCTGCTTGCAGTGGGCGCTGTCGACGAGGCGCGCGGCGAGCTCCAGCGTGTGCTGCAAGCCTCGCCCGGCAACGCCGACGCGCTGAGCCTGCAGTCGATCATGATCCTGGTGCAGGGCGACAAGGTCCAGGCGCTGCAACTGGCGCAAAGTGCCGTGGCAGCCCAGCCTAATTCGGCCAGTGCGTTGATTGCACGCTCCTATGCCGAGCAGGCCGGCTTCGACCTGCAGGCCGCCAGGGCCAGCGTGCTGCGCGCGGTGGATGTCGAGCCCACCAACGCACTTGCGTGGGCACGACTCGCCGAATTGCACTCGTCATTCGGTGAACTCGACAAGTCCGCCGCCGCGGCCGAGCGTGCGGTCGCACTCCAGCCGGAACTCTCACGCACCCAGACCGTGCTCGGCTTCGCCCATCTGCTGTCGATCCGGACCCTGCAGGCACGCGAAAGTTTTGAAAAGGCCATCACGCTGGACCAGGCCGACCCCCTGCCCCGGCTGGGCCTGGGCCTGGCCATGATCCGCGACGGAAATCTCGATGCGGGCAGCCGCCAGATCGAAGTGGCTGCAAGCCTGGATCCCGGCAACGCCCTGGTGCGCAGCTATCTCGGCAAGGCCTACTACGAAGAGAAACGCGCGCCGCGTGATCAGCGCGAGTACGGGGTTGCCAAACAGCTCGACCCCAAGGACCCGACGCCCTGGTTCTACGATGCGATCGCCAAGCAGACTGGCAACCGCCCATTGGAGGCGCTGCAGGATCTCGACAAGGCGCGCGAACTCAACGACAACCGCGCCGTCTACCGGTCGCAGCTGCTGCTCGACTCCGATGCCGCTGCACGTGCCGCCAGCCAGGCGCGAATCTACAGCGAACTGGGTTTTCAGCAGCGCGCGCTGGTCGAGGGTTGGCAGGCGGTCAATCGCGATCCGACCAATTTTTCTGCGCACCGCTTCCTGGCCGACTCCTACTCGGTGCTGCCGCGCCACGAAATTGCGCGCGTCAGCGAATTGATGCAGTCCCAATTGCTGGCACCGGTGACCAACACACCCTTGCAGCCGCGACTGGCGGAAAGCAACCTGATGCTGATCAGCTCCAGCGGACCCGGTACGGCGTCGTTCAACGAGTTCAATCCCTTGTTCAACCGCGACGGAATCTCGCTTCTGGTCAGCGGCATGGGCGGGCAACAAGGCACGGCGGCAGGCGATATCGTGGTGTCCGGCATCCAGGGTCGCGCCTCCTATAGCCTGGGCTACAGCAAATTCAAGACCGATGGCTTTCGTGTCAATGCCGATCAGGACGATGAGATCGGAAATGCCTTCGTGCAATTCGATGTGACACCACAGACCAGTTTTCAGGCGGAGTACCGCAAGCGCAAGACCGAATGGGGCGATCTGCAGCAGAAGTTCTTCACCGGCAACTTCTCCTCCTCTCTGCGCAACACGCTCGACAGCGACACCTACCGCCTGGGCGTGCGGCACACCTTCTCGCCGTCATCCACCGTGATCGGCTCGTTCATCCGCCAGACCCGCGCCACCGGGGCACGGTTATCGCAGGCCCCGTTCCTGCTGCCTCCTCCCTTGGATTCGATTCCGGGTGTGGATGTCTCGGTCGCAATTCCGGAGACTGCCAAGGGTGCCGAACTGCAGCACCTGTACCGTTCGGACCGGTTCAAGCTGCGCTCGGGGTTAGGATATTTCGAAGTCGATCGGACCGAGAACGTGGACCAGACGCTGCTGATCCCGCTGCCCACGCCGCCGTTCCCGCCCGATTCCATCATGCCGTTGCCGCAGCCGACCGCGGTCACCAATGCCCGTACCAGGCATGTGAACGCCTATGCATACGGGACACTGGCGCTGGCGGAAACCGTCGATCTCATACTGGGCGCGAGCTACGACAAGATCGACGGCAGGCAGGCCAGCGAAACCAAGAACCAGTTCAATCCCAAGCTCGGCCTGATCTGGAACGCCACACCGGCCACCACTGTGCGGGCAGCAGCCTTCAGGGTCTTGAAACGAACCCTGATCACCAACCAGACGCTCGAGCCTACCGAGGTCGCCGGCTTCAACCAGTTTTTTGACGACGCCAATTTCACCGAGTCCAGGCGTTATGGCGTGGCGGTCGACCACAAGTTCTCCAGCAGCGTTTTCGGTGGTCTGGAGGCCTCCAAGCGGCAAACCGTCGTGCCGTGGACCTGCGCCAATCCAGTGTGTGGTGCTTTGGGTGACCGCAAGGCCGACTGGGACGAGCATCAGTATCGCGCTTACGCATTCTGGGCGCCGCACCCGCAATGGGCGCTGCGGGCAGAGTACCTCTTTGACAAGTTCAAGCGCGACCCGGCATTTACCGGTGGTACGGCGAGCGACCTGGACTCGCAGCGCCTTCAACTCGGCGTGCGGTATTTCCACCCGAACGGGTTCAGTGCAGGGCTGACCACGACCCATTGGCGCCAGAAGGGCGAGTTCGGTGACAACAACACGTTCCAGTCGGACAGCGAAAGTTTCTGGACCACCGATGCCGCCATTTCGTACCGCTTGCCCCAGCGCAATGGATTCATTTCAGTCGGGGTCAGCAACCTGTTCGACAAACAGTTCCGATATCTGGACACGGACGGCGCGAGTCCGCCTATCCAGCCCAAGCGAATGGCATTTGTCAGGGTGACATTCGTGCTTCCGTAAGCAGGATCGCGCGGGTCAGACTGGCATGCAGGATTTGGTAACTTAACTTGTGGAGGTGATTATGATGTTCAAGAAAATCGCGACAGTCGCTTGCTTGGCAAGCGCCATGTCGATGGTGTCGGCGCCCGCGAGCGCGGCGGCCTATTTCATCGGCGGAAAGTGGTATTACTTCTCGATCGACTTCGAGGCGGATCTGGCGAAGGTCACCGGGAAAGATGTGAAGGACGGCACCCGGGTCCAGGTCGCAGCCAAGATAACAAATTCGAACGTCCAGTGCGGCAATCCGCAGGGACAACTCATCTCGGGTGTGGGACCTACGGGGACCGTCACCGGGACTTCGAAATTTGTGGATCCCGCTGACCAAGTGCTGATTCGGGACAACAGAGTGAAGGGGAACGTCTATAAGTCGACGACCCAAGTGACCAAACTGGTGGCCAATGGACTGAAGCCAGACTTTGGTTGCGAAAACAGCGCGGGAAACGGTAATTTTGTGCCTGTTTATTGGCGGTACTTGAACTGCAACAAAGGGGGTATCACGGGTTTTCCGGAGGCTTGCTACCAGGAACGCGCCGTCGCGACCTCGTTCGACACCAACGGGGTGGCGACTGCCCTCATGTACTCCACCGGTCCGCGGTGGAGAGAAGCGATCACGGGCGATGACATTAATAACTGGACATACGTCTACTTGCCGACCGCCTTCAATTACCGAGCCACCATCGAGGTGCTAACCGATGCGACGACCACTCCGCCAACTTATACCACCACCACCGAGCCAGATGGAAGGCAGTTTGGGTCATGCTCTTTCCCAGCGAACAATGAACCGGGCGCGGCATACTATGGACAGACATACAGCCTCAATAACCCGCCGGTAAACGGGTGGGCGGCCACGCCGATCGATTTCACGTGCGGGCCTATCACGGAGACCGATTACAACAACACACCCTGAACCGGCCCGCGTTCGTTCAGGGACCAGCAGGGGGCCGTAGCCGCGCCACATGAACCTGCCGGCCATGCGCCTCTTCCCAAAGCTAAAGCTCGCCTTCTTCAAGTCTCTCGTCGCCAACACGGCGACCCTGACCATCGCCACCATCGGCATGGCGATGGCGCTGTTCGTGATCGCGCCGGCGCCGCTGGAGGACATCGAGCTGAACTGGCTCGACCTGCGCTTTCGCGCACGCGGCCAGATCGTTCCCGGGCCGGCGGTCGTGCTGGCGGCGATCGACGAAAAGAGCCTGGCCGCCGAAGGCCGCTGGCCCTGGCCACGCTCCCGGATTGCGGCCTTGGTGCAGGCACTGTCGCGCGGCGGCGCCAAGGTAATCGCCTTCGATATCCTTTTTTCGGAGAGTGAGGACGACACCCGCCTCACACTGATAGGCGAACTCGAGCGGGCGGTCGAGGCGCAGAAGATCGACAACACACGCCTCAAGACGATTCTTCGCGACGGCCGCACGGCGGCCGACCAGGACCAGTTGCTGGCCAATGCGCTGGAGCAGTCCTCTGCGCCAGTGGTTCTTGGCTACTTCTTTCACATGAACGAACAGGGGGTCGGGTTTCGTATCGACCCCTCCGACATCGAGCGACGGCTCGAGGCGATTGCCGGCTCGAAGTACCCACTGGTGTACCGCGATCCACAGGCGGAGTCAGTGCCCTTCATCAAGGCCTACGCGCCGCAGGTCAACCTGCCGATCTTCACGTCAAAGGCGGCATCGTCAGGCTACTTCAGCGTGACCAGCGATCAGGACGGTGTGGTTCGCTGGATGCCACTGGTCATCCAGGGCGGCGAAGACTTTTTTCCACCGCTCGCATTGCTCAGCGTGTGGCATTACCTGGGCAAACCACAGCTCGCCGTGCGCACGGGGAGTTATGGCATCGATAGTGTGCAACTCGGTGAGCGACTCGTGCCCACCGACGAGACCGGCCGTATGTTCATCAACTACCGTGGGCCGGGCAAGACTTTTCCTACCTATTCAATCAGCGAAATCCTGGCGGGTACGTTGCCAGCGGACACCTTCAAGCACAAGATCGTGGTGGTGGGCGCAACCGCCATCGGAATCGGCGATATCCGCACCACGCCATTTGGACCGGTGTTTCCAGGTCCCGAGATCCATGCGAACGCGATCGACAACCTGCTCGCCGGCGACTTCATCGAGCGCCCACGCTGGGCAAAGGTGTTCGATGTGATGGCGATTGTCGCTTTGGGTCTGGCCATCGGACTGGTGCTGCCACGCACAAGCGCGCTGTACGGACTGATATTCACAGGGGCGCTTTTTATCGCTTACGTGCTCGGCGCCAATTGGCTGTTTGTGCAGCAGCATATCGGTTTGAACCTGGTGTATCCGGTGTTTGTCATGGGTGCAACCTACACGATATTGACCTTGTATCGCTTCATCATCGAAGAGGGCGAGCGCAGGCGCATCAGGGGCGCGTTTCAGCACTATGTGGCGCCTGAGGTCGTCGATCTCATGCTCAAGGACCCTGCAGGTATGCGCCTTGGGGGCGAAGAGAAGGTCCTGACGGCATTGCTCAGCGACATGGAAGGCTTCACCAGCTTTTCCGAGAACCACACGCCCAATGAGGTGATCTCGGTGCTGAGCGAGTACTACGCCAACATGACGGATGAGGTCTTTGCGGTGCAAGGCACTCTTGTCGAGTATGTGGGCGACGAAATGTTTGCACTTTTCGGTGCCCCCATGACCCAGTCCGACCATGCCAAGCGAGCGTGCAAAAGCGCCCTTGCAATGCAGGCCAGCCGGGATGCACTGAGCGACGAATGGGAGAAGATGGGCCGCCCGCGCATCAAGGCCAGGACCGGCATCAACTCCGGCAACATGCTGGTCGGCAACATCGGCTCGAAGTATCGTTTCCACTACGGCGCCATGGGCGATGCCGTCAATCTTGCGTCCCGCCTCGAAGGTCTGAACAAGATCTACGGCACCCAGATCATCATCAGCGGCAATACGGCCGAGCTCGTCGCCAGTGCCTTCCGGCTGCGCGAGCTCGATGTGGTGCGCGTCAAGGGCCGCGCGCAGGCCCTGCACATTTATGAGCTCATAGGCATCATCGATATGCCATTGACAAGCGAGCGCCAGCGACTGCTGAGCCTGTACGAAGCTGGCTTGGCCGCCTATCGCGCGCGCAGCTGGGACGATGCGCTTGAACAGTTCCAACAATGCCTGTTGCTGCAACCCGACGACCGCCCGTCGCTGCTGATGCAAACGCGATGCCAGAACTATCGCGACAAGCCCCCCCCGCAAAGCTGGGACGGCACCTTTGAGGATCGACGCGGCCAGCACGCGAAGTGAATGCGCTGCGGGTACCCGGCGTGTCATGGACGCACGCAGGGCCCGTCAATCGTTCGCATACGATAGGCCACTGCGTTCACACCTGCCGACCTGACCACGCCACCTGTCCATGGAAATCGCCGCCCTCATGCTGCTATTGGCTGGCGGCCTTTTGTCGGGCGCGGTCACTGCGATTGCCGGTGGCGGCAGTTTCCTGACCTTTCCGATGTTGCTGGCAGCGCTGGCCATGGCCGGCGAGACATCCATCCACAAGGCCAATGCCAAGAAAAATCTGATGGTCGTGGCGTTGAGCATCGCCGGACTGATCGTGTTCCTGCCCACGGGCGTGGTGGTCTGGCCCTATGCCCTGCCCATCCTGATTGCCTCGGGCATCGGCGGATACGGCGCTGCTTTTCTGGTGCGTCGGTTGCCGCAACATGTTTTGCGCCTGGCCGTGTTGAGCTGGGCCATCGTGCTCACCGCGGTGATGTTCTGGAAATACAGTTAAGTTGGCCTTGGCAGGTAATCCGCCCGGGGCGGGTTGAAACCTCTGCGGCGCTCGTTATCATGACCCAAGACCGGCGACCCATCGTCGTTGGCATGCGCGCGCGCCGTTCAGGCCGGCCCGTCCGATCCACTCGAAGCAGGAAAAATGTCCATGGCTAACCGACAGGTGATTCGCAATGCGCGGATTTTCAACAGCGTCAGCGGCACCATCGACGCCGGGCGCCAGATCATCATCAACGGCGCGCGCATCGAAGCGGTCGTCGATGCCACGCTGGCAGTGGACAACGCGCAGACCATTGACGCGGGTAACCGCGTCGTGTTGCCAGGCCTGATCGATGCCCACGTGCATGTGGTGGCGGCATCGCATGACCTGATCGGCCTGGCACAGCAACCACCTTCGCTGGTGGTGGCACAAAGCAGCCATATCCTGCGCGGCATGTTGATGCGCGGCTTCACGACGGTGCGCGACGCCGCAGGCGCAGATTTCGGCTTGCAGGAGGCGGTAGCCCGCGGCCTGTTCGAAGGCCCGCGCCTTTTCATCGCCGGTTTCCCGGTATCCCAGACCGGCGGCCATGCAGACATGCGACCCAAGGGTGTACGGCTGCGCGAGATGTTCTGCAGTTGCGCCGGATTGGGTCTTATCGGTGCCATCGCTGACGGTGTCGGCGAGGTGCGCCGGGCGGTGCGCGAGCAGGTGCGCAACGGCGCCAACCAGATCAAGATCATGGCCGGTGGCGGCGTGTCCAGCCCGACCGATCCGCTTGAAGGCACGCAGTTTTCGCAGGACGAACTGCGTGCTGCCTGCGAGGAAGCCGAGGCCGCCAATCTGTACACCATGGCCCATGCGTATTCACCCCGCGCCGTGACCCGCGCGGTGCAGGCAGGCGTGCGCTCGATCGAGCACGGCAACCTGATCGACGCGGCGACAGCACGCGTCATGAAGGAACATGGCGCTTATCTGGTACCGACCCTGGCCACCTACCAGGCGCTGGCGCTGGAGGGCGAACGCTTGGGATGGTCGGGCGAGATGCTGGAGAAACTGGCCATGGTGCGCCAGCGCGGCGTCGAGTCGCTCCGGATCGCGCGTGCCGAAGGAGTACCCATTGTTTTCGGCACCGACCTGCTGGGCCACATGCATGACCAGCAGTCGGGCGAGTTCGATCTGCGCACCCAGGCCATGTCACCGGTCGAGGCCTTGCAAAGCGCCACCATCGTGGCGGCCCGGATGATGCGCCAGGAGGGCCAGATCGGCGAACTGGTGGCTGGCGCCTGGGCTGACCTGCTGGTGGTGAATGGCGACCCGACCAGGGATCTTTCAATGTTGACGCAACCGGATCAGGGGTTGCGCCTGATCATGCAGGCGGGCCGCGTCGTGGTGGACAGGCTTGAGACGGGTGTCGATGGCTGAGCAGCTTTCGGGCTCAAGGCGGCCGCACCGGATGTTTGGGGTTCAGTGCGTCGGTCGGCAGCCGGAACTGATGTGAATCCGGCTCCATTGGGCACTGCAAGCAGCAACATTTCCTCAAACACATGCAAACCGACAAAGCCATCACGGTTGAGCAGGCCCACTACCTGCACAATGCCTTGCTGCCAGCCGCTGCCAGTACCAGCGTATTTGGTGTCATAACTGTGTTCGTCTTCTGGCGCCCGGCGGATGCCGTGCCCTTGCTCATCTGTTTGGGCGTATTTCTGGTGACGGGTCTGACGCAGTGGCTGCTGTGGCGCCACTACCGAGACCCGCAATTGCGCGTGGCGCACGCGCGCAAAGTGTCGCGCCTCGCGGCGGCCTCCACCGTAGCCACCGGAATCGGTTGGACTATGGCGATCCACTTCATGTTTCCGGCCACGCTTTACCCGCAGGACCTGATCTACTTCTGCGCCGCCCTGGCTGGCGGGATCAGTGCGGTTTTCACCGTCGGCATTTACTACCCCGCTTTCATGGCCGGCTTCATGCCGCTCGCCTTGACGGCACTGTGGGTCACAGCGACCCAGGACCCGGTATTCAAGCCGCTGTTGCTCAGTATCGTCGCGTCGACCCTTCTGCTGTCCTACCTGGGTTGGCATTTCAACCGTCTGCTGCTCGACTCGCTAAGCTTGCGTTTCGAGAATGTGGACTTGGTGGCCCGGCTCACCCGTCAGGCTGCCGAGCTCACGCACCAGCGGGAACTCGCTGTTCAGGGCGCGCTGGCCAAGTCGCGGTTTCTGGCTGCTGCCAGCCACGACCTGCGCCAACCGGTGCACGCCCTGAATTTGTTCCTGGGTGCCTTGGCGGGGCATCCGTTGCCAGAGGCTAGCCAGACAGTGCTGGTGAGTTTGCGTCAGTGCGCAAGCACCATAGACGAGATGTTTCGTCAACTGCTGGACATTTCCCGGCTTGACGGCAACGCGGTACGCCCCAGCATGAAGCCGTTTCCGATAGGCCCGTTGCTTGACCGTATTCACACGGAATATGCACCGCAGGCGCGGTCCAAGGAACTCAATTTTCGGGTAGCAGCCTGCTCCGCATGGGTGCATACCGACGCCTTTTTTCTCGAGCGTATTTTGCGTAATTTGGTTGAAAACGCGTTGCGCTACACCCCAGGTGGCACTGTGCTGGTGGGTTGCCGACGCTCCCCCGGCGGATTGCATGTGGCGGTGTACGACACTGGCATCGGTATAGCGCCAGACCAGCAGCAACGCGTTTTTGACGAGTTCTACCAAGTCGGCCATCCGGTGCGGGACCGCACCCAGGGCCTGGGATTGGGGCTGGCCATTGTGCAAAGGCTTGCCCGGATGCTGCACACCGAAGTGACCTTGCGCTCGGAATTGAATCGCGGTTCGGTCTTTGGACTGGAGCTCACGCATGTGGCCGCCACCGGCGTTGCGCCCCATGCGCAAGTGGGTGCCAGACCGGCTCACTATGGTGATCTGCACGGGCTGCATGTTGTCGTCGTGGACGATGAACCGGCCATTCTTGATGCGATGCGCTTGTTGCTCCAGCAATGGGGCTGCTCGGTCCTGGTGGCGACCTCCGCCAGGGAGGCCATCGATCAGCTCGACGCCAATGGAGGCTTGCCCGACCTGATCATCAGTGACTACCACTTGCGTGACGGAGAAAATGGTCTGGATGTCGTCGACGCGCTGCAAGCAGAATTCAACACCATCATCCCCGCAGTACTCATTAGTGCCGACACGTCACCGGAGCAACTTGCGAGAACGCAAAGTGGTGGGCGCACGGTACTGCACAAGCCCTTGAGTGGCGATGAATTGCGCGCGGCTTTGATTGCATTGATTGCCACCCCCAGCACGCGGCAACCCTAAGGCGCCAGTGCACTCAAGCCCAGGCGGCGGGCTGCAGCAACCGCCTGGGTGCGACTCACCACATTCAGCGCCCGAAAAACAGCCGAGAGATGCATGGCGACAGTCACCTCCGACAGATCAAGCCGCAAGGCAATTTCCTTGTTCGAGTGGCCATTCGCCACCAGTGCCAAAACCTGGCTTTGGCGTGGTGTCAGCCGCATGCCTGGGCTTAAGTCCACGCTGATCCTGCCATTTGCGGTAATCCACTCGGGCGCCATCAAGGCACCTGAAAGCACGCGCTGTATCAGGCCTGTCATAACCTCCGGTGTTACAGCCTTGGAGAGTACGGCCCTGGCACCGGCGCGCAACGCGGCACTGGTCTCCTGCCGATCTTCCGACGCCGAGATCACGATGATCTCTGCCGCCGGGGCCTTGCGCCGAAAGGCGGCAATGCAATCGAGCCCGGTAAGCCCGGGCAAGCCCAGATCGAGCAGGATGACGATTTGCCCATCCAGCCGGTCGATCAAGCGCAGGCCTTCCTCGGCCGACTGGGCCGCAAGTGTTTCCGACCGACCCACGATGCCCTGCACCAGATTGACCAGCGCGCCGCGATACAGCGGGTGGTCCTCAACAATCATCACCTTGGCGGTCATGTAGGGGTCTTAAAGGTGACAGGCCAAAGCACCAGGTGTTGTGTGCAGAGAACACACCCTCTAAAAACCATAGATTTGTATATTTAGCGGGGCGGCAGACGGACACTACTCTACCAAGTAAGCCCCATGCGGGTGTGTTGATCCCTACAAAGATGAATTCGACACTCACTTTCTTTGCCCGTTCCTTGGGCGTTACCGTTCTATACGCCGCAGCCGCCAAGGTGGGCTTGATGTATGCCATTGTCGGCAGCAGCGTCACCCTTTTGTGGGCACCCAGTGGTATTGCGCTGGCGGCACTGCTGGTCTATGGCTGGCGCATGGCGTTCGCCGTGGCGCTAGGCGCATTTCTCGCCAATTCGGGGACCGGCCTGCCAGTTCTCGCCGCCTTCGCCATCGCTGCGGGCAACACGTTGGAGGCAATGGTGGGTGCAGGGCTTCTGGTCAGGCTGGCCCAGGTCAAAAGCAGTCTCGAGACCCGACGGGATGTCTTCGCCCTGATCGCCTATGCTGCCTTTTTCAGCACCATGTTGAGCGCGTCGGTTGGCGTGGCTACGCTGACCTGGGTCGGCACCGTCGCCGTCGATGACTATGTCACGGTTTGGTTGAAATGGTGGCTGGGTGACATGATGGGCGTGCTGGTCGTGGCACCCCTGCTCCTTTCGTGGATGCAGCCTGAGCGCACCCTTTCGCCCTGGAAGCTGGCCGAGGTGTTTTGTCTGATCGCAGCACTTGCAGTGGTCAGCCTGAAAATTTTTGGCGCGCCCGAACTGGCGGTCGGGGGTTACTACCCGGCATCATTGGCTCTGTTCCCCTTCGTTATCTGGAGTGCTCTGCGTTTTCAACAACGCGGCGCCAGCCTGGTGACCCTGATGATCTCCCTGCTGGCCATTTGGGGCACCTCGCAAGGCACCGGCCCCTTCGTAGTCGAGAGCCCGGTGGATAGCCTGATGCGCTGGTGTGCGTTCGCCATCGTCGTTGCGGTCACCGGGCTGCTGCTGGCCTCAATGGTTGAAGAGCAACAGCGCGGGCAGGCAGCGCTCCAACGCTCCCATGAAGAACTGGAACAACGCGTCGAGGAGCGCACCCGCGATCTGGCGTCCGCCAACGCTACTTTGAATCGGGAAATGGCCGAGCGCCGCAGCCTTGAAATCGAGCTCATCCGCTTCAGTGAAGAGCAGCAGCGCGTGATCGGGTGCGATCTGCACGATGGACTGGGCCAGCACCTGGTCAGCCTCTCGCTGCTGTGTGCAAACTTGCAACAGCAGCTAACCGCCCGCGCGCAGCCCGAGGCCAGGGCAGCCCAGCGGATCGGAGAACTGATTGATGAGGCTTTGGACATGACCCGCTCTGTGGCCCACGGGCTTTACCCGGTCGCGTTGGAGCATGGTGGCCTGACCTTGGCGCTGGAGCAGTTGGCTGACCATGCGCGCGCGCTACACAAAATGGACTGTGTCCTGGATGTTGGGCCCGGGGCGCAAGTGCATGATCCGCTGGTTGCAATCAATCTCTACCGCATCGCCCAGGAAGCCATCACCAATGCACTGAAGTACAGCAAGGCAAGTCTCATGCGGATCGATCTGGCCAAGGTCGATGGAAAAGGACGACTCACTTTGACCGACGATGGCATCGGCATCGACCCCGCCCGTCTTGGATCTGCCAAGGGACTTGGGATGCACAGCATTCGGTACCGCGCGAGCCTGCTCGGAGGGAGCATGCAAATCAACAGCAACGCACGGCAGGGCACAACCATCACCGTAACCTATACCGACCTGGAGAGTCACAGTGAGCAACCCCACCATGCGTAATCAGGAAAAAATCCGGATACTGATGGTGGACGACCACCCCATCGTCCGGGAAGGAATGGCCATGTTTCTCAACGGGCAGGCGGACCTGCAGGTGTGCTGCGAGGCCGGCAATGCCGAGGAGGCCATGGCCCTGGCTGCGACTTGCGACCCGGCCATGGCTATTGTGGACATCTCGCTGGGCAAGGATTCAGGGCTGGACCTCATCAAGTCACTGCGGCGACTATCCCCGGGCCTGGCGATTCTGGCCATGAGCCTGCACGATGAGTCGATCTATGCCGAACGCGCCTTGCGGTTCGGTGCCAATGGCTATTTGATGAAGCATGCCGCCACCGCAAACATCCTGCTGGCGGTGCGCAGGATACTGGCAGGCGGCATCTATCTCAGTGACGCCATGCACGGGCGGCTGGCACAAACTCTGGCAACTCCTGGCGGCGGCGCCGTCAGCCCCATCGCTGGCTTGAGCGAACGCGAATTCGAAATCTTGCACCTGATCGGTCTTGGTTTTGGCACCCGACAGATCAGTGAAAAGCTCAACCGCAGCGTCAAGACCATTGAAACCCATCGTGCCAGCCTGAAGGAAAAACTACATTTGCAATCGGGCGCAGACCTCATTCGTTTTGCGGGGCAATGGCTGGAAAGTCAGTGATGAACCGCCCCGGGTTTCATGGAGACCAGACCTGCCTGCTTGTCCAAACCGTATTGCAGATCACCATAAAGAAAGGCCCGCGTCGCAGGCCTTTCTTTGGATCAGGCCGCCGGCCCGACTACTTCACCATGGTGAAGCGCGCTTCCGGCCGGTCATCGTTGCGGTAGACGGTGTCGACACCCCGTTTCATGGCCCATGGACGCAGCTGGTGGTGCAATGGAATCAGCAGCACTTCATCACGCGTGCGTACCAGGGCGTCGCGGATCATCGCGTTGCGCTTGGTCTGGTCCACTTCCGATTTCATCGCGTCAACCAGGCGGTCGACTTCCGGATCGCTGACGCGGCCGAAGTTGAAGTTGCCGTCAGCGCCGGTGGTCTTGGTGCGAACCAGCGACTGCAAGGTGTACTGCGCATCGAGCGTGGCAACGCCCCAGCCCAGCAGATAAGCCGACGAATCAAAGTTCTGCACTTTCTGGATAAAGGTCGCCATCGACTCGGCCGCCAGTTTGGTCTTGACGCCGATGCGGGCCCACATCACCGAGATGTTCTGGCAGATCTCTTCATCATTGACATAGCGGTTGTTCGGGCAGTTGAGCTGAATCTCGAACCCATTTGGATAACCTGCATCGGCCAGCAGTTTCTTGGCCTTTTCCGGATCGGCCTTGATGGCCACATCGAGCTCTGGTGTATGGCCGTTGACGCCGGGAGACACCATGATGCTGGCGGGCAAGGACAGGCCACGCATGGTGTTGCGCTTGATCAGTTCACGGTCGATCGCAATGCTCAGCGCTTCGCGTACCCGCTTGTCCTTGAAAGGATTCTTGCCCTTGACGTCCGAGTACTTCAGCTCCGGGCTGAACATGTCAAGCGCCAGGAAGATCGTACGCACCTCGTTGCCATCCAGCACCTTGAGCTTGGAGTCGCCGCGGATCCGGGCCACGTCCTGGGTCGGCAGGTCGGTCAGCATGTCGAGTTCACCCGACAGCAATGCAGCAACCCGGGTAGGGTCGGACGTGACCGAAGTGATCTATACACCGATCAAGTCCGACCCTACCCGGGTTGCTGCATTGCTGTCGGGTGAACTCGACATGCTGACCGAC
>JBKJRR010000146.1:0-3701 GCA_046594635.1 Burkholderiaceae bacterium
TTTTCATTTCGCACCGGGATCCCCCCATGTTTCAATTTGCACGCGCAAAAATCTGTGCTCGCGCACGATTCTTGCTTGCGCGTTTGTAGAGATTTCACCCCCCTATCCCCCCGTATCAACCCGTTCACGCGCGTCGGCTGCGTCGGGCGGTCTCACCAGCGGTTTTGCGGTTGTGACACGACACACACAACCCTTGCAGGTTGGTCCATTCAAACCGCGCGCCGCCTTCCTTCAACGGCAAGACGTGGTCCGCAACCACGGCCGCCACAACGCGCCCACGTCCGACGCAGTGCGTGCACAACGGGTGCTGCGTGAGGAACGCCGCACGCACCGCGCGCCACGCCGCTGACTGGTAGAAGCCACGCTCGGTGTCGAACCCCCGGCGTGCACGTGCGTAGTCTTGGTGTGACGCGGACCGGTGCGCGTCACAGTACCCCGGCGTGGTCAGCACCGCCCCGCAGCCGGGGTGTCTGCAGGGTGTTGGCGCTGACCGTGGCATGGCATCAACACCATCACAAGAAGATTGAAACTGTTTGCAGAAGTTGTTGATCTTCTGCTTGGCTTCCGTGTTGGACAGCGCGTTACTACCAACACGATCAACCAACCAAGCAGGACGACCAAATGGCACTCACCACCAACCAATTCACCATCGACGAGGTCGGGTTCATCCAGATTGCGTTGACCAAGGTCCTGGCAGCCGCAGCGCGCGGGGAGTTGGACCTCAACCGACTGGCCCGCGAGGAACTCGCATCGCGGGGCCTTGATGACAAGGGCGTCTGGGTTGGCTTTGAACGGGCCAAGCAGATCCACAACGTTTGAGTGGCACGACCATGAACGCCGCCGCCCTGAGCAAACTCTTCCAGCAGATCGCGCTGGAGCATCTCTTCATCGAGACCCTCGAGTCCCGCAACATGGACAGCCTCGACTTCCACGACGTCAGCGTGCGGGGCATCAAGAGTGCCCTGCAAGCCGCATTCGATGCGGGCAAGCAAGCCGCCAGCACCACCAACCCCAACCAGTAACTACCACGGAGCATCACCATGACAACGCAACTCAGCCCATCGCAACACGCCATCCTGGCCCACGCAATCCACAGCACCAACGGCCAGATCGACTGGTTCCCCGACAACATCAAGGGCGGGGCACGCAAGAAGGTCATCGACGCGATGTTCAACCGCACGCTGATCATCAATGACGGAAGCAACTGGATCGTCGCCAATGGCGGCTACGAGGCACTCGGCATGGCGCGCCCGGTCGCCGATGACAACCCAGGCGCAAGCCAAGTCCTAGCGGACGAGATCGGCAACGAAGACCCGACCGACGCCGAGATTGCTGCCAGCAACAACATCGATCCGGAGATCGAAGCCGCAGTCACAGCGATCGAAGCGGAAGCCCTGACTGCCACACCGAAGCCACGCACGCGCGACAACAGCAAGCAGGCCACGGTCATCGCGATGCTCAAGCGACCTGAGGGCGCGACCATCCAGCAAATCGCCCAGGCTACGAGCTGGCAAAGTCACACCGTGCGCGGCACCTTTGCCGGCGCATTCAAGAAGAAGCTTGGACTCGAAATTACGTCCACCAAGGACGCCGGAGCACAGCGGGTCTACCGCGTCGCTGGATAATCAGACAGGCGAGTCAAAAGCGACGCCGTCTTCCTGACGCGTCGCCTGCTTGCCAGCAAACTCCTGCCAACGCCGCACCACGACGTCAACGTACTTCGGATCCATCTCGATCAGCCGCGCCCTACGTCCAGACTTCTCGCACGCGATGACCGTGGTGCCCGAGCCGCCGAATGGATCCAGCACGAGGTCACGCGTCTTGCTGCTGTTGCGCACCGCGCGCTCCACCAGTTCCACCGGCTTCATGGTCGGATGTAGATCGTTCTTGTGCGGCTTCTTGATCTGCCACACGTCACCCTGGTCGCGGGCACCGCACCAGTAGTGGTCGGCGCCCTCCTTCCAGCCGTACAGGATCGGCTCGTACTGGCGCTGGTACTCGGCGCGACCCATGGTGAACGTGTTCTTGGCCCAGATCACGAACGTGGACCACTTGCCACCGGCAGCGCGGAAGGCCGACTGCAAAGTGTCGAGCTCCGATGAACTCATGGCGATGTAGACCGCGCCCTTGGTGACATCCAGGATGTTCTTGCACGCCGCCTGCAGGAAGGCGCCGAAGCCATCGCCCATGTTGTCGTTCAGGATCGGGCGGTTCTTGCCGCGCATCTTGTCCTTGGCCGTGTTGGCATAGTTGACGTTGTAGGGCGGGTCGGTGAATGTCATGTCAACCAGCTCGTCGCCCAGCAATCGCTCGTAGTCCTCGGCCTTGGTAGCGTCGCCACACAGCACCTTGTGCTCGCCCATGACCCAAATGTCGCCGGTGCGCGAGATCGGGGTCTCGGTGACTTCGGGGACCTGGTCCTCGTCGGTCAGGCCTTCGCTGTTGCCGTCACCCGCGATCAGCGCGTCCCACTCTTCGGCGGTGAAGCCGGTGAGATTCAGATCGAAGCCGCCATCCTTCAACTCGGCCAACTCCAGGCCCAGCAGTTCGTCGTCCCACGACGCGTTCTCGCCGATCTTGTTGTCGGCCAGGATCAGCGCCCGGCGCTGGATATCGGTCAGATGCGCCATCGGCACCACTGGAACTTCGGTCATGCCGAGCTTGCGTGCTGCCAGCAGCCGTCCGTGGCCGGCAATCACATTGTTCTGGCCGTCGACCAGGATCGGCGCGCCCCAGCCAAACTCGACGATGCTGGCGGCAATCTGAGCCACCTGCGCGTCCGAGTGCTGCTTCGCGTTGCGGATATATGGAATGAGTGCGGCGACAGCGCGCAGCTCGATCTTGAGATCGGCCACCGGGTTACGCATCGACGGTCTCCTGGACACCCAGTCGCTCTGCGGCCACGTCCTGGAAGAACTGCCCCGTCGCAGCCAGGGTGATGGCGACATTGGGATGGTTCTGCTGGAAGCGGCGGATCGCCACGTCAACGTATTCCGGCGCGATCTCCACCGCCCGACACCGGCGATGAGTGCGCTGCGCTGCCAGGAGCGAAGTGCCTGAACCATTGAACGGCTCGAACACCACGTCCCCACGGCTGGAGAACGCCTCCATGATGTGCTCGGGCAATGCCACCGGGAACACGGCCGGGTGGTCGATGTCCTCCCCGATCTTGCCCTTGTGCCGCATGATCCGGATCACGCTGTCGGGAATGCGCATGTCCTGGGTCGGAGTGCCGGCGTGCGACCAGCCCCCGACCTCGCCGTCCTTCTTGCGCATAGCGGTCGACGAACCGTCCGCACGCAGATGCGATTCCTGGCCAGCGTGCTTGCACGGCACAATCTTGTGCGGGCGGCGTGCCTCCTGGTTGAAGTGAAACACGAACTCGAAGCTGGGCGCCAGGCGTCCATTCCAGTCACCGGGCATTCCCGGACCCTGGTCCCAGACGTACCAGGCAAAGCGCCGCCAGCCGACCGAATGCATCCATTGCAGCCAGCCGTCCCAATACGCGACCCCCGCGTTGTCGCGGTGGATCAGCCCCAAGTTGACCAGCACTTGGCCGGTGATTGCCATGGGCAGTTGGGCAAAGACGCTGCGCATCAAACCGTCCCAATCCATGATCGTGTCCGTGCCAATGTTCGTGTACTGACGCTGGCTGCCGTAGGGTGGTGACGTGAAACACAGAGATGCATGCTCGTCGCCCA
>JBKJRR010000439.1:0-11522 GCA_046594635.1 Burkholderiaceae bacterium
GTTGAAGTGTTGGGGACAGAGCTCGCGCACTGCGTGTCGCTCGGTCTGTCCCGCAAGGTCTCAGGTTTCTCAGAAGGGCATCTTTGGCATGCCCTTCATGCCGCCCAGGCGCTTCATCATCTTCATCATGCCGCCGCCTTTCATCTTCTTCATCATGTCCTGCATCTGCTCGAATTCCTTGAGCATGCGGTTGACTTCCTGGACTTGGACGCCGGCGCCTTGGGCGATGCGGCGTTTGCGGGTGGCCTTGATCAGCTCAGGCTTGCGGCGCTCGAGCTTGGTCATGCTGTGGATGATGCCTTCCTTGCGCCGGATGTCTTTTTCGGCGCGGTTCATGTCGACCTGACCGGCCTTGGCGGCCATGGCGGCGGGCAATTTGTCCATCAGGCTGGACAGGCCGCCCATCTGTTTCATCTGCTGGATCTGGCCCAGAAAATCGTTCAGGTCGAAGCCGGCGCCGCTCTTGACCTTGGCCGCCAGCTTCTGGGCCGCTGCCATGTCTACGCCAGAGCTGACCTGCTCCACCAGCGCGACGATGTCGCCCATGCCCAGAATCCGACCCGCATGGCGCTGGGCATCGAACACTTCCAGACCGTCGATTTTTTCGCTGGTGCCGGCAAACTTGATCGGGGCGCCGGTGACCTGACGGGCGGACAACGCAGCGCCGCCGCGGGAGTCGCCGTCGGTCTTGGTCAGGATGATGCCGGTCAGCGGCAGCGCGTCCTTGAACGCCTTGGCCGTGTTGATCGCATCCTGACCCTGCATCGCATCGACGACGAACAGCGTCTCGACCGGATTCAGCACCTGGTGCAGTTCCTTGATCTCGCGCATCAGCACTTCGTCGATTGCCAGCCGGCCTGCGGTGTCCACCAGCAAGACGTCGAAGTAGTGCTTGCGTGCGTAGTCGAGCGCCGCACGGGCGATGTCCACCGGTTTCTGGTCGGCGCTGCTGGGAAACCATTCGGCACCGGCTTGCGCCGTGACGGTCTTGAGCTGTTCGATTGCCGCTGGGCGGTATACGTCGCCGGATACGGTCAGCACCTTTTTCTTGCGCTTCTCGATCAGGTGGCGCGCGAGTTTGGCGGTGCTGGTGGTCTTGCCCGAACCCTGCAGACCGGCCATCAGGATGACCGCCGGCGGCTGCGCTGCGAGGTTCAGATCGCTGACGCCCTCGCCCATGGTGGCGCTGAGTTCTTTGTTGACAATACCCACCAGGGCCTGGCCTGGTGACAAGGAGCCCAGGACTTCCTGTCCCAGTGCCTTCTCCTTGACCCGGGCAATGAAGTCCCGCACCACGGGCAGCGCCACGTCTGCCTCGAGCAGGGCCAGACGCACTTCGCGCAACATCTCCGTGACGTTGGTCTCGGTGATGCGAGCCTGGCCACGCATTTCCTTGACAAGGCGCGAAAGTTTTTCGGATAAGGATGAGGCCATGGGTGCTCGAAGGTAGGGTGCGCGTGGGTGGGATTTTTCGCCGAAAGGTCGCACGGGAACGGGCCAGGTGAAAGGCTAAACTGTACCCATGATTCTAGCCAGTGGCTCCATGTTGACCCATGCCCTCGCATGGAGCGCTGCCATTGCCTATCTGGTGCCGGCCACCTGGCCTGCCATCGGCGAGCGTATCGGACGGCTGGTGCTTTTGCTGGGCTGGTTATTGCATGCGCTGGTGCTGGCCGTCGGCCTTGCAGGTGCAGCGCCGCATTTCGGCTTTGCACCTGCACTGTCGGTCACGGCCTGGCTGGTCGGTGCGGTGTATGCCGTCGAGTCGCGGTTTTATCCGCAGCTGCGACTGCGCCGCGTGTTGTGCGCGCTGGCCGCCGTGACGGTCTTGTTGGCGCTGGTGTTTCGCGGCACGCCCCTGCACCCGGCGGCGTCGAGCTGGTTGCCACTGCATTGGGCGCTGGGCATCGCGTCCTACGGCCTGTTTGGTGCCGCAGTGGTTCATGCCTGGATGATGGGGCGCGCTGAAGACCGCATCCGCCAGGGCGCAGACCCGGAAAGTGGCATGCCGCTGCTCACACTCGAGCGACTGACCTTCCGTTTCGTCGGTGCCGGTTTCGTGTTGCTGACGGCCACCTTGCTGGTGGTGCTGGTCTATGGCGAAATGTTGTACGGTCCGGGCATGGGCTGGCGCGTGAACCACAAGAGCGTGTTTTCCATCCTGTCCTGGCTGACCTTCGCGGCCTTGCTGCTCGGGCGCATGCGCTACGGTTGGCGCGGACGGCGTGCGGTGCGGGTGTTGTATGCCGGGGCCGGTCTGCTGTTCCTGGCCTACGTCGGTTCGCGTTTTGTCATGGAAGTTATTTTGAGTCGTGCGACATGAAGTTCTTGCTGGTACTGATCGTGGTCATGGTGGGTGTCTGGCTCTGGCGCGCCAATCGAGCCGCCGAACGGGCCGAAGAAGACAAGTCGCGCCGTCCCCGCTCCAAACCCGTCGGCGCGATCGACATGGGGCGCTGTGACCTGTGTGGCATGCATTGCCCGGACGATGATCTGGTGAAGGGCCGTAGCGGCGCCTATTGTTCGACCCAGCATCGCGACCAGGCTGAAGTCTGAGCGCCAGCATGGCAGTAGCGCCAAACCGACCGTGGCTGGATCTGCGGTCCAACCAGCGCGAAGACAGCCCCTACGCCGACGGACCGGACGAGTTCGTACGGCTTTGGAGCGGCTTCATGACCGCCCGCGTCACGCTGGGCGTGGTGTTGCTGGCACTGCAGGCCAGCCTATTCGTGCTGGGCCTGTCAACCGATCCCTTGCTGGTGATTGCCTGCGGCGCCTACCTGGTGGCGACTCTGGTCACGCGGCTGCTGAGTCGACCCCAGCGGCTGGGGCCGACGCTTGGCCTGCGCTGGTTGTTGACCGTGGGTGTCGATGTCGTCACCTTTGCCTTGCTGCAGTATGTGCAGGGTAACGCAGGCATCAATTACACGCCGCTGCTGGCGCTGCCGGTGCTGATGGCGGCCGTGCTGGGGTCCATGCCGCTGGCCATGGCCACCGCAGCCGGCGTGACGCTGCTGCTGCTGGGGCGCGCCGGATTCGACGGGTTGACCGGTGATCCTGATGCGGCGTCGCTGGTGGCGCAATCGGCGCTGACCGGCGCCGGCTATTTCGTCATTGCATTTCTCGCCAGCCAGTTGTCGGCGCGTCTGGCCAGCGAGGAACAGCGGTCCCGACGCAGCCAGCTGGTGGCGCGGGTACAGCGCGAGGTCAATGCGCTCGTCATCGAGTCGCTGACCGACGGCATTCTGGTGGTGGACGAACAGGACCAGGTGCTGGCAGCCAATCCGGCGGCATGTCGCTTGCTCGGGCGTGACGTCGCAGCGACCCAGCAGTCGTTCTCGCTTGCGCTGGAGCCTGGCTGGCAGGAACTGCTGCAATTGAAACAGCAAAGCCTGGCGCAAGACCAGGCCCAGAATGCCCGAGTGGTGTTGATGCTGCCCGGCATCGGGCCGCAATACACCCATGTGCGCACCCGCATCGCCGCGACCGCAGATGACACGGTGTCCGAGCGGCTGTGCGTCATGTTCGTGCAGGACCAGCGCGAGGTCGAGGCGCGCATGCGAACCGAGAAGCTGGTCAGCATGGGCCGCATGTCGAGCGCGGTGGCGCATGAAATCCGCAATCCGCTGGCCGCGATCGTGCAGGCCAACGCCTTGCTGGACGAAGCGGTCGCGGACGCCCAACTCAAGCCGCTGATCCGTATGGTGCAGCAGAACGCGAATCGTCTGGGGCGCATCGTAGACGAGGTGCTCAACATTGCCCGTGTGCAGCAGCGTGCACCGCAAGCGGATCCGCCGGTCCTGTCGCTCAACAGCGTGGTGGGTCAGATCTGCACCGACTGGGATCAGCACGGCGGGCGCGATGCGCCTGTTTCCCGGCAGTTTTGCGAAACCGATATCGAGGTCGCGTTCGAGGCCGAGCATCTGCGCCGGGTGCTGATCAATCTGCTGGACAACGCGAACCGTTATGCCGGCTCTGGCAGTGTCTCGATCCAGGTGACGACCAGTCTGACCCTGGGCGGGCAGGTGTCACTGATGGTGTGGAGCGATGGCAAGCCGATGGAGCCATCGGTGGAACGTCACCTGTTCGAACCCTTCTTTTCGTCCGAAAGCCGCTCCACCGGCTTGGGCCTGTATATCTGTCGCGAGCTGTGTGATGGCCATGGGGCCGTGATCGGCTTTGCACGCGCTCAGCGTCGCGTCGCGGGGGCGATGGTGGACGGCAACGAGTTTCGCATCCGATTTGCGTCGGCGCGAAGCAAGCAGCCATCTGCCAGAATACCGTCGTGACCGCAGCCACCACCAGCGCCCAGAGGGATGTTCATGTCCTCGTCGTGGACGACGAGCCAGACCTGCGCACGCTGTACGAACTGGCCCTGGTACGAGAGGGTTACGACGTGCAGGGTGTTGGCGACCTGGCGCAAGCCTGGGAGCTACTCGCGGCGAAGCGATTCGACGTTGTCATCACCGACATGCGCCTTCCGGACGGCATGGGGATCAGTCTGCTGCAGCGCCTGCGCGACAGCCAGCGCCGGGAACGCTGCGTCGTCATCACGGCCTATGGGTCTGCCGACAACGCGGTCGAATCACTCAAGGCGGGGGCGTTCGACTACCTGACCAAACCGGTGGATATCCAGCAGTTTCGCGCTGTCATTGCGTCTGCCGTGCAGGGTGCACGCAAGGAGGCGGTGGCCGGGCGTCGGCACAACGCCGGAGTCGCATCGCGCGAGGGCTTCAACCGGCGCCGCACCGATGCCGAACTTGGTGCGGGCGAGGCGGCGTTGCAGCGTCTGGTGGGTGAGTCGTCAGCGATGCGCCAGGTCAAGGATCGCGTGGCCAAGGTCGCGCGCTCGATGGCGCCGGTGCTGGTGACCGGTGAATCGGGTACGGGCAAGGAACTGGTGGCGCGTGCCCTGCATGCCAATAGCCACCGCTCCGCAGGTCCGATGGTCGCGGTCAATTGCAGTGCCATTCCCGAACAGTTGCTCGAGGCCGAGTTTTTTGGCACGCGCAAAGGTTCGTTCACCGGCGCCACGCATGACCGCGACGGGTTTTTTCAGGCTGCGCGCGGCGGCAGCCTGTTCCTTGACGAGATCGGCGACCTGCCGCTGGCAATGCAGTCCAAGCTGCTGCGCGCGATTCAGGAGCGCAGCGTGCGCAGCGTCGGCTCGACCCAGGAGGAGCCGGTCGATGTGCGCATCATCAGTGCCACGCACCGGGACCTGGCCGCTGACGTGCAAGCTGGACGCTTTCGCCAGGATCTGTATTACCGGCTCAATGTCATCGACATCGTGATCCCGCCGTTGCGCGATCGCCTGGACGATCTGCCGGCCTTGTGCGAGAGCCTGCTGGCGCGCATCGCGCAGGAGGCGGGCATGCCGGTCCCTGCGCTGTCGGCCAATGTACTCGAGCAGATTTGCCTGGCGCCACTCAAGGGCAACGTGCGTGAACTCGAAAACCTGCTGCACCGTGCTGTCGCCCTGAGTGAAGGTGGTGATCTGCAGGTCGACATTCTGGGCGAACAGACGATGCCAGCACCGCTTGCGCCGGCGTCCGATGCCGTCCGATCCGTCGTGCCATCGCCTGCCGAAGCGGCGCGCGACTCGCCGGCCCAGGTGCCACTGGTGATTCCGAGTGACTTGCAAAGTCATCTGGATCGGCAGGAGAGGGAAATCCTGGTGCAGACCTTGCATGAGACGGGTTTCAATCGTACCGCCGCCGCAGCCAGGCTCGGCCTGAGTCTGCGCCAGATCCGCTACCGTATCGCACGGCTCAAGATTGACGAACCGGCAGACTCGGCCGATGACGCTGATTGATGCTGCGGGGCTTCTCCCCGGATTGCCCTGTGAGTGGGAGCGGGGCTGGTACCGGGATGCACAACGACTGGACTCGCCCAATTGCGGCCCGCGACCGCCAGGCCTGGCGGTCGACCTGGTGGTGTTGCATTCAATCAGCCTGCCGCCCGGTGAATTTGGTGGCGACGAAGTGCAGCAGTTGTTTACCAACCGGTTGGACTGGGATGCGCATCCGTATTTCCAGCAGATCAGGGGCCTGATGGTTTCGGCGCATTTCTTCGTGCGCCGTGGCGGCGAACTTTGGCAATTCGTCAGTTGCGACGCGCGCGCCTGGCATGCCGGCCAGTCCTGTCACCTGGGGCGTGACAACTGCAACGACTTTTCTATCGGCATCGAACTCGAAGGCCTGGAGGGTGGGTCGTTTGAGCCGGCGCAATATGCCGCTGCGGCAGCCTTGTGTGCGGCGATCGGCCGGCAGTATCCGATTCGTCATGTGGCCGGCCATGAGCATGTCGCGCCGGGGCGCAAGTTCGACCCGGGTGCCGGCTTCGACTGGTCACAGCTGCGCCGCGCGTTGGCATGGGGTGAAGATTTTTTCCCGACGTCTTTTTAATTATTTTGTTTGGCCTGCGGGTGTGCTGCCGGGCGCGTGCGCTGCCCCGCACGAGGGCCTGGGCAGCCGGACGTTGGTGCATGCCATGCGCAGACTACATGCGGGTGTCGGGCGCAAATGCCGGCGCGGGTCGCATGATCGCGTGGTTTCACGCCGCGGCGCCCATGGTGCAAGGCTTCGCGTGCGATGGTGCGCGCCGGGTCGGTCGATGTTCCACGGCAGTGGGTCGGCCAGCGCCGGATGTCAGCAGGCCGTGGCCTGGGCGATACACTACCGGTAGTGGCTTGTAAACGACCAATACCCCATATATAGTGTGCGCTGGTCAGGCCACGGGTCTGCTGCGATGACGCAAAAGCAGGCCTCTTCCGAACCAAATCCTCCCCACAAGACGTTCCCAGAGACGAGGCAAGAACAATGCAGACAGCCCAAAACACCCCGACTTCCCAGCAACACAGCCCCAGCCCCAGCTCGAGGACCTCCATGTCCTCTGCCCATGCCAATACAGCGTTGGCCCATTTCCAGATCATCCGGCGCAATGGCGCTGTGGTGCCATTCGAGCCCAACAAAATCGCCGTGGCCATGATGAAAGCCTTCCTGGCGGTGCATGGGACCCATGGTGCGGCCTCGGCCAGCGTACGCGAGATGGTCGAGGAGCTGACCCAGACCGTGGTGCGTGCGCTGGTGCGCTCGCGTCCGGGTGGCGGCACCTTTCATATCGAAGACGTCCAGGACCATGTCGAGTTGGGCCTCATGCGCGGCGGGCACCATGAAATTGCACGGGCCTATGTGCTGTATCGCGAGAAGCGCTCGCAGGAGCGCGCCAGCAAGTTCGAGCAGGACAAGCCCAGGGCCGCGCAGTTGTTTGCTGTCGACAACGGCCAGCGCGTACCGTTGGACATGGACTGGCTGCAAGGCCTGATCCAGGCGGCCTGTGAAGGACTCGGTCCGGATATCCGCTTCGAACCCATCCTCGCCGAGACCTTGCGCAATCTGTACGATGGTGTGCCGATGGACGAGGTCTACAAGGCCTCGGTGCTGGCAGCGCGCACACTGATCGAGAAAGATCCCGATTACACCTACGCCACAGCACGATTGCTGTTCCACACCATCGCCAAGGAAGTGCTGGGCCATGACGTCGCGCCATCCGAGATGGGCCCGGCCTATGCCGAGTATTTCCCGCAGTTCGTGCGCAAGGGTGTCGCTGCCGAGTTGCTCGACGAACGCCTGCAACAGTTCGATCTGCAGCGCCTGGGCGCGGCGCTCAAGCCCGAGCGTGACCTGCAATTCGACTACCTTGGCCTGCAGACGCTGTATGACCGCTATTTCCTGCACATCAGCAAAACCCGCATCGAGTTGCCGCAGGCGTTCTTCATGCGCGTGGCGATGGGGCTGTCGCTCAATGAAATCGACCGCGAGGCGCGCGCCATCGAGTTCTACGAGATCCTGTCGTCGTTTGACTTCATGTCCAGCACTCCGACGCTGTTCAACAGCGGAACCCTGCGTTCGCAACTGTCGTCCTGCTACCTGACCACCGTGCCGGACGATCTGGACGGCATCTACGAGTCGATCAAGGAAAACGCGCTGCTGTCCAAATTTGCCGGCGGCCTGGGCAACGACTGGACGCGTGTGCGCGCACTGGGTTCGCGCATCAAGGGCACGAACGGCGAATCCCAGGGCGTGGTGCCCTTCCTCAAGGTTGTCAACGATACCGCGGTGGCAGTCAACCAGGGCGGCAAACGCAAGGGTGCGGTATGCACCTACCTGGAAACCTGGCATCTGGACATCGAGGAATTTCTGGAGTTGCGCAAGAACACCGGCGATGACCGTCGGCGCACGCACGACATGAACACCGCCAACTGGATTCCGGACCTGTTCATGCGTCGCGTCATGGAAAAAGGCAACTGGACGCTGTTCTCGCCATCCAATGTGCCTGACCTGCACGACAAGTTTGGCGCCGATTTCGAGCGCGCCTACGTGGCCTACGAAGAGCAGGCAGCGCGCGGCGAGATCAAACCCTCGCGCACGCTGGCGGCATCCGACCTGTGGCGCAAGATGCTGACCATGTTGTTCGAGACCGGCCATCCGTGGATCACGTTCAAGGATGCGTGCAACGTGCGCTCGCCGCAGCAACACGTCGGTGTCGTGCATTCGTCGAATCTGTGCACCGAGATCACGCTCAACACCAGCGATACCGAAACTGCGGTCTGCAACCTGGGTTCGATCAATCTGTTGCAGCACCTCAAGGACGGTGCGATGGACCACGAAAAACTGCGCCGCACGATTGGCATTGCCATGCGCATGCTGGACAACGTCATTGACATCAACTACTACGCGGTCAAGAAGGCGCGCGACTCCAACCTGCGCCATCGCCCGGTGGGCCTGGGCGTGATGGGTTTCCAGGACAGCCTGTACAAGCTGCGGATTCCTTATGCCAGCGACGCGGCGGTGGAGTTTGCCGACCGATCCATGGAGGCGGTCTGCTACTTCGCTTATTGGGCGTCGACCGAACTGGCCCGCGAGCGCGGCCGCTACTCCAGTTTCAAGGGCTCCTTGTGGGACCGCGGCATTCTGCCGATTGACACGCTGGACATGTTGGCCTCCGCTCGTGGCGGTTATGTCGAGGTCGACCGTTCGTCGACGATGGACTGGGACGCATTGCGCAGCAAGATTGCCCAGGACGGCATGCGCAACTCCAACTGCGTTGCGATCGCGCCGACTGCGACGATCTCCAACATCATCGGCGTGGACGCGTCGATCGAACCATGCTTCGGCAATCTGTCGGTCAAGTCCAACCTGTCGGGCGAGTTCACCGTCATCAACGGCAGCCTGGTGCACGACCTCAAGCGCCTGGGCCTGTGGGACGACGTGATGGTGATGGACCTGAAACATTTCGATGGCTCGCTGCAACCGATCGACCGCGTGCCGCAGGAGATCAAGTCGCTGTATGCCACCGCGTTCGAAGTCGAGACGCAATGGCTGGTCGAAGCCGCCGCGCGGCGCCAGAAATGGATCGACCAGGCGCAGTCGCTCAACATCTACATGGCGGGTGCTTCGGGCAAGAAGCTCGACGACACCTACAAGCTGGCCTGGGTGCGCGGTTTGAAGACAACGTATTACCTGCGCACGCAATCGGCCACCCATGCCGAGAAATCCACTGTGGCATCAGGGCGCATGAACGCCGTGTCATCGGGTGCAGGTGATGCACCCATGAGTGCACTCGACAAGGCCGCGGCGGCTTCGCGCGAACAACTCGCGGCGAGCCCGGCCACTGACGTGAAGTTCTGTGGAGTCGACGATCCGACCTGCGAGGCGTGCCAGTAATTCGTGATTGCAAAACGCCCGCCTTGCGCGTGCGCGATGCAATTGAGCAACACATATTTGCAGCGAAGCACATGAACACTTTTAATTTCATGTCGCTGCTCTGATAATTCGCAGATTGGAAACCTCTATGTTGACCTGGGACGAAGAAGTCAAGCCCACACCGCCAACGTCTTTTTCTCGCGACCCGCATGCGGGCCGCTCGATGGTGTCTCCGCCGCAATTGCCGACCAAGCGTGTTCTGGATGATGGCGCGGCAATGCCGGCAGCAACCGCAGCCGCTGTCAACGCAACCGCACCCCGTCGCGTCAACGCTGCCGACAAACGCATCATCAACGGCAAGACCGACGTCAACCAGCTGGTGCCGTTCAAGTACAAGTGGGCCTGGGAAAAGTACCTGGCCAGCTGCGCCAATCACTGGATGCCGCAAGAGGTGAACATGACGCGCGACATCGCGTTGTGGAAAGATCCAGCCGGCCTGACCGAAGACGAGCGCCGCATCGTCAAGCGCAACCTCGGCTTTTTTGTCACCGCCGACTCGCTGGCTGCCAACAACATCGTGCTGGGAAGTTATCGCCACATCACGGCGCCCGAATGCCGCCAGTTCCTGTTGCGCCAGGCGTTCGAAGAAGCCATCCACACACACGCGTATCAGTACATCGTCGAGTCGCTGGGGCTGGACGAGAGCGAGATCTTCAATGCCTACAACGAGGTCGCCTCGATCCGCAACAAGGATCAGTTCCTGATCCCGTTCATCGAGACCTTGACCAATCCGCATTTCACGACCGGCACGCTGGACAACGACCAGAAGCTGCTCAAGTCACTGATCGTGTTCGCCTGCCTGATGGAAGGCCTGTTCTTCTATGTCGGGTTCA
The DNA here is from genome assembly GCA_046594635.1 of Burkholderiaceae bacterium. Classification (GTDB taxonomy): domain Bacteria; phylum Pseudomonadota; class Gammaproteobacteria; order Burkholderiales; family Burkholderiaceae_C; genus CAISIP01. The sequence goes on from JBKJRR010000439.1 coordinate 10,601, forward strand.
CGCAGATCCTGGCGCTGGGCCGGCAGAACAAGATGACTGGCGCGGCGGAGCAGTACCAGTACATCCTGCGCGACGAATCCATGCATTGCAACTTCGGCATCGACCTGATCAACCAGATCAAGCTTGAGAATCCGCTGTTGTGGACGCCCACGTTCAAGGCCGAGATCCGTGACCTGTTCGAGCAGGCCGTGGCGCTTGAGTATCAATACGCCGAAGACACCATGCCGCGTGGCGTGCTGGGCATGAACGCATCGATGTTCAAGGGTTACCTGCGCTACATCGCCAACCGGCGCGCGACCCAGATCGGTATGGAGGCCCTGTATCCAAACGAAGAAAATCCGTTCCCCTGGATGAGCGAGATGATCGACTTGAAGAAGGAGCGCAACTTCTTCGAGACGCGTGTCATCGAGTACCAGTCCGGTGGTGCCTTGTCCTGGGATTGAAGGTAGGCAAGACAGTCATGGCAATCCGAATTTCATGTGATGCTGCAGGCCGCGTAGACGGGCGTGGCATCACGTGTGACCCCATTCAAGGTGCTGGGATAAGGCCCAACACCCTGAATCGCTTCATGTGCTCCAACAGGCATGAAGTGCTCTTTGTTACTTGATCAAGGAGAAAATGATGGCAACTGCAAAAAAACCGGCGGCTAAAAAAGCTGCCCCCGCGAAGAAGGCTCCGGCCAAGAAAGCCGTAGCGAAGAAAGCTCCGGCCAAGAAAGCTGCAGCGAAGAAAGCTCCAGCCAAGAAGGTAGCAGCGAAAAAGGCTCCTGCGAAGAAGGCAGCAGCCAAGAAGGCCCCGGCGAAAAAGGTCGTAGCGAAGAAAGCCCCGGCTAAAAAGGTCGTAGCGAAGAAGGCTCCTGCGAAGAAAGCAGCAGCCAAGAAAGCTCCTGCGAAAAAGGCAGCGGCCAAGAAGGCGCCTGCGA
>JBKJRR010000515.1:0-12986 GCA_046594635.1 Burkholderiaceae bacterium
CCGTTCGCTGATGTCAGTGGCGAGGGTCTCGATCACCACCTCGGCAGCGCTGGTGGCCAGGCTGGCGACAGGGCAGGTGCAGGTGACGTCGCCCACAGTGCGAAATCGAACGTCGCGCAGCTCGGCCGTTTCGCCGTCGCGCAGAGGCGTCAGCGGGGTCACCGGAACCAGCAGGCCCTTGCGTTCCACCACTTCGCGCTGGTGGCTGTAATACAGCGAGGGCAGCGCCACATGTTCGCGCCCGATGTATTGCCACACATCGAGTTCGGTCCAGTTCGAGATCGGAAACACGCGGAAGTGCTCGCCGGGCTTGAGCCGGGTGTTGAACAGAGTCCAGAGTTCCGGCCGCTGCTCCTTGGGCTGCCACTGACCGAAGCTGTCGCGGTGCGAGAAAATGCGCTCCTTGGCGCGGGCTTTCTCCTCGTCGCGCCGGGCGCCGCCGATCAGCGCGTCGAAGCGGAACTCCTCGATCGATTCGAGCAGCGTCACCGACTGGTGCACATTGCGCGATTCACCCGGATGCGACAGGCGCACCGTGCCGCGCGCCATCGAGTCTTCGACATTGCGCACGATCAGGTCGGCCTGCAACTCAGACGCGCGATGGTCCCGGAAGTCGGTCACCTCGACGAAGTTGTGACCAGTGTCGATCATCAGCAGCGGAAAGGGAATTCGGCCGACGCCAAAGGCCTTCTCGGCACACTTGAGCATCACCAGCGAATCCTTGCCGCCCGAGAACATCAACGCAGGGCGTTCAAACGCTGCAGCGACTTCGCGCAGGATGAAGATCGTTTCCTCTTCTAGGGCGTCCAGGTGCTGGTTGCTTAGCTGGGCCAGCAATGCTGGCTCGGTGCGTGCGTTCATGTGCTGATTTCCTCTTCTTGTTGATCTTCGGCGGCCACATGCAGGCCACATTCCTTGGCGCTCTGTTCTTCCCACCACCAGCGGCCGGCACGGAAATCCTCGCCCAGGCTGATGGCGCGCGTGCAGGGCGCACAGCCGATGCTGGGGAAGAACTGGTCGTGCAGCGGGTTGTAGGCCAGCTGGTGCACCGAGATGTAGTGCCAAACGTCACCCCAGGTCCAGTCGGCCAGCGGGTTGAGCTTGGCGCGTACCGGGTCGGTCTGGTCGAGCAGCGGCACCTCGGCACGGGCGCCGGACTGCTCGCGGCGCAGGCCGGTGATCCACGCCGTCTTGCCGTCCAGAGCGCGGGCCAGCGGTTCCATCTTGCGAATGCCGCAGCAGGCCTTGCGCTGAGCAATGCTCTTGAACATCGCGTCCTTGCCTTCGCGTGCGATGAATTGCATGACGGCCTCGGCCATTGGTTCGTACACGGTGACCGGAGCGCGCGACGTCGCCTTGAGTTGTTCGATCAGCGTCAGCGTCTCGTGATGCAACATGCCGGTCTGGAGCACGAAGATGCCGACATCGAGCGCAAGCTCGTTGACCAGGTGGCTTACCACCACGTCTTCCGCGCCCAGGCTCGATGCCTGCACAACCGGCGAGGCCGCCGCACCCGTTGCACGGGGATGGTCCTGAACCAACTGCTGCAGCGCGTCGCGGCTGGCAGCCAGCTTGGCGTCGAAGTCTGCGCTGGCGCGCGCGTGCAAGTCAATCGCCGACATCAGGCAGCCCGCTGGAAGTGGGGCGCGGTCTCATTCGCGTCGCCTTGGTAAAACGCCGCGAAACGGGCGAACTGGCGCTCTGCAACTGCCGGGTCCTGGTCGGCGCGCAAAACCGCACTGTCAAAGCCGCTGCGCTGCATCTGCACCACCTGATCGACCAGCACGTCGCCAGTCGCGCGGATCTCGCCCTTGAAGCCCAGGCGCCGGCGCAGCACCACGGCCTGGCTGAAGGCGCGGCCATCGCTGAATTTTGGAAACTGCAGGTCGACGCGGGTCACGCCGTCCAGGGCCAGGTCTTGCAGGTCTGCGTCGTTGCTTAGTTGCAGTGCGCAAGTGGTGTCGTCGGTATGGGCTTGGGGGGTCAGCAGTCGCATGGTGGCTATCTCTCTTGGTCTGGCAGTTGCGTGATGTGCGGATCAGGCAGTCTGCTTCTGGTTGTGACGCGCGGCGTTGGCGGCGGCCTTGAAAGGGTCGATACCGACACGGCGCACGGTGGTGATGAAGGTCTCATAACGCGCGCCGTTGTCGTTGTCCGCCAACTGGCGTTGCTCCCGGTAGGCGCCGATCAGGGCTTCGATCACGTCCGGCACTTCCATCGCCGAAAACGACGGTCCCACCACTTTGCCGGCAATCGCAGGGCCCGACAGATTGGAGCCGTCGGCGCCGCCGAGCGTCACCTGGTACCACTCCTTGCCGTCCTTGTCCACGCCCAGGATGCCGATATGACCACTGTGGTGGTGGCCGCAGGAGTTGATGCAGCCGCTGATATGCAGATCGATTGCGCCAATGTCGTGCAGTTCGTCCAGATCCTGGTAACGCTCGGTCACGGCTTCGGCAATCGGCAGTGAGCGGGCGTTGGCCAACGAGCAGAAGTCGCCACCAGGGCAGGCGATCATGTCAGTCAGCAGGCCGATGTTGGCCTTGGCCAGGCCTGCCGCGCGGGCTGCCTGCCACAAGGCGGGAAGCTGTTCGAAACGCACCCAGGGCAGCAGCAGGTTCTGTTCATGGGTGACACGCACCTCGCCTGCCGAGAAGCGGTCGGCCAGGTCGGCGGCCTGTTCCAGCTGCACGTCCGTGGCGTCGCCGGGCGCATAACCCAGACGCTTGAACGACAGGTGTACGGCGCGCAGATCCGGGTTCTGGTGCGGCAGCACGTTCTGGTTCAACCAGCGGGCAAACTCTGGCTCGTCCGCGGCGAAACGCAACACGTTGGCGGTGCGGGTCTCAGCGTCGTTCTCGTTCGCGGCGATGGTCGGCGCCACAAAGGCCGCGGCCACCCGGTCGAATTCTTCTTGCGTGATGGTGTGGGGTGCGCCGTCCTGCTCGACGATCTGCAGGTATTCAGCCTCGACCTGGTCGATATAGCGCTGGCCTTCGGCCTTGACCAGGATTTTGATACGCGCCTTCCAGCTGTTGTCGCGCCGGCCATAGCGGTTGTAGACGCGGATCACCGCTTCCAGGTAGTTCATCAGCTGGTTCCAGGGCAGGAACTCGCGCACCACGGTGCCGATGATCGGCGTGCGTCCCATGCCGCCACCCACCTGCACACGAAAGCCCAGTTCGTCCTGTGCGTTGCGTACCAATTGCAGTCCCACGTCGTACCAGCCGGAGGCCACGCGATCTTCACGGGCGCCATAGACCGAGATCTTGAACTTGCGCGGCAGAAAGGCGAACTCGGGGTGCAGCGTGCTCCACTGGCGCAGGATCTCGCAGAACGGGCGCGGGTCGGCGACCTCGTCCTCGGCGATACCGGCCAGCGCATCGCTGGTGATGTTGCGGATGGTGTTGCCGCTGGTCTGGATGCCGTGCAGTTGCGCGTCGGCCAGCAGATCCATCACGTCGGCACTGCGCACCAGCGGAATCCAGTTGAACTGCACGTTGGTTCGCGTGGTGAAGTGGCCATAGCCGAATTTCAGCCGCGAGCCAATCATCTGGCCGTTGTGCAGCGGGATCATGCCCAGTTTGTCCTGCGTGGCCTGGGCATTGGCCAGCAATTCGGTGTCGGGCTGGTCGTATTCGCGCGCCACCTTGGCCAACACGCGCAGTTGCGTGCTCGACAGCTCACCATAAGGCACAGCCACTCGCAGCATCGGCGCGTAACGTTGTACGTACCAGCCGTTCTGCAGGCGCAGCGGCTTGAATTCCTCGTCACCCAGCGTACCGGCCAGATTGCGCTCGAGCTGGTCACGGTATTGCGCGGCGCGGTTGCGGATGAACTGGCGGTCGAATTCGGTGTATTGGTACATGGTCTTCTCTATGGCTTGGGGTCTGTGGGTGGGCTGTCCAGCGCTGCCGTGTTACAGCGCGATCAGCCTGAATCCGGCGTAGGCCAGCAGCATCGACAAAAGGGAGCGCACGACACGCTCGGGTGTGTGCTGCATCAGCCGTGCACCAACCCAGATGCCGGGCAGAGAGCCGGTCAACAATTTGGCAAGCAGCGCCCAGTCGACCGAGCCCAGCGACGCGTGGCCCATTCCGGCGACAAGGGTCAGCGGTACGGCATAGGCGATGTCGGCAGCCACGATGCGCGGCAAGGGCAGCAAAGGGTAGAGCACCATCAGCACCATCACGCCGATGGCACCGGCACCCACGGAGGTCAAAGTGACCAGGCTGCCGATGATGGCGCCGAATAACAGCGGCAGGCTCCAGTGGCGCGGCAGTGCGGCGTCTGCTGAAGCTTGTGTCAGTTCACGCGAACGGCCGCTTTGCTGGCCGCGAACGGCTTTGTAGAGGGTTGCAGCGGCGGTCAGCAGCAGGGCCACACCCAGGGCGCCGGTCATGAAACGCTGGGCATCGGCGCTGGCCGGGCCCATTTCGCGCAGATACCAGAGGGTCAGTAGTGCGGCGGGGATGCTGCCAGCCGACAAATGCGCCACCATGCGCCAGTTCACCAGCCTGGCACGGGCCAGCCGGACCGTGCCGCCGAGTTTGGTGAAGCCGGCAAACAGCAGGTCGGTGCCCACCGCCAGATAAGGCTTGACGCCAAACACGAAGATCAGGATGGGCGTCATCAGCGAGCCCCCCCCGACACCGGTCAGGCCAACCACCATTCCCACCAGGAACCCCGCAACAATGAACGCCAAGTCATGCATAGGCATGGACTCTAGGCGGGCAACAATATATTCCAAACTACATTTTTAGGATGTCGTTATATCGTTATTGGAATATAAATTGGTTTTGCGCGTAATTTTGCAGGTCTCAGGGCATGGCGAGCCACTCACCCTTCATGGTTTCTTCGAACAGCGTGATACAGCCGGGGGCATCGACCCCCATACAGACCTGGGTGCGCGGTTTGTCCTTCTCCCAGCCCGGATGCGGATACTCGATGAAGTCGCGCCGGTTCACGATGGTCTGCCCTTGTGCCAGACCGTCGGCCGCCACCCGTACGCTTTTGGTCTCGACGGTGAACAGATCCGGCTGAACCAGGTAGACAAACGCAAGCAGGTCGTGTGCAAAGCAGCCGGGGTTGCTGGCAATGTGCTGGTACAGGCCGCTGTAAAAACGTGCGTAAAAGTCCACCGCCTGCAGCAAGGTGTCTGTCGCCGGATGCTGGTGCTGCCTGGCGACGGTGCGGAATTGCTCAAGCGTTACCACCACGCGGTGGGTTACGTCCAGGCCGACCATGGTCAGTTTCCAGCCGGCCGTGAACACCCGGTCGGCTGCGTGTGGGTCATTCCAGATGTTGGCCTCGGCCACCGGTGAGACATTGCCCGGCTCGTGGACGGTGCCGCCCATGATGATGACCTCGCGCAGCAGCACCGGCAATTGGGGTTCGAGTTGCAGCGCCAGGCTCAGGTTACCCAGCGGGCCGACTGCAACCAGGGTGATCTCGCCCGGATGCGCCCGCGCCATGTCCACGATGAACTGGGCTGATGAACGCGGGTCGAGCTGTTGCGTGGTCGGGCGACGTGCACCCAGGTTGCCCAAACCGTCAGCGCCATGGATATGTGCCGGAGGCACTTCTGGCGCCTTGAACCAGGGAACGGCCACGCCCAGCGTGACCGGCACATTGCGGCCAGCGAGTTCGAGCAGGTACAGGGCATTCGTCGCAGCCTGCTGCACGCTGACATTGCCAAACGTGGTGGTGACACCGACCAGGTCGATGGCAGGATGCGCCAGCGCGAAATACAAGGCCATGGCGTCGTCGACGCCCGGATCGGTGTCGTATATCACTTTGCTGCGCTGTGGGGAGGTCATGTGTTCAGTGGGGTTCGGAACGCCGGACAGCGGGGTTCCGGCGAGTTGGGGGCGTTGCGTCAGATTATCGCGACGACGGCCGAATGACCCGTATCAGTCAGGCAGACCACAAAATTTGCGCAAGGCCGCGTGGGTGACGGGGTCCTCCGGCTGCTGGTCCAGCAACGTGTTCACGGCACTGCGCGAAGGAATGGCAGACTGGGCGCCGGCTTGCGTGCAGGCCAAAGCCGAGGCGGCGCTGGCCAGGCGCATGGCCTTGTCGATGGTGGCGCCTTGATCGAGCGCTGCCACCAGCACACCACAAAACGTGTCTCCGGCGCCGGTGGTGTCTACCGGTTGCACGTCAAATGCCGGCTGAACCCGGTACTGGTTGCCGACCAGGGTGCAACATCCGCGTGCGCCGAGTGTGACCACCACCATCGGTACCTTGAGGTGCTGCAGCTTGTCGACAATGCTCCCTGTCTGGCCCGCGATGTGTGCGAGTTCTCCCTCGTTGACGATCAGGATGTCGACCAGATCCAGCACCTCGGGTGCAAGCGATTGGGCAGGAGCGGCATTGAGCACCACCTTGGTTCCTGCGGCCCGGGCTGTGCGGGCATAGGCGGCCACCGTGGCGAGCGGGGTTTCGAGTTGCATCAGCAGGTGACTGAAGCCGGTCATGTCGGGCAGGTGATCCGGAGCCAATGCGTTGTTCGCGCCCGGCGCGACTGTGATCGCGTTCTCGGCGTCATCCGAGACACAAATGAAGGCAGTGCCGGTGGCGTACTCTGCGCATCGCACCACATGCAGGAATACGCCGGCGCCGGCGAGCGAGGCCTCGAGCGGCGACGCGTAGGCGTCGTCACCCAGTGCCAGCAGCATCTGGGTGGTTGCACCACCCGCACGCGCAGCGGCGACAGCCTGATTGGCACCTTTGCCGCCAGGGTATGTGGCGAAGCCTTGACCCAGCACGGTTTCCCCCGGTGCGGGGATGTGCGGGGCGCGTACGACGAAGTCGAGATTGGCGGAGCCGGCGACGAGAATCATGGTTAAATCAATTGGAATGGGCTGGCCTGGATCGACTGCTGTGGCGTCGAAGGGCGCTTTTTGGCGGGCAGGACATCAGAATTATGGGCCACGAGTGGTGCGGTAACCACATGGGGCGTCTGTGCCTCCAACACCTGGCCCGGCTCAATACTCTGCAAAGGATCGTTCGCAACCATGGGTAGTACGGTTTTCGTCAAGGTCGTGGGATTTCGCGATGTCGAGCGACATGCGCTCAATACGGTGTTTCGCGTGTCGGCGGAACAACCCACTTGTTATGCCCTGTGGACGCCGGAGTCCCCGGTGATGCCGCATATTGCGCTGATCGACGTGGAAAGTTATGCCGCGGGCATGGCACTGGCGTCGCCGGGCCTCAATCCCCATCTCAAGCTGATCTGTGTTGGCGAAGGTGCGCCGCAGCGCGCCTGGCGGGTCTTTCCGCGTCCTATCAACTGGGCCGCCATTCTGCACTGCATGGATCTGCTGTTTGCACAGACAGGTGTGGATATCGGCATTGGTGCCGAGGACGAGGTCAGCACCGTGATCCCGCCAGGCGTACGTCAGACGCTGCTGGTGGAGCCGATTCGGGATGACCGGCTGTACCTGCGTGCCCGTCTGTCCTTGGCAGGTCTGATCGACGTCGACGAGGTGGAGTCGTCGGCTCAGGCAGCCATCCGGCTGCGCGAGCGGCACTACGACGTTGTGGTTGTCAACGTCGACATGCTCGATGAACCCTGGTCCCTGGTGGAACGGTTGGTGTTGGCCAAACCGCCCATCGAGAGCGTCGTTGTGACCACCGCCAACCGGTCGTGGGCCATGCACGAACGGGCCGAACAGGCGGGCTGCAGAGCCTTACTCGACAAACCTTTTGATCCCAGCCTGGTGTATCGCGTGTTCCAGATGGTGTGAGCACGGGTCAGCGCGCCCGGTCGGCCGCGATCAGTTTCAGCAGGCGTTCGGGTAGCGGTGCGGGCTCACCACACAACTGCGCCGCCAGCACCTCGGCGCACAACACCGCAAACGTCAGGCCACGTGAACCCATCGCGGTGCTGAGCCACAGGCCGGGCTGATCGCCATCGTGCAAACCGCCCGCCAGGGGTAGCCGATCCGCAGTGGCCCAGCGCGTGCCTTGCCAAGCCAAGATGCGTTCGCCCAGTTGTGCTTCGGTGAACGCTGCCTTGGCTGATGGCAGCAGGCGTGTCATCTGGCTTCGGTTGTGCGCGTGTGCGGGTTCGGTGTCGGCCGCTGGTGTATCGCCAGCCTCATACGTGGCGCCGGCAAACCAGCACGCGCCGCCTTCCTGCGGCACGTGGGCGATGACGCTGCCCGCACCGTTGACAGCAAATGGTGGCAGTTGTTCATCACCTGACGTTGTATGGACGGCCCAGGAAACCTGTCCTCGCAGTGCTGTCAAAGCTGCCATGGGGCGAATGCCTGGCGTGGCCAGCGCCGCGCTGGCAACCAGCCGCGTCGCGTCGCCGGCATTGGCAATCAGCAAATGCGGGGCTTGTGCCAGACATTCGCCGTTGGGGCCGAGTAGCTGCCAGTTTCCTTGCGTCCAGGTAATGCCCTGCACGTCACAATGTCCCCGGAAGCGGATTCCTGGCTGGGCCAGCAGCGCCTGCACCAGTCGCGCCGGCTTGATCCAGCCGGCGCTGGTATGCCAGAGGGCCTTGTCCAGCGATGCACCTGAGCGGAGCAGGTGTGCAGCGACGGCCGGCGGCATGATGTCATCAGACCATTGCCGGCCGCTCGCAGGCCAGCAATCGGGCAGTCTGCGTTCACGCGCGATTGCCAGTTCGGCAACGCCATTGGCACGGTAGTCCGTGCCCTCAGCGAGATAGCGCCTGGCGACCTGCAAGGTCAGGCGCACACCGGCGCGGGACAGTTTCGAGCGCGGGTTGTCGTCACGCGAGACATGGGGCAGGAGCAGGCCAACTGGCAAGGCCGAAGCGCCAGCGGACGGCTGACCCGCCGCGTCGAGCACCTGGACCTGCCAGCCACGCCGTGCCAGCGCTTCGGCTGCCGCCGCGCCGGCCAGTCCGGCTCCCACCACGACGATCTGCGAAATGGCCACGGGTAAGCTGTGCCGGCTGGTGCGCAGACGATTGAGTTGCCATCGTGGTCGATATTCGCAACTGCGCAGGTCGCCTGCTTCGATAACCGGCACGCGGGCATCTGCCGTGGCGCCTGCCGGGATGGCCACGGGTTGCGTGAATCCGGCCTGGGTCAGCGCTTGCGCGGACGGCAAGTCCGCTGCGAGGCCTTGCAGTCTCAGCCGCGTTCCGGGCCGGCATACACGGGCCAGGGCCTTGGCGCCCCAAACATCCCATGTGGGCCCGGCCGCGTCCGAAGATAGCGCCTGGCGCACGGGATCGGCGCCGAGCAAGACACTGTCGGCGCTGAAGCGCAGCTCGCGCAGCGTCTGTTGCACTGGGCCGATGCACAGGGTCAGCAACAGGCGTCCGCCATGCAGAACCAGCCGGTGAAAGCCAGGCAGCAAGCCGTACCATTGGTCTGCCAGTTCACTCGCATGAGCGGCAAGACCAGGGTGGGCGTCCAGCGCGTTGCACAATGACGCCCGATCGGGCGCATCACGGGTCAGCGCGGCCACATGCAATATGCGCGGGCTGGCCGGGTCAACAGACCATTGTTGCCAGAGTGCCAGGAAGTTCTGGCCGTCGCCGAACTGGGTATCGAGCACACGCCAGCTGGGCTGGCCTTGCCAGGCTTGCGGCAAGCCGCAAGCGTGCATCCAGGCCGGTACTGACGTCGCGGCCATCGGTTGGCAGCGGGTGCAGCGTCTTAGTGGGTCGGCGGGACGTAGCCCTGCGCCGCGTCAGCGCCGCCGCCGAAGAAATGTGCTTCCATTTGCCGCGCCAGGTATTGCCGGGCGCGTGCGTCGGCAAGGTTGAGCCGGTTTTCATTTACAAGCATGGTCTGGTGCTTGAGCCAACCGGCCCAGGCCTCCTTGCTGACCTCGGCCCACAAGCGCTTGCCCAAATCACCGGGGTAGGGGGGGAAATCGAGCCCTTCGGCTTCTTTGCCCAGTTTGACGCATTGAACCATCCGTGCCATGAAATACTCCATCTGTCCTGTTTGACTGAAGTTGGAAATTGTCGCCGCTTTTGGAAGCCCTCCGATTGCTGCTGCTGTCCTGGTCTGCAATGCCTTTGCTGGAGAGAAAATGTTCCGTTTGTTGAGTGTGCGTCAAACCCTGACCTTGTTGTGTGGCGTGTCGGTCGGATTGCTGGCGTATGGCCTGTATCTGCAGCATGTAGTCGGCCTGGAGCCTTGCCCGATGTGCGTTGTCCAGCGTTACGCCCTGGTGCTGGTGGCTTTGCTGGCGGGTTTGACGGCGATGGGCAAAAGCCGCGGGGTGCACCACACCGGCATTGTGCTGATGCTGCTGGCGGCCGGCTTTGGTGCATTCGTGGCGGCACGCCAGAGCTGGCTGCAGTGGTATCCGCCAGAGGTGGTGTCATGCGGACGCGACTTCTACGGAATGATCGAGAATTTTCCGTTGCAGCGGGCGATCCCGATGATCTTCAAGGGCGGTGGCGACTGCAGCAAGATCGACTGGACCTTTCTGGGTGGCTCGATCGCGAACTGGTCGTTCCTGTGGTTTGTCGGCATCTTCGTGGTCGGTGTGTCGCAGATGATGCGCCCGCCTGCCGCTCGCTGATCGTTCGGCTACGCCCCCTTCGCGGCCAGCATCGACGCTCGGCTGCGACGCATCGAATACCGCGTGCCGCAGGCGCTTGCGGTGCGTGTGACCACCTCGCGGCACAGCGTCATCAGCACGATGGACGCACGTTGACCTCCATGCCACTGCACCGTAGTATCTTTGCGCCAGATACGCGGGGAGATGCAGTTAAACAAGCCTTTTTGAAAGGGCGACAGCATGGAGGTGGTAGCGTCAATGGCGGGTGCGACAGTGCCGTGCGCAAGCGGCGTCATGCCGCCCGCCAGTTCAGCAACACCTGGCCGTCTGGACGCGTCCACGACGGTCCACCCGAGTGCATTGGTCGCCTTGTGTGCGGTGGCGCGCTTGCACCAGATTGCCGCTGATCCCGCTACCTTGTTGCATCAGCTGGGCCTGGCACCGAGCGAACCATTGGACATCGATGACTTGCTGCGCGCGGCCCATCTGCTGGGGTTGAGGGCAAAGCGGATCTGCACCCGTATCGACCGGTTGGCGCAGACACCCTTGCCGGCCCTGGCCTTGATGCAGTCGGCCACGCCGATGCCAAGTGTCTCGCCAGGCCTGCAGTTCAAGGTGCTGGCCCAATGTGATGGCCATCGGGTATTGGTGATGGGTCCACCGCCGGCGCATCCGTCGCACGTCGGGCTGGGAGAGACGCAACCGGCGGCGCAGGACATGTCTCCCGATGGTGTGCCGCGGATCGAACCGCTCGAGGTGTTCGCCACCCACTGGACCGGAGAGTTGATTCTGATCAGCAGCCGTGCCAGTCTGATCGGCGATCTTGCGCGATTCGACTTTGCCTGGTTCGTCCCCGCATTGGTGAAATACCGCCATCTGCTGGGCGAAGTGCTGCTGGTGTCGTTCGTGCTGCAACTGCTGGGGCTGGTCAGCCCCTTGTTTTTCCAGGTGGTGATGGACAAGGTGCTGGTGCACAAGGCGATGAGCACGCTCGACGTGCTGGTGATCGGCCTGCTGGTGGTGGTCGTGTTCGAAAGCGTTCTAACCGCGCTGCGCAGTTTTGTTTTCAGCCATACGACAAGCCGGATCGATGTGGAGCTCGGTGCACGGCTGTTCCGGCATCTGGTCGCATTGCCGCTGGCCTATTTCCAGGCGCGGCGGGTGGGTGACTCGGTGGCGCGTGTGCGCGAACTCGAAAACATTCGCCAGTTCCTGACCGGCAATGCGCTGACCGTCGTGCTCGACCTGCTGTTCTCGCTGGTGTTTTTGGCATTGATGGCCTGGTACAGCCTGCCACTGACCGTGGTGGTGCTGGTGAGCCTGCCGCTGTACTTCATGCTCAGCCTGGCGGTGACGCCGGCGTTGCGGCGGCGCCTGGACGAGAAGTTCGCCCGCGGCGCAGAGAACCAGGCCATGCTGGTGGAAGCCGTAACGGCCATTCAGACCGTGAAGGCCGCCGCGCTGGAGCCGGCCTTTGCGCGGCGCTGGGACCAGCAATTGGCCGCCTACGTGCGGGCGAGCTTTCGCACCCAGTGGTTGGCCAGTGTGGCCCATGAAGCGGTGAATCTGATCGGCAAGCTGACCAGTGGCGTGACCTTGTGGTTTGGTGCGCATCTGGTGATGGACAACAGCCTGACGGTGGGGCAGTTTGTCGCCTTCACGATGTTCGCGCAACGCGTGGCCCAGCCCATCATGCGTTTGGCCCAGTTGTGGACGGAGTTCCAGCAGACCGGCGTCTCGGTGGCTCGACTGGGCGATATTCTCAACACGCATCCGGAATCCGGCGCCAGCAGTGCGCTTGCGTTGCCGCCGATCAAGGGGCGCATCACGCTGGAGCAGTTGCGGTTTCGCTATCGCCCGGACGCCGAGCCCGTGCTTGACGGAATCGATCTCGAACTGGCTGCCGGCGAGTTTGTCGGCATCGTCGGTCGCTCCGGTTCCGGCAAGAGCACCTTGACCAAACTGGTCCAGCGGCTTTACGCGCCGCAAAGCGGTCGGGTGCTGGTCGATGGCGTGGACATCAGCTTGATAGACGCGGCGCAGTTGCGGCGTCAGATCGGCGTGGTGCTGCAGGAAAACCTGCTGTTCAATCGAAACGTTCGCGAGAACATTGCGATCGCCGATCCGGCTGCGCCGTTGCAACGCGTGATCCGCGCCGCCGAACTGGCGGGTGCCCATGAGTTCATTGGCGCCTTGCCGCAGGGCTACGACACCTTGGTGGGCGAGCAGGGCAACAGTCTCAGCGGTGGCCAACGCCAGCGCATCGCGTTGGCTCGGGCCTTGTTCACCGAGCCGCGCATCCTGATTCTCGACGAGGCCACCAGCGCGCTGGACTATGAAAGCGAGGCGGTCATTCAGCGCAACATGACGCAGATCTGCCGTGGACGTACCGTGCTGGTGATCGCCCACCGCCTCAGTGCAGTGCGGGCGGCCCATCGCATCGTGGTGATGGACAGGGGAGCCATCGCCGAGGTCGGCAC
>JBKJRR010000134.1:0-6098 GCA_046594635.1 Burkholderiaceae bacterium
ATCCAGGACGTGGAAGACGCCAGGCTGGCGGCACAAAGCGGTGCAGACGTCATCATTGTCAGCAACCACGGCGGCCGCCAGCTCGACGGCGCGCCATCGAGCATCGAGGCGCTGGCCCCCATCGTGGCGGCAGTCGGCAACCAGACCGAGGTCTGGATGGACGGCGGCATCCGCAGCGGCCAGGACGTGCTCAAGGCCTGGGCCCTGGGCGCGCGCGGCACCATGATCGGCCGCGCCATGGTGTACGGCCTGGGCGCCATGGGCGAAGCCGGCGTGACCCGGGCGCTGGAGATCATCCACAAGGAACTCGATGTCACCATGGCCTTCTGCGGCCATACCGACATCCAGACCGTCGATCGCGGCATCCTTTTGCCGGGTACGATTCCGGCACCACTGTGAGACCGCGGCGCCGGCATGGCGGCTAGCGACATCGTCCCGTGGGCCTGGATCCCGATCGTGGTCTGGGCGGCATTCGCCCAGACCATTCGCAATGCAACCCAGCGCAGCCTGGTCGACGACGTCGGTACGCTGGGCGCCACCCTGGTGCGCTTCCTGTACGGGCTGCCATTTGCGGGGGTCTGGCTGTGGCTGGTATTGGCGTTCGTTGCGCCGCAGGCACAGATGCCCACGGTGCAAGCGTCCTACCTGCTCTGGCTGACACTGGGCGCGCTTAGCCAATTGGGCGCCACGGCCTGCCTGCTGGTCGCCATGAAGCAACGCAATTTCATCGTCGGTGTGACCTTCTCCAAGACCGAGGTGCTGCAGGTCGGCATCTTTGCCACCTTGATATTGCAGGAGATTCCGACCTGGTTGTCCGGCCTGGCCATGGTGGTGTCGACCCTGGGCGTGGTTCTGCTGTCGCTGCCTCGCCGCCTGGATGGCCAGGTACTGCGCGCCAGCAGCGGCGCAGCCGTTTTCGGACTGATCTCGGGCGCTCTGTTTGCGCTGTCCAGCGTCGGCTATCGGGGCGCTGCGCTGGAGTTGTCCGGCCACACGCCGTGGATCATCGGCGGTTTCAATGTCCTGCTCGCGCAGCTGATGCAAAGTTTCGTGCTCGGCGCCTGGCTGGCGTGGCGCCAGCCTGAAACGCTGGTAGCGATTGCCAGGGCCTGGAAGTTGTCTCTGCTGGCAGGCATGATGGGCGCGCTCGCTTCGATCGGCTGGTTGACCGCGTTGACCCTGCGACCGGCCGTCGATGTGCGTACGCTGGGACTGGTCGAAGTCCTGTTCAGTTACCTGGTGTCACGGCGCCTGTTCCGCGAAAAGATCAGTCGAAACGAATTGCTCGGCCTGCTGCTGGTTGGAGCCGGTGTGCTGGTCGTCTCGGCCCAGTTCTGAACACACCGCACGCACAAACAGGCAGTCCATCACGCCGACGCCGTTTTTTTACCCCTTCCGAGGAAACATCCATGGCCAAAATTCAGAGCGTGTTGGCACGCCGGTTCCAGATCCCGCTGAGCGAAGTGCTCAGCGACGCCAAACATGGTGACCATACACATTTCGAGCTGATCACGGCGACCGTACGCCTGGACGACGGCAGCGAAGGCACGGGCTACACCTACACCGGCGGCAAGGGCGGGCATGCGATACGCACCATGATCGACTACGACCTGACACCCATGCTGCTCGGACGCGAAGCGACGGACATCGATGCGCTGTACGAGGCGATGTTGTGGCATGTGCATTACGTCGGGCGTGGCGGCATCGCCTCGTTCGCGATCTCGGCGGTTGATATCGCCTTGTGGGACCTGCGCGGCAAACGCCTGGGTCAGCCGCTTTGGAAGATGGCCGGTGGCGCGAGCAAGCGCTGCAACGCCTACTGTGGCGGAATCGACCTCAACTTTCCACTACCCAAGCTGCTGGACAACATTCGCGGCTACCTGGCGCGTGGCTTCAACGCCGTGAAGATCAAGGTCGGCCAGCCCGAGTTGGCCGATGACGTGGCGCGGGTGCGTGCGGTGCGCGAATTGATCGGCCCGGACCGCGCCCTGATGGTCGACGCCAACTATGCCTTGTCGGTTCCCCAGGCAATCGAGGCGGCCAAGGCCTTCACCCCCTACAACCTGGTCTGGTTCGAGGAGCCGACCATTCCGGACGACTACACCGGTTATGCCACCATCACCGAGGCCACCGGCATGCCACTGGCCATGGGCGAGAACCTGCATACCGAACATGAATTCGAGCTCGCATTCACCCATTCACGCCTGGCGTTCGTCCAGCCCGACGCGTCCAATTGTGGTGGTGTTACCGGCTGGTTGCGGGTGGCCCGGCGCGCGCGCGAGGTGGGTCTGCCGGTGTGCAGCCACGGCATGCAGGAACTGCATGTCAGCCTGGCCGCGAGTCAGCCGCACGCCGGCTGGATCGAGGTGCACTCTTTCCCGATCGACACCTACACCACGCGACCCCTGGTGGTGGAGACCCACCAGGCCGTAGCGCCGGACACCCCGGGCACCGGTGTCACATTCGAATGGGACCGCCTGCACGCAGTGCACCAGGGGGCTTGAAACGGGCAAGCCGTGCAGGAAATCCTGACAAGTGGCGCGCACGCGAGTGGACGCGCAAACCCTGTCACAGCGTCAGTTGGTCTGCAGGCACAAGGCGGCCACATACTCCGGCGTGACACGACGGCGCAACTTTTGTTTGCGCCCTTCAAATGCATCGAACACCGCCTGATGCTCGCGCAGCGACGCATCACCTTCACGTGTGTAATAGCCGTCGACCCAGTCAAGCAGCAGGTCGAAGTGCCGATTCTGCTCTTGCAGCGAGCGAAATTTATGCGGCTCCCAGGGCCGGCTATGGCAGTTGGCACGGCAGGCCCATGCGCCGGGCTCCAGGAACAGCAGCAGATCGGCTTCGTCCAGCGTGGCACGGATCAGCCCAGCGTAGCAGCCCTCCACCACCCAGCGCGACGTGGCAGAGCAATATTTGCGCACCTGGGTCAGCGCCGCCCGGGGATCCCGCGCCACCGCGATTTTTCCGGACTCCCAGGCTACGGTATCCAGGTCGAGCAAGCCCAGTCCATGCTCACGTGCCAGCTGGCTGGCCAGCGTGGATTTGCCGGATCCGGAATTGCCAAGAATCGCGATACGCATGGTTATGGGTGTGTCTCGTCGTGAATCGGCGGAGAGGAAAATTCCCCCGCAACCGCGCCATTGTCCCAGAGACCCGCGGATCACCCGAGCGGTCCGGCCCGGTGTGTTGCCCAAAGCCGACGAATGGGCCGTTCAATGCACGCCACGGCGACGCAAGTGAGCGGCCAGAACTGACGCAGATACGCTACGCGATCGGCTGCGCCATAAGGCCTTGCGCGCTGTCCAGATCGGCCACCCGGACAAAACGGGTCACCGTCGCGCCATTGACTTCGACCGTGCCTTCGAACATCGCACGCGGGCGCACCCATAGCCCGTTCTCACCGTACAAGGCGCGGTAAAGCACCATCTCCTGCAGCGACTCGCTGTGGCGCACTACGCCAAGCACCGCATAGCGGCCACCCTTGTAATGCAGATAAAGGCCGGTGGCAATCGGCGACGCCAAAGGTGGCAAGGTATCTCCACCGCCGCGGTCGATCGGGGACTTTTGCATGTTGTCGGTCGTTGCCATGATGGGCACTCCTCTTGTGAAAATGGCACGTCAGCGCTCGTCGAGCCGGTCGCGCTGGGCCAGAAGCGGGAACAGCCGGATCCACGCCAGCGCCACCAGAATCGTCCCAATGCCACCGAGCACAACCGAGCCGACCGGCCCGAGCAATGCGGCCGTGGCCCCCGATTCGAATTCGCCGAGTTGGTTGCTGGCGCCGATGAATACCGAATTGATGGCACTGACCCGACCGCGCATGCCGTCGGGTGTGTCCAGTTGCACCAGGGTCTGGCGCACCACCACGCTGACGGTATCGGCTCCGCCCGATAGGGCCAGCGCCAGCATGGACAACCAGAACTCGGTCGACAGGCCGAACACCAGCATGCACACGCCGAACAGCGCCACCGACAGCAACAGCGTGCGGCCGACCCGCCGACGCAGCGGCCAGCGCGTCAACCAGGCCGACATCACCAGAGAACCGATCGCCGGCGCGCCGCGCAGCAAACCCAGGCCCCAGGGGCCCACCATCAGGATGTCCTTGGCAAACATGGGCAACAAGGCCACCGCGCCACCGAGCAGCACGGCAAACAGGTCCAGCGACACCGCGCCCAGCAGCACCTTGCGCTGCCAGACAAAGCCCAAGCCGGCAAACAAGGTCTGCAAGGACGCAGGCTCGGTGGCACGGGCCGTGCGCGGATAACGCACCAAGAACACCAGCGTGCATCCGATGGCAAATGACAACACGCAGGCCGCATAAACCGCCTGCGCACCGGCAATGAATAAAGCACCGCCCAGCGCCGGCCCGCCGATGATGGCGGCTTGAGAGCCAGCCGAACTGAATGCCAGGCCACGCGCAAGCAGGTGCGAGGGCAACAGATTGGGTGTCAGCGACTGCATCGCCGGCATCTGGAACGCACGTGCCAGCCCCAGCGCCACCGACACGCTCAGCAGCAACCCACGCGAGACCCAAGGTGCATCGGCGAGCGCGCCGACGGTGGAGGCCACCAGCAGCGCAGCCACCAGCGCTTGCGCCACCATACAGGCCGCCACGATGCGCCCCCGGTGATAGCGGTCCGCGACATGACCGGCCACCAGGGTGAACAGCAACGCCGGCACGAACTGGTAAAGACCGACCAGACCCAAGTCCCAGGCGCTGCCGGTCAGGTCGTACATCTGCCAGCCGACTGCCACCATCAGCATCTGATTGCCCGTGGTTCCGAACAACCGGGCGACCCAGAAGCGCATGAAGTCGCGATGGGCGGTCAGATCGGAGAAACGGTGGGCGTGCATGAGCGCGCAAGCATAGCAGTGGGAACGAACCTCCCGGGGAGCATGGTGAAGCCAGGGATGGGGGCGATCACCAGAGTCGGTACAGGCGCCCCTCGTTCAGTCGGTATCCCTGCTGCGCCATGGCACGGGCTTCGGTCTCGTCATGGGTCACGAGCACCGCGGCAATGCCCGACGCGCAGATGCGCTGGCTGAATTCGGCGCGCAGGCTGGCGCGAAGCTGCGCATCTAGCGCCGAGAACGGTTCGTCAAGCAGCAACAGCCGGGGCGCCGTGATCAACGCGCGCGCCAGCGCCACGCGTTGCTGTTCGCCGCCCGACAGTTTCCAGACCTTCTGGCGCGCATGACCTGACATGCCGAACACCTCCAGCATGACCTGCGCCTGGGCACGCGCAGCATGGCGGCCCAGTCTCTGTTCGACCAGACCGAAGGCCACGTTGTCCAGCACATTGAGGTGCGGAAAAAGCGCAAAGTCCTGGAACATCAGCGCAAACCGGCGCCGCTCCGGCGGCACCCCAGCCAGGTCGACGCCGTCGAACAAGACATGGCCGGCATCCTGGCGCTCCAGCCCGGCGATGATCTTGAGCAAGGTGCTCTTGCCGCTGCCCGACGGGCCGAGCACCGCCACGGTGTTGCCGGCACCGACCGACAGGTCCAGTCCGTCGGCCAGCACCCAGTGGCCGCCGGCATCATCATCGAAGGTCTTGCGAATCGCGCGCAGTTCAAGCATGGGCCGCTCCTGCGACCAGTCGGGTGCGCCCGGCGTCACGCGTACCGGGACGGTCGATCAGCATGAAGGCCAGCAAGGCCAGCAGCATCAGCACCGCGGCCAGCACCAGGGCTTCGTCCCGGTTACCGGCACCCGGGCGACCCAGGCGTTCGTAAATCAGTGTCGTGAGCGTGCTCCACTCCGGCCGGGACAGGAACAGGGTCACTGCGAACTCGCCCAGCGCCGTGGCCGCGGCAAACGCCATGCCCCGGCGCAGCGACGGCAAAATCAAGGGCAGCGTCACGCGCCAGAACAGGCGCCAGGGCGTGGCGCCCAATGTGCGCGCCGCCTGCGCCAGGTGCTGCGGCAGATTGTCGAGCGCCGCCCCCAGCGACTGGGCCACGAACGGATAGGCCAGCAAGGCATAGGCCGAGACCAGGATCCACAAACTGGCAGTCCAACCCGGATACAGCAGCAACAGGCCAAAAGCCACTGCCACCGGAGACACGACAAAAGGCAAAAAGGC
>JBKJRR010000157.1:0-13986 GCA_046594635.1 Burkholderiaceae bacterium
TGCCGGCACCACTGACAAGATCGCGTTCCGTGGTGTGTTCGACTTCGACAACCCCGGCAATGTTTACAACCCATTGCAAGGCATCGAATTTGCCGGCGGCACGGTGTGGGGAATCGCAGAGATTGTTGCGCGAACCTTGCAATCAACGGATGGCGCTGATGCCTTGAGGGGCACGTCCAGTGCCGATGTCATACGTGGTGGCATAGGCCTGGACACCATCGGCGGCGGCGCTGGGGACGATGACCTGTACGGCGATGCCGGCAATGACCTTCTGAGCGGCGACGGTGGCAACGACCGGATGTGGGGCGGCACGGGTGATGATCAGTTGCGTGGCGAACTGGGCAATGACAAGTTGTACGGAGGCGAAGGGAACGATGTATTGATCGGCGATGCCTCCTATGAAGTGAACTCACCGACGCGGATCGTCAGCTTGTCAGTCGTTGCCAGGGGCAGCGCATGCCTGAACGTCTGGCCGACGATGGAAATCTGGATTGCCGGCAGCCGCTTGCAGTCGTTTCAAGTGGAATCCACCGATTTCAAGACGTATACCGTCACCGCGCCGCTGGGCAAGGATACGATGTCCGTCGATATCGTGTTTACCAACGATGGCTACCGGCCGGATCTGGGGCAGGACCGCAATCTTTACCTTGATCGAGTCGAGGTCAACGGACGCTCGATCAGTGCCCGCGAAGTCGGGGCCATCATCGACTACGGTGTCAGTGGCGGCGCATTTGATGGGCTCAACACGGCCGCGGCCAATGGAATTTTGGGCAGCAACGGCGCGATCCGGGTCAGTCTGCTAGGCAGTGACCTGCTCGATGGCGGCGTGGGTGGCGACAGAATGATGGGCGGTGTCGGCAACGATATCTACGTCGTCGACAACATCGCAGACGTGGTTTCCGAGTTGGCGAATGCCGGTCATGACATCGTACGTTCAAGCGTCAGCTACACGCTGCCCAACCATGCGGAAGATCTCGAACTCACCGGTATTGCGAATATCGATGCGATCGGGAACGCGGCACAGAACACGCTGCGTGGCAACGGCAGCGCGAATCGACTTGACGGCGGTGCGGGTTCCGATCTGCTGCTCGGAGGAGCCGGCGGAGATACTTATGTGCTGGGCCGAGGTTATGGCAGCGACAGCGTCGATGACTACGAACTTACACCGGGAGTCGTCGATTGCGCAGTGTTTGGGGCAGACATTGCGGCCGAGCAATTGTGGTTTCGCCGGGTCGGCAGTGACCTGGAGATCCGGGTCATCGGTACCGCTGATCAACTGAGTATCAATGGCTGGTTCAGCGGCAGCGGATACCGAATCGAGCAACTCACATCGGGTGGCGGACAGACCTTGTTGGAAAGCCAGGTTCAGAGCCTGGTCGATGCAATGGCCGCATTTGCGCCGCCGCCGATGGGGCAGATGCAACTGTCGCCGGCCTACGCGAATGCGCTGAATCCGACCATTGCCGCCAATTGGCATTGATCACCTGCACTCGGAGCACGGGGCCGCTGGCCGAACTAAACTTCCCCATTACTTCCTTGCAGACAAGACCATGACAACCACGACTATCGATCGCATGGACTGTTGGGCGATGCGCGCGCCAATTGCCGAGCCCGTCGCCAACGCCTTTGGTGCCATGACCAATCGGCCGGCGGTTTTCCTGCGCATTACGGCGAGCGACGGCGCTGTCGGATGGGGCGAGGTGTTCAGCAATTTCCCGCAAGTAGGTGCCGAGCACAGGGCGCGGTTGGTGGCCAGCATCTTTGCACCACTGCTCAAGGGAATCAGTGCGGCCGATCCGGATGCAGTGCGTTTGTTGCTCGACACCCGCACCCGCCAGATGGCGATCCAGTGCGGCGAGCCAGGCCCGTTTGCCCAAATCACCGGCGCCGTGGACCAGGCCATGTGGGACATGTCTGCGCGTCGCGCAGGTGTACCGCTGTGGCGACACCTGGGTGGTTCCAATGGCAGGGTTCGGGTCTACGCGAGTGGCATCGGCCCCGATAAAGTGGTCGAAACCATGCTGGCCAAGCGGGCGCAGGGATACCGGGCGTTCAAGCTCAAGGTCGGTTTTGGCGCCGAGCGCGACGTCGCCAACCTGTCGCAGGCCCGTGCCGCATTGGGCGATGATGCAGAAATCATGTGCGACGCCAATCAGGCCTGGTCACCCCAGGTTGCCGCCGCGCGTATTGCCGAACTGTCGCCGATGCGTCCGTACTGGATTGAGGAACCCATTGGTGCCGATCAGCCGCACGAAGCGTGGGCCGAACTGGCCCGCTCCAGCCCTGTGGCGCTGGCAGCCGGCGAGAATCTGCGCGGTCAATTGGCGTTCGAGCAGGCACTGGATGCGTCCTACCTGCGCTATGTGCAACCGGATGTAGGCAAATGGGGTGGCATTGGTGGCGGATTGGCGGTTGCGCGCAGGGCAGGGTCACTGGGCATTGCCTATTGCCCGCACTGGCTGGCCGGCGGAGTTGGCCTGGCCGCTTCCATGCACGCACTGGCCGCCGCAGGTAGCGCCGATGGCTGGGCCGAGGTCGATGCCAATCCCAATCCACTGCGTGAACTGGTTTTCCCCCTGGATGTGCAGGGCGGTTGGGTGCAATTGTCGGATGCGCCCGGGCTGGGTGTCGAACCTGACCTGCAGCGCCTGGCGGAATTCGTCGTTCCCACCTGATCAGCCTCAGGACGCCATGCGTGTAGCCTGGGCCACCTGGCGCAATGTTTTGACCATCAGATGGGCGGCCGGTGAGAGTTCGGCATCGCGCCGGGTGACGATTCCGTAGGATTCCGTGCGGGCACGTATTTGCAGCGCCAGCCTGTGGCCCAGACCATGCTGGATGCAGAAATCCATGTTTTCGGCCGTCAGCAAGGCCACCGGATGGTCGGCTTGCTGCAGCAGCAGGATGGTCACGAAAATCGAGGATGTCTCGGTGGTGTATTCCGGCAAAGCCAGTCCTGCCTCTTGGAACTCGCGCTCCAGCAGTGTGCGCAGTGGCATCAGGCTGGGATACAGGATCCAGTTCAATCCAGCCAGTTGGGCGAGCGTGATCGACTTTTCTCGGGCCAGGGGATGGTTGGGCCCGACCGCAACGGCCACGCGCTCGTCGCACAGAAGCTCATAGGTATATCGCTCAGGTTCTGGTGCCACCGTGGTCCGGCAGATCGCGAGGTCAAGGCGCCCGTCATCCAGCGAGGCCAGCAGCCCGGCGCTGGTGTCTTCCCGTACATTGACGGACAAGGCGGGCTGTAACTTGCGCAATTGCGTGAGCGCCGGGATGACAACCGCCGGGAAGGCGCCACCGATGGCACCCACGCGCAGCCGACCGCCTTTCCCGGTCAAAACCCCGGTGAACTCCTCGCGCAGATGACCCAGGTCGGAGTGCAACAAACGGGCATAACGCAGCACACAGCGCCCAAGTTCGTTCGCTTGTGCACCCCGATTGGAGCGGTCGAACAGCCGGGCGCCAAACGTCGTCTCGATCTCATGCAGCATCTTGGTCGCGCCCGGTTGGGTCATGGCCAGGTGCTCGGCCACCCGGTGCAAGGAACCCCCCTCGTCCAGTGCAATGAGAAAACTGAGTTGTTTGAACCGCAGCCGGGAACTGATGGACTGCAAGCTGGGTGTTTTGTCTATAAGCATTGGTTATCTCAAGATGGCATTTTTTCATTATGCAGATGGCCGAGCCGATTCCCATAATCACAAAAGACATTGGCGACAAGTGGCTGCAATGTGACCGAAATTTGACTTGACTTGAGGCAGACAGAAATTCCATGAAGTTATCAATACTGAATTCGTTCTCGTTGTCGACAGCGACCAGGCGCCGCCACTGGCTGGCAACTACCGGCTGTGTTCTGGCAAGTGTTGCCCTGATCTGGCCCTTGGCTGCCAAGGCCGCGTATCCAGATAAACCCATCAAGCTCGTCGTTCCGTTTCCGCCCGGCGGCGCAGTCGACTTTTACGCACGGGTAGTGCAGCCGGCCTTGAGCGAGGTGCTGGGTCAGCCGGTCGTGATCGAGAACAAGGCCGGTGCCAGCGGCATGGTCGGGGCGGCTCTTGTGGCGCAGGCGCCTGCGGACGGTTATACCCTGCTCATTGGCAATATCGCCTCGTTGGCCATCAACGTGGGCATCTACGCCAAGATGCCCTATGACCCACGCAAGGACCTGACACATATCGTGCGGACAGTTGACGTGAACTACGTGATGGCCGTCCATCCGTCGGTGCCGGCCAAGACAGTGGCCGAGTTCATCGCCTATGCCAAGACTGCTGGAGGAAAGGTGTCCTACGGCACCGCGGGCAACGGCAGCTTGCCGCATCTGGGTACCGAATTGTTCAAGTCCATGACCGGTACCCAGTTGATCCACGTGCCTTACAAGGGGGGAGGCCCGCTCGTCACCGATCTGCTGGGCGGTCAGATTCAGGTGGCCATTGCCGATCAGGCCAACCTGATGCCACATGTGTTGTCCGGCAAGTTGCGCGCGCTGGCCGTGGCCACAGCCAAACGCTCATCCAATGCACCGGATATTCCCACGATTGCCGAGACCCTGCCGGGCTTCGAGGCGACAGCGTGGCAAGGTCTGGCGGCGCCCGCCGGGCTGGCACCGGACGTCACGAAGAAGATCAACGACGCCGTCAACAAGGTCATGGCCATGCCTGCCGTACGCGAAAAGCTGATTGCGGCCGGTCTGGCGCCTGTGGGGGGTACGCCGGAGCAGTTCAGCCGCTTCATCGACAGTGAAATCATCAAGTGGGCCAAGGTCGCAAAGGACGTCGGTGCGACGGCGGACTGAATGCCGGTCAGCCGATGTGCTGACGTCACATTTGCGGCAGCGATTGCATCGCTTGTTGAACCATCCTGAATGGAAAGTCACATGAGTCTGGTCAGTTTGAAGGGCCGCAACGCCGTCATCACAGGTGGCGCACAGGGCATCGGCTTCGCGATTGCGCAGCGCGTGCAGGATGAAGGGGGTCAGGTCTGCCTGTGGGATGTGGACCAGCAGGCCCTGGCGTCGGCGGCGGCGCAATTGGGCGCGGGGACGTCGGTGCGGACATGTCTGGTTGACGTGACATCGCTGGAGCAGGTACAGGCAGCCACTGCAAGCACTGAAAGCGGCATGGGATCCATCGACATCCTGGTCCATAGCGCCGGTATCGCCGGAATGAATGCCCCTTTGGTGAGTTACCCGCCGGCTGAATGGCGCAAGGTCATGGACATCAACCTGCTGGGTACCTTCCATGTCAACCAGGCGGTGGTCAGGGGGATGATCGCGCGCAACTATGGCCGAATCGTGAATATCGCATCCATTGCTGGAAAAGAGGGAAATCCTAACGCCGCCGCATACAGTGCATCCAAGGCGGGTGTGATTGCCTTGACCAAGAGCCTGGGCAAGGAGACAGCCAAAAACAATATTGCCGTGAATGCGATCACGCCGGCAGCGGCCAAGACCAAGATCTTCGACCAGATGCAGCCTGCGCATATCGAATACATGTTGTCACGTATCCCTCGGGGCCGATTCGTCGAGGTGCAGGAAATTGCCGCGATGGTGGCCTGGCTGGTCTCGCAAGAGAACTCCTTCACCACGGGTGCCGTGTTCGACCTTTCCGGAGGCCGAGCAACTTATTGAGCGAGTGCCGCGACGTCGCCGCTCAGAGCGGCAGACCGTCAAGCATCTCGTAGCTGTTGCGCAACCAGGTCTTCACGCGCTGGCGTTCGAGCATGCCCAGGGCGTTTTCATCTTGCACTCGGTTGTTCATGGCGGCCCAGAAACTGGCGTTCTGGCGGTCGATCTTGCGCATGCTCGCTTCGTGCAGCGGCCCAAGTGTCACCACCCTGGCTCCCATGGCCAGAGCCTTTTTCAGCGCCGCCGATTCCTCCAGATCGATAAAATTGCTACCCCGGCCGAGGTTCTTGACCACGATGTAATTCGGCCCCGGACCGTAGGTGTTGATCAGCCGGTCGAGCAGATCAACCGAATCCTTGCCGGCGTCGGAAATATGCCAGAAGTTGACAGTCACGCCCATTTCGCCAAGCAATGGCAGCAGGTCGGAGTCCTTGATCCAGCGCGCCAATGGCGCTGCGGTCTGCGCGGCCAGATCGACGATGACGTTGCCTTGCTGGCCCGTGGCCGGTACTTCCTCGAAACTGCTGGCTACCTGGTCCAGGCCTTCATAACGATCGACGATCACTGGCGAAGCATAGTCGGCGTAAAACCGCGTGAACGAAGTGTGGGAGCGGTCGGTGTCGAAGCCGGTGAAAGGGCGACCACGATCGATGAAGTACTGGGCCAGCAAGCGTGACACCACAGACTTGCCGACACCACCTTTTTCACCACCGATGAAATTGAGTGAGGCCATGGTCAGGTTCCTTTAGGGTTTGCGGATAGGGTTGCAGCACATGGTTTGACGTGAACATGGAAGAGTCGGACGCGAGGTACATCGGTGATGTGTCAGCTCAACTTCTTGACCAGCACCAGGCTCTTGCGATCCCAGTTGTAAAGCCGCCGGCGCGCCTCAGGCAGTTTGTCGGGATCGCTCACGACAAAGCCACGCTTGAGGAACCAGTGCTTGGTGCGCGTCGTCAGCACAAAGATGCTCTCGATGCCCATGGCCTTGGCCCGCTGCTCGACGCGCTTGAGCACCCGTTCACCGTCGCCAGAACCCTGTGAGTCAGGCGAAACCGTCAGTGCCGCCATTTCCGCGGTGCGGGCTTCGGGGTAGGGATACAACGCGGCGCAGGCGAAGATCACGCCGTCGTGTTCCAGGATGGTGTAGTAGCCGATATCGCGTTCGATCTCGGTACGCCCGCGCTTGACCAGCGTGCCGTCTTTCTCGAATGGCTCGATCAGTTGCAGGATGCCGCCCACGTCATCCGCTGTAGCCTCGCGCAGGTTTTCCAGCTTTTCGTCCACGACCATGGTGCCGATGCCGTCGTGCACATACACCTCAAGCAGCAAGGCCCCATCGATTGCAAACGGCAGGATATGACTGCGTTCGACGCCACTCTTGCACGCCTTGACGCAGTGCTGCAGGTAGAACGGGGTGTCCATTGGCGTGTTTGGCGGCGGCAGTTCGGCCAGCAGTTTCTCGGCCTGGGCCAGGGGCAACTCGGTATCGATCGGGTTGTCCTCACTCATCGGTTCGTTCGGGCGCACCAGGACGCCTGGAATTTCGGTCAGGAAGATCAGCTTGTCGCTTTGAAGGGCTATCGCGATCGAGGTGGCCGTCTCTTCCATGGTGAGATTGAACGCCTCGCCCGTCGGCGAGAAACCGAAAGGCGAGACCAGTACGATGGCGCCGAAATCCAGCGACCGCTGGATACCGGCGCTGTCGACCTTGCGCACCAGGCCGGAACTTTTGAAATCCACGCCGTCGACAATACCCACCGGCCGTGCCGTGATGAAATTGCCTGATATGACGCGCACCGTCGAGTCGGCCATCGGGGTATTGGGCAGGCCCTGGCTGAAAGCGGCCTCGATTTCGTAGCGCAGCTGGCCGGCCGCCTCTTGCGCGCAATCGAGCGCCACCTCGTCCGTGATGCGAAGGCCATGGGAATACTGCGGCTCGTGCCCTTTGGCCTTGAGTTGTTCGTTGACCTGCGGGCGGAATCCGTGTACCAGCACGATCTTCACGCCCATGCTCTGAATCAGCGCCAGGTCCTGGGCCAGGTTGTGCAGTTTGCCGGCAGCTATTGCCTCACCGGCAATGGCCACCACGAAGGTCTGGTTGCGGAATTTGTGGATGTATGGCGCGACCGAGCGAAACCATGGCACAAAGGTGAAATTGAATACGGTGGACATCGTCAGTGCGGGCGGGGCGGGGCGGCGCGGGAGGGGATGTCAAAAGTGTAGCAGTCGCCCACGGAAATGGGTTTCACGGAAAGGGCTTCATCCACCGGGATAATTGCACCATGTCCGAACCGGTGCTTGAATTTCCAGAATCCCTGCCGGTATCGGCGATGCGCGACGAGATCATGCAGGCCATGGCCCGGCACCAGGTCATCATCGTATGTGGTGAGACCGGCTCCGGCAAGACCACGCAGTTGCCCAAGATGGCGCTGGCGCTGGGCCGGGGCAAACGTGCGGTAGCGTTGGAGGGCTGGGGCAAGCCGGCCCATGCGCCGGGCCAGGGCAAACTGATAGGCCACACCCAGCCGCGTCGTATTGCCGCCAGTTCGGTCGCCAAGCGTATTGCCGAGGAGCTCAAGACGCCGCTGGGCGAGGTCGTGGGCTTCAAGGTGCGGTTTCAGGACCGCCTGTCGCGTGAAGCCTCGGTCAAGTTGATGACAGACGGCATCCTGCTGGCCGAGACCCAGACCGACCCGCTGCTCAAGGCCTACGACACGCTGATCATCGACGAGGCCCATGAGCGTAGTCTGAACATCGACTTTCTGCTGGGCTACCTGCGCCAGATCCTGCCGCGCCGGCCGGATCTGAAGATCATCGTCACTTCGGCCACCATCGACGCCCAACGTTTTGCCGATCATTTCGCCTCGCGCCAGGGGCCGGCGCCGGTGATCATGGTCTCAGGCCGCATGTTCCCGGTGGAGCAGCGCTATCGGCCGTATGAGGAAAGCCGCGAGTACGACCTCAATAGCGCCATCTGCGATGCGGTGGACGAGTTGTGGCTCGGCCCATCCGCTGCGCGCGACGTTGGCGATATTCTGGTATTTCTGCCCGGTGAGCGCGAGATCCGTGAGGCGGCCGACGCGCTGCGCCGTCACCTGAGCCACCAGGTGCATCTGCGCAACGCCGAAGTGGTGCCCTTGTTCGCGCGCCTGTCACAGGCAGAGCAGGACAAGGTCTTTGACAGCCACAGCGGCCGACGCATCGTGCTGGCCACCAACGTGGCCGAGACCTCGCTCACGGTTCCAGGCATCCGCTACGTCATCGACGTGGGCACCGCCAGGATCAAACGCTACAGTTTTCGGAGCAAGGTCGAGCAGTTGCTGGTCGAGCCGGTGAGCCAGTCCTCGGCCAACCAGCGTGCCGGCCGATGTGGCCGGGTTGCCGACGGCATCTGCATACGGCTGTACGCGCAAGACGATTTCGAGCAGCGCGCGCGTTTTACCGATCCGGAGATCCTGCGCAGTTCGCTGGCCGGCGTCATCCTGCGCATGAAGTCGTTGCATCTGGGCATGGTGGAGGACTTCCCGTTCATAGAGCGTCCGCAGGCGCGTGCGATTGCCGACGGCTACCTGCTGTTGGCCGAACTTGGCGCGGTGGACGATGCCAATGAACTCACCGCTATCGGCAAGGAACTGGCGCGCTTGCCGCTTGATCCTAGAGTGGGCCGCATGATCCTGGAGGCGCGCGAGCGCCAGTCGCTGGACGAGGTACTGGTGATTGCCAGTGCGCTGAGTGTGCAGGACGTGCGCGACCGGCCGATGGAGGCGCAAGGCGCGGCGGACTCCGCGCATGTGAAGTTCGACGACGAACGCAGCGAATTCACCGGCTACCTCAAGTTGTGGAAGTGGATCAACCACGCGCGCGGCGAGAAGGGCAGTGCCGAACATCGCCTGTCCAACCGCCAGTACGAACAGCTGCTGCGGCAGAACTTTGTCAATATCCGTCGGGTGCGTGAGTGGAAAGACACCCATTCACAGCTGCACACCGTGGTGGCCGAGCACAAATGGCGCCTGAACACGATACCGGCAACCTACGAACAACTGCATCTGTCGATGTTGTCGGGCCTGCTGGGCAATGTGGGCTGCAAGCTTGAAGACGACGAGGCCTATCTGGGTGCGCGTGGCATCAAGTTCTACCGCCATCCGGGCGCACACCTGAGCAAGAAGCCGGGGCGATGGATTCTGGCGGCTGAGTTGGTGGAGACCAGCCGGCTGTTCGGCCGCGGCATCGCCGCCATCGAGCCGCAATGGATAGAACAGGTCGCGGGACACCTGCTCAAGAAGCAGTTGCTCGATCCGCACTGGGAGAAAAAGTCGGCGCAGGTGACAGCGCTCGAACGCGCGACCTTGTATGGCATCGTGGTCTACAACGGCCGGCGGGTCGACTTCGGTCGGGTCGATCCGCAAGGTGCCCGCGAAATTTTCATTCGCCAGGCGCTGGTGGCGGGCGAATGGGAGACATCGCTGCCGTTTCTGGCCGCCAACCGCAAGCTGGTGGCCCAGGTGCAGGAGTTGGAGCACAAGTCGCGGCGCCAGGACGTGCTGGTCGACGATGAGCTGATCTACGCCTATTACGACCAGCAACTGCCTGCCGACATCTGTGGCGGTCATGGCTGCGAGCAGTGGTACCGAAGGGCGGTGCTCGTCCAGCCCGGCCTGCTGATGCTCAATCGCGAGGAACTGATGCGCCATGAGGCGGCTGGCATCACGACCCAGGCGTTTCCACGCAGTCTGCGTCTGGGTGGTGTTGATTGTCAGGTCGAGTACCTGCACGAGCCCGGTGATGCGCGCGATGGCGTAACCGTCACCGTCCCTCTGTTCGTTCTCAACCAGGTGAACGAGGATCGTTGCGAGTGGCTCGTGCCTGGCATGCTCAAGGACAAGATACTGGCGCTGCTCAAAAGCCTGCACCAGAAGCCGCGCTCGCGTTTTGTGCCGCTGCCCGACAGTGCAGGCCGTATTGCCGAGCAGTTCAGTGCGCCGCAGGTGTTCGGTGGCGGCAGCCTGGTCGATGCCTTGCTAAAGCTGGTGCGCGACACCACCTCGCTGGACGTCAAACGCGCGGACTTCAAGCTCGATGCCTTGAGCCCGCACCATTTCATGAACTTCCGGGTGACAGACGACAACGGCCGACAGATGGGCGTGGGGCGCAACCTGGCCGCGCTCAAGGGCGAACTCGGGAGCCAGGCACGTGGCGCGTTTCAGGCGCTGGCGGCGCTCAAGCTGGGCAAGGCGCCGGTGGTGGCGACCGCCAAGCCCGCAACCGGCTCTCAGGGGCCAGGGTCCGCCAGCGCTTCCAGAGCGCCTGGCGATCTTGCGCCTCTGGCGCCTGCCCTCGCCGCAATGCCGGCGGCCAACGAGCGCCATGTGGCGTGGACGTTCGGCGAGTTGCCCGAACTGCTGGAGATCCGCCGCAAAGGGCAGGTGCTGATCGGTTTTCCGGCGCTGATCGATGCGGTCGATGCCGTGACGATCGAGGTGTTCGATGAACCCGAAGTGGCGGCCTCGCGCCACCGTGCAGGTCTGCGTCGCCTGTTCGCGCTGCAGTTGCGTGATGCCTTGAAATACCTGGAGAAAAATATCCCCGACCTGCAGAAGATGGGCGCGGCCTACATGCCGCTGGGTACGGTGGGGCAGTTGCGCGGCCAGATCATCGAACTGGCGCTGGACCGTGCGTTTTTGCTTGACCCCTTGCCCACGGATGCCATGGCGTTCAAGCGCCGGATCGAAGAGGGGCGTTCGCGCCTGACTTTGATCGCCAACGAGGTTGCGCGTCTGGCGTCGACCATCCTGGTCGAATACGCGCTTGCAGTGCGCAAGATCAAGGACAGCCGCAATGCACCGGACGCCGTGGCCGATGCCCAGCAGCAGTTGCAGCGACTGATGCCGCGCGACTTTCTGGCCCGTACGCCCTGGACGCAGCTGCAGCATGTGGTGCGTTACCTCAAGGCCATCGTATTGCGCCTGGACAAGGTGCGGGCCGACCCAGCGCGAGATCAGGCGAGGCTGGCCGACATCCGGCCGCAGGAGGCCCGGTTTTGGCGCGAGGTAGCCGAACGCAAGGGCGTGACTGATTCGCGATTGCAGGAATTTCGCTGGTTGCTTGAAGAGTTGCGTGTGAGCCTGTTCGCGCAGGAGTTGCGTACGCCGCAGCCGGTCAGCGTCAAGCGACTGGACAAGGCGTGGGCGCAGATCAACAGTTGAGCGGACGTTCGTGAGTCGCTATCGGACCCGGCTGCGACACCCTCGGGTGCGTGGCGTATTGATGGTGATGCGCCGTGTCGAGCGCCTGCCGCCGACCGTGCGCGGCCTGATGTGGGTCAGTCTGTCAGGTCTGCTGTTTGTGATCCTGAACACCTTGCTGCGCGCACTGAGCTTGCAGTTGCACCCGCTGCAGGCGCAATTTCTGCGCTACCTGGCGGCCGTGGTCGTGATGTTGCCCTTGATCGCCCGATCGGGCGTGACGGCGTACTGGCCAACCCGGGTGGGCGGGCAGTTTGCGCGTGGCGCAGTGCATGCGGTTGGCCTGGTCCTGTGGTTCACGGCCCTGCCGCACATACCGCTGGCCGATACCACCGCCATCGGTTTCACCGGGCCGATCTTCATCATGCTGGGCGCCTACCTGTTCTTTCGCGAGACCATGCGCTGGGAGCGCTGGCTGGCGTCGATGATCGGATTTTGCGGTGTGATGATCGTCGTGGGGCCGCAACTCTCGGGAAGTGCCGGTGTCTACAACCTGCTGATGCTGGCATCGAGTCCGGTGTTTGCCGCCTCGTTCTTGATGACCAAGGCGTTGACCCGTTACGAGCGGGTCGAGGTGATCGTGTTCTGGCAGGCGCTGAGCGTGACCTTGTTCAGCCTGCCCATGGCCTGGTGGGTGTGGCAGTCGCCCAGTGCCTGGCAATGGTTCGGTTTTCTGATTGCGGGCGTGCTGGGTGTGGGCGGACATTACAGTGTGACCCGGGGTTTTGCGATCGCCGACATTTCGTCCACCCAGTCGGTCAAGTTCCTAGACCTGGTCTGGGCTGCCAGCATGGGCTGGTTGTTCTTTGGCGATCTGCCGACCCAATCCACGCTGATCGGCGGTGTCGTGATCAGTGCATCGACGCTCTGGATTGCGCACCGGGAGTCCAAGCGGCGCTAGCGGTTGCGCCAGCTGGCCCGCCTGTATGGGTGGTGCAACCTAGAGCCGGGCCAGGCGTTCGAGCGCGCAGTGCAGCGTTTCGTCCTTCTTGGCGAAGCAGAACCGCACCACGTTCTGGTCAAAGCCATCGCCATAAAACGCCGATAACGGAATTGCGGCCACACCGATCTCGGACGTCAGCCATTGGCAAAAATCGGCTTCGCCGAGGTCTTTCTCGGGTACCGCCAGCGCGGATTTGTCGACACACTGGAAGTAGCTGCCTTCACTTGGCAGCAGTCGAAAGCGGGTGCTGGCCAGGCCGGCGCGGAACAGGTCTCTCTTGCGCTGGTAGAACGCCGGCAGTTCCTGGTAGTGGCTGGGCTGTGCCATGAAGCTGGCCAGCCCGTGCTGCATCGGTGTATTGACGGTGAACACGTTGAACTGGTGCACCTTGCGGAACTCGGCCATCAACGGCGCGGGCGCCGCCACGAAGCCGATCTTCCACCCGGTCACGTGGTAGGTCTTGCCGAAACTCGACACGATGAAGGCACGGGCAGCCAACCCCGGAAAACGCGCTGCACTGTGGTGCTGCTGACCGTCGAACACCATGTGCTCGTAGACCTCGTCGCTGATCAGGAAAATATCGGTCGGTGCCAGTAACTCCTGCAGGTGCAGCATGTCCTTTTGGCTCCACACCGTCGCGCTCGGGTTGTGCGGGCTGTTGACAAGGATGGCACGGGTTCGCGGTGTGATCGCCGCGGTGATCCTGTCGAAATCGGGTCGAAAGTTGCCGGGCGTCAGCGGCACACGCACCGGGATGCCGCCTGCGAGTTCGATATTGGGTACGTAGGAGTCGTAGCAGGGGTCGAGCACGATCACCTCGTCGCCGGGTCGCACGATGGCCAGGATTGCCGTGAAGATGGCCTGGGTCGCGCCAGCTGTCACGGTAATCTCGCTCGCTGCGTCGTAAGCGCGTCCCCCGTGCGGACCGTGCCAGGCGCTCAGCTTGGTCGCGATTGCTTCACGCAGTGGCGCTACGCCGGTCATCGGCGGGTACTGGTTCAGGCCCTGTGACATCGCTTCGGTGACGGCGCCGACCAGAGCCGGTTCACAAGGGAAATCCGGGAAGCCCTGGCCCAGGTTGACCGCTTTTTTTTCCGCCGCCAGTGCAGACATGACGGTGAATATGGTCGAGCCGACGTTGGGCAGTTTCGTGAGGAGGAGTGGGGTGCGCGAGA
>JBKJRR010000164.1:0-8505 GCA_046594635.1 Burkholderiaceae bacterium
GTCGACGTGGGCTTTGACGGCGACTTCATCTGCAGCAAACCTTCGGGTAGCGGCGGTCTAATCACCCCCGCCGTGGTGTCCGAGCAGATGCTCTACGAGATTGGCGATCCGGCGCGCTACATCCTGCCCGACGTGGTTTGCGACTTCACCCAGGTCACGATGCGCCAGGTCGGCCCGGACCAGGTCGAGGTCCGTGGTGCCAGAGGCTTGCCACCGACCGACATCTATAAGGTTTGCGCCACCTGGATGGACGGCTACCGGATTGCCTGCCAGCTGACCATCGTCGGTTATGACGCTCCGGCCAAGGCACGGCGCACCGGCGAGGCCATCCTTTTGCGAACCTCCGAAATGCTGGCAACTGCCGGCATGGCGCCGTATGCCGCCACCCATATCGAAGTACTGGGCGCTGAGTCGTGTTTTGGCCCGCATGCCCGGGCCGGCGACGTGCGCGAGGTCATCCTGCGGCTGAGCGCCAGCCATCCGCGCAAGGATGCGCTGGCCTTGCTGGCACGGGAGATTGCACCGGCCGGCACCTCCTGGGCGCCGGGTACTACCGGCGCCGGCGGTGGGCGCGCTTCAGCGTCACCGCTGATCCGGCAATTCGCGTTTTTGCTGCCAAAGTTGATGGTCACGCCGCAGGTGCAGTTGGTCGGCGGCGCGATGTTGACGGCTGTGCCTGCCCTGTCTGCACCACAGCTCGGTGCGGTGGCTCAACGGCATATCACTGCGCCCGAAGCACATGCCACCGAATTCGCATCGGCGGCGGCTGCAGCGCCAGTCGACCCGGCAAACGACACCATCTCGGTGCCACTGATCCGGCTGGCCTGGGCCCGCAGTGGCGACAAAGGGAATATTTCCAACATCGGTTTGATCGCACGCCATCCGGCCTGGCTGACGCTGCTGCGCGCGCAGGTCACAGAAGCTGCGGTTGCGGCTTACCTGGCCCATCTGGTCAAGGGGCGGGTCACACGTTTTGAGGTGCCGGGTATTCACGCCTTCAACTTTGTCTGCGAACAGGCCTTGGACGGCGGCGGCATGACCTCGATGCGCAACGACGCGCTGGGCAAGGGCATGGCGCAGATACTGTTGTCGATGCCTGTCGACATTCCGGCAGATCTCCAGCCAGGGATCGATCACTTGTGATGACCAACGCTTCGCGGCTCCGCCGCCTGGCTTGAGCTGCCACGGTCCTGATTGGTTGCGATATTTCGCATGTGGCGCGGACAGCACTGTCCCAGACCACACGAGGCGAAAGGCAATGCGACGTCTTGCTGCAAGCCCAGGTGAGCCAAAGCGCTTTTGCGCATAATCGGGCCACTGCCCCGACCACCATGGCCCTCCCTCCTCTCGATCCGGACACCATCACCCATGGCATTCAACTGGCCGTGGCGCCGGTGTTTCTGCTCACCGCCGTGGCCGGCATGATTGGCGCCGTCGCCGGCCGGCTGGCGCGCATCATTGACCGGGCCCGTGTGGTCGAGCAACAGGCCCGTGGCTCGGACGACAAGGTGTTGATGGCGCGGGCGGCGGCCGAACTGCGCACCTTGCGTCAACGCGGGCGGCTGGCCAATGGTTCGATTGCGTTGTTGACGACCTGCGCCTTCCTGATCGGCCTGACCATCATCCTGCTTTTCCTGGGTGAAACCACCGGCATGCAAAGTGCACGCTGGGCCGTGGGTGGGTTTCTCAGCGGCATCGTGTGCTTTTTGCTGGCGTTGCTGTGTTTCCTGGCCGAGACCTTTATTGCGACCCGGCTGCTGAACTTCGAACTGCTGGAGCGCTGAACCGCACCCGTTGGCGGCGGCGAAACGCAGCGTCAGGCAATCAAGGCGCCCGATGCAGGCGTGGCGCGGATAGTGAGTCGAGGTTGTCGGCGACGGCGGAGTCGACCGTCGGCCAGCGCCCCTGGAACCGGTGCACGATCATCGCCGCCTGCAAAGCCCGCAAATCCTTGACGCTGGGCGCAACCTTGATCTGCGCCACGGCGGCGGAGGTGTTGCCGGAGCGGATCAAAACCAGCACCTTTTCCGACCAGATATTGCTGCTGCGTGCCATGGCGACATTCCCCGACAGAACAAAGAAGCCACTGTAGCGCGCTACCATCACCCATGAAAAAAACTTTCCCCCTGACCCTGGCTGGCCGGCATCCGGACCGCGTGCTCGATGCCCTCAAACACGAAGTTCGCCAGTACCTCAAGCGCGAACGGCGTAAACAATTACCCGAAGGCGTCGACTTTTTCGACTTCGATTGCCGCTTCGGCTTGACCGAAGACAGCGCCGAAATCACGACCGAGCAGGAGCTGACGCGCCAGATCGACGCGGCGGCGGCGCAGGGCGCGACCCATGTCTATGTCGAGATTCTGGCCAAGCCGGGACATCGCAAGCCCCGGCCAGTGACCGACGACGCAGCATTGCCGGCCGATGCCGGTGATGCGGCACTCCCGCCCGCAGACACGCCAGCCGAATGATCAACCGGCGCCGTTGTCGTCAGATGACAA
Organism: Burkholderiaceae bacterium; assembly: GCA_046594635.1. Taxonomy (GTDB): domain Bacteria; phylum Pseudomonadota; class Gammaproteobacteria; order Burkholderiales; family Burkholderiaceae_C; genus CAISIP01. The sequence goes on from JBKJRR010000164.1 coordinate 2,499, forward strand.
GGGCATCGGCCTGCCTTGCTGGCGCGCCGCCTCGGCGCGCAGCTTGTCCTTCTTGCTCGGGCGCTTGCCCTTGATGCCGCCGGTGCCCGGCACGCTCGCCAGATCGGCTACCGGCGCCAGCATCGGCTCGAAACCGGCCATCACCTCGCGCTCAAGCTGCAAACCCTGACGTTTTTCAATCAGCCGCATATGCGCCTCGGTCGTGGCGCTGACGAAACTCAGCGCCAGACCACTGGCGCCGGCGCGCCCGGTGCGGCCGATACGGTGCACATAGTCCACGGCGGAACGCGGCAGGTCGTAATTCACCACCACCGGCAACTGTACGATGTCCAGGCCGCGTGCGGCCAGGTCGGTGGTGACCACCACGTCCCATTGCCCGTCGCGCATCTCCTGCAGCACCTGGGTACGGCCGCCCTGGCTTAGCCCTCCGTGAAACGGCGAGGCATAAACGCCGTTGGCATACAACTTGGCGGCAACCGTCTCGGCTGCGTGTTGCGTTGCCACGAACACCAGCACGCGTTTCCAGGCATGGTCCTTGATCAATTGGCGTAGCAGTTGCGTGCGCCGCGCCGGATCGACTGCAACAACCCTTTGCACGATGTCCGGTGCGGTCAACGCATCGTCGGCGATCTGTACACGTTGTGGCTCACGCATCAGCGCCCGCGCCAGTGCCTCCACGGCCGGCGGCATCGTGGCCGAAAACAGCAGGGTCTGGCGCTTCGCCGGCAACAAGGCCAGCACACGTGCAAGCTCGTCAGCAAAACCAGCGTCGAGCATGCGGTCGGCTTCGTCGAGCACCAGCCAATCGATCTGCCCCAGGGTCACCGCATTCTTGTCGACCAGATCGAGCAGGCGCCCCGGCGTGGCGATCACGATATCGGCGCCGCCTCGCAAACGCATCATCTGCGGATTGACCGAGACGCCGCCAAACAGCGCCACCAGTTTGGGCTCCTGCGGCAGAAATCGCGCCAGCGACCGCACGGTTTCGGCCACCTGGCTGGCCAGTTCACGGGTCGGAACCAGCACCAGCGCCTGTACCCTGCGCGGTGATGCAGACGGTTGACGCAACACCGACTGCAACATCGGCAGCACATAAGCCGCGGTCTTGCCCGAGCCGGTCTGGGCGATACCCAGCACGTCGCGACCGGACAGCGCCACAGGAATCACCGCCTGCTGTATCGGTGTGGCGACCAGGTATCCGGACCCTACAGCCGCTCGCAACAGGTCAGGGGCGAGGGGGAAGGCGTTGAAGGACATAGGTGGCAGATTACGGCGAGCCAGTGTAACGGCCTGCCCCGTGTGATGAGCGCGTGCCGCTGTGGCCGGGTCGCGTGCAGCACCCGGTACCAGCGCCAGCGCAGCAACCAGCCACGCGGCTGACGGCGACGCCGGCCACAGCGGCGGAAGATAATGGCAGGCCTTTGCCCAACCGCCCGCCCGGGCTTATGCCGCGACATGACTGCCGAATCCGATCCCAGCCTGAAACCCCGCCGACGCGTCGTGACATATTTGCGCCGCGCGGCAATCACTGCAACGCTGCTGGCGGGCATCTTTCTGGTCGGGCCGCGCAATGACTTCGGACCCGACGTGCCGAGCGATCGTCCGGCGCGACCGACCGCGATAGGTGCGCTTGACGGCTGGATCGCGCAACAGGAAAAGGCAGTGCCCGACATTCGGACCGGTACGGCAAAAAGCATCGTCTGGCACGGTGCGGCGGGTGAACGCACGCCCTGGTCGGTGGTCTACCTGCACGGGTTCTCCGCCAGTCGGCTGGAGACCGCGCCGCTGGCCGAGTGGGTCGCGCAGGCGCTGGGCGCCAACCTGTTTCAAAGCCGCTTGACCGGCCATGGGCGCACCTCGCCCGACGCGATGGGCCAGGCCAGCGTGCAGGACTGGCTGGCCGACACGACCGAGGCCACGGCGATCGGCCAGTTGCTGGGCGAGAGGCTGCTGGTCATCAGCGTCTCGACCGGCGCCACGCTGGCGACCTGGCTGGCACTGCGTCCTGAAGGACGCGCCGTTGCGGCCCAGGTCTTCATCTCGCCCAATTTCGGCCCGCGCGACAAACGCTCGGAAATCATCAACGGACCCTGGGGACAACAGATCGCGCGCGCGCTGCAAGGCGAGACCCGCGGCTGGACACCCGACGACCCGCGCGAAGCCCAGGCCTGGACCACGCGGTATCCGACCCGCGCACTGTTTCCGATGATGGCATTGGTGGACCATGTCCGTGCCAGCGACATGACGGCCTTTCAGACCCCGCTGCTGCTGCTCTACAGCGAGCAGGACAAGACCGTCGACCCGCAGCTGACCCGTGACGTGTTCGCACGTATCGCCAGCCCGAACAAGAAGGCCATCGTGGTGGACTACAGCGAAAGCGCGGGCCAGCATGTGCTGGCCGGTGACATCCGTGCGCCCAAGGCAACGGCACCCATGGCCGACGCTATCGTTCAGTGGGTGCTGACCCTGAAGTGAACCAGGGGAACCACCAACCGATGCAGGACGGCCCTCCGACCTTGCTCCAGCGCGGCAACCTGGCCTCGCTGGTGCTGGTCAACTTGGGCGTAGGCACCCATGCCATTGTCTGGTTCATGGTGGTCACCGCGATGCCCAGCGTCGTCGATGACCTGCGCGCAGCGCCCTATCTGAGCTGGGCCACCAGCATCTACCTGGTCTCCACCATCCTTGGCGGCGCGTCCATGGCCTTGCTCAAGGCGCGGCTCGGTGCCCGCACGGCCCTGGTGCTGGCCGGTTTGGTCGTGACAGCCGGCGGGCTGCTGGCAGCGGCGGCGCCCAGCATCACGCTGGTGCTGCTCGGTCGGGTGTTGCAAGGCCTTGGCGAAGGCGTGCTGGTGGCGCTGAGTTACGCACTGGTGCGCGAGTTGTTCGACATCCGTCTGTTACCGCGGGTGTTCGGCATCCAGGCCGTGACCTGGGCGTTCGCAATATTTCTGGGGCCATTGGCCGGTGGCTGGTTGACCGAGACCTGGTCCTGGCGCGCGGCTTTTGTCGGCACGGCGCTGTTGCCGCTGCCGATGCTGGTGCTCGTACGCTGGGTCCTGCCCGGCCCACCGTTGCGCTCGGGCGATACGGTCACCGTCCCCACGTTGCGGCTTTTGCTGCTGGCCTCGGGCGTGATGGCAATCGCCGTGTCCAACCGCCTGAATCCGGTCGCCTGGGGCGTGTTGCTGGTGCTGCTGGGTTTTGTCCTGATCGCATGGATGTTGCGACTGGACCGGGGCAGCCCGCGCCACATCTTCCCCACCGTGTTTCCGGGACTGACGCATCCGGTTTCGCTCGGCCTGTGGGTGCTGCTGCTGATGCCACTCTCGCACATGTGCATTTCGGTCTACACACCCTTCCTGCTGCAGTTTCACCGGGGCCAGAGTCCGACCGTGGCCGGTTACCTTGGCGCAGCGCATGCGGTCGCATGGTCGCTCGCGGCGGTCGTCGTGGCGCCAATGGCACCCCGCGGGCAGGCACGGTGTATCCAGGCCGCCCCACTGCTGATCGGTACCGGGCTGGCGGGTCTGGCATGGGCATTGCCGGCCCAGCCGCTGGTCTGGATCGCGCTGTCGCTGCTGTTGATCGGCACGGGTTTTGGCATGTCGTACGCATTCCTGAACCAGCGTGTGATGGCCCATGCCCAGAAGGGCCAGGAGGACGCAACGGCCGGATCGGCGCCGACGCTGGGTGCACTCGGCGGCGCAATCGGCGCGGCGATTGCAGGCCTGGTCGGGCAGGCCGTCGGGCTGGACCTGCCATTGAATCCACAGCAGGTGACGCTGGCGGTCTGGCTGCTGGCCGGCGGCGGCGCGGTGCTGGCCGGCGCCATGGGCTTGTTGGCGCGTCGCCTGCTGCGGGCAACCGCCAAAGCCACCAGTTAGGCCTTTGCGGTGATTCGCGGCGATTGCTCGCTACGAGTCCGATCGGTGGCCCACTGCGGTGGGCCGTTTGCCTCAGTCGCGGTCGGACACCGCACCCTGCCTGAGCGCCAGCAGCGCACCGAGCCACAAGGCCAGCGCTGACACGATGAAGCCGCGTGCGAGTCCGCCAGGCCCGTCAGCGATCCAGCCGACCACGATGGGGCCGACGATCTGGCCGGCCGCAAACACGATGGTGAAAGCGCCAATGCCCGCGGCCCACTGTGCAGGCGGCAGGTTGTGCCGCACCCAGGCGGTGGTCGATGCCACGACCGACAGGAACACCGCACCAAACAACACACTGGAGACCAGTACCACCGGCCAGGCATGGCTGAGCGCCGGCGCCAAGGTGGCAGCGCCGAGCAAGGCATTGAGCAGCGCCAGTGGTCGACCGTCGCGGTGGCGATCGAGCAGGCCGGCCCACAAACGCGGCGACACCATCACGGCAACACCCAAAAGCGCATAAAAACCCATGACCGCGGCCGGGGCCATACCCTGCTCACGCAGCAAGGCGACGATGAAGGTCATGTAGCCGATGTAACCGACACCGAACATGGCATAACCGGCCAGGCCGAAGGCAAAACGTCGCCTGGGAACCGGTGCCCGGGACACCCGGTTCGACGCGGTAGCACTGGCCGCCTGGTCAACCGCTGCCAGCCGGCGCACCACCCAAAGCAGCATGCCGGCGCCGCCAAAACACAGAACCGACAAGGCAGCCCAGGCGTAGCCCCAGGCACGGGCTTGTCCGCCAGCCAGGTGCAAGCTCAGCGGAACCACCACGGCCGACAGACTGATGCCCAGGCCGGTACCACCGTAGTACAAACCGATCAGCAGACCGGCACGTGAAGGCTCTCGGGCTCCGACGCGCGCGGCGAGCAAGCCACCGGTGATAAACACCAGTGCACTGCTCACACCGGCCGCCAGCCGCTGCACCAGCCAGATCCCGGTGTCGGTGAACAGTCCGCTGAGCGCCATCAACATGCTGGCGGCAAACGCCGCCCACACCATCAGCAGGCCCGGGCCCATGCGGCGCAACAGCGCCGGCGTCAACAAGGCCCCCAACAGATAACCCGCTGCGTTGCTGGTGTTCATAGCGCCTGCCAGCGCATAAGACCAACCCAGGTCGTCGCGCATGGGCGGCAACAGCAGGCCGTAGGCAAAGCGCGTGATGCCCAGCGACACGGCGGCACCCAGCGACAACACCAGTGCAGTGATGATGCCCGCGCGCGGAACCGGATGGGTTGGCGCACTGGTTAGTGAAGTAGGCAGCTGCGTCATGGCGCCACGAGTATGCCTGCCACGGCCCCCGCAACAGACACAAGCGTTGGCCGCTGCCGCTAGAATCGCGGGCTCGATTCGCCACGCTGGCGGACGGTGCCTTCGCCGTGTTGATTGGCGCGCACTGAGCCCTGCATCTTCCTACCCACATGTCTTGCGCCTGCGCCATCGACTTTGGCACTTCCAATTCCGCCATTGCGCTGGTGCAAGCCGAAGGCACACGCCTGGTGGAACTGGAACAAGGTCATGACACCATGCCCACGGCCGTGTTTTATGCGGTCGAGGGTTTGTCCGCTGCACAGGAGCCGCAGCGCAGTTACGGTCGCGCTGCGGTTGCCGCCTATGTCGACGGCATTGAGGGGCGCCTGATGCGCTCGATGAAGAGCATTCTGGGTTCGACCCTGGCCGAGCAGGCCACCGAGGTCGGTGGTGGTTTTTCGGTACGTTATCTCGATGTGATCGCGAGTTATCTGCGCCACTTGCGCAGTCGGGCCGAACAGGCCGCGGGCCAGGCGCTCGATCAACTGGTGCTGGGTCGGCCGGTGTTTTTTGTCGACGACGATCCACAGCGCGACGCCGCGGCCCAGTCAGCGCTGGAGACAGCCGCGCGACAGGTGGGCTTCAGGCAAGTGCAGTTCCAGTTCGAGCCGATCGCGGCGGCCCTGGATTTCGAGGCCACGGTCGACTCCGAGCATCTGGTGCTGGTCGCCGACATCGGTGGCGGCACCTCCGACTTTTCGCTGGTGCGGGTCGGCCCCAACCGGCGCCAGCGGCTGGACCGGCGCGACGACATCCTGGGCAACCAC
>JBKJRR010000238.1:0-3980 GCA_046594635.1 Burkholderiaceae bacterium
GCAGCGGTGGTCGGCATCGACACTTATGGCGAATCGGCACCCGCGCCCGTGTTGTTCAAGCATTTCGGATTTACGCCAGAAAACGTCGCAGACACAGTGCAAAAGGCTTTGGCCAAACGTTGATCAGCGTCTGGCAACAGGTTTTCAGATTTCAACCAACGGAGGTACAGGCAAATGGCTATCAAGATCGGTATCAACGGCTTCGGCCGCATCGGACGCATGGTGTTTCGGGCAGCAGTGCAGAACTTCAAGGACATTGAAGTGGTCGGCATCAACGACCTGCTGGAACCCGACTACCTTGCCTACATGCTGCAATACGACTCGGTACACGGCCGCTTCAAGGGCGACGTGTCGGTGGATGGCAACACGCTGGTGGTGAACGGCCGCAAGATCCGTTTGACCGCAATCAAGGACCCGTCCGAGCTGAAATGGAATGAAGTCGATGCCGACATCGTCATCGAGTCGACCGGCCTGTTCCTGACCAAGGAAACCGCACAGAAGCACATCGACGCCGGCGCCAAAAAAGTCATCATGTCGGCACCGAGCAAGGACGACACACCGATGTTCGTGTTCGGCGTCAACGACACGACCTACAAGGGAGAGGCCATCATTTCCAACGCCTCATGCACCACCAACTGCCTGGCCCCGGTGGCCAAGGTGCTGCACGACAACTGGGGCATCAAGCGCGGCCTGATGACCACCGTGCATGCCACGACCGCGACACAGAAAACCGTCGACGGCCCGTCCAACAAGGATTGGCGCGGCGGCCGCGTCATTCTGGAAAACATCATTCCGTCGAGCACCGGCGCCGCAAAGGCAGTGGGCGTGGTGATTCCTGAACTGAACAAGAAGCTCACCGGCATGTCGTTCCGCGTGCCGACCTCCGACGTGTCGGTGGTCGACCTGACGGTGGAGTTGTCCAGGGAAGCCACCTACGCCGAAATCTGCGCGGCCATGAAGGCCGCGTCCGAGGGCGACATGAAGGGTGTCATGGGCTACACCGAAGCCAAGGTCGTATCCACCGATTTCCGCGGCGAGAGCTGTACCTCAGTGTTTGACGCCGACGCGGGCATGGCGTTGGACAGCACTTTTGTCAAGGTCGTCTCCTGGTACGACAACGAGTGGGGTTACTCGTGCAAGGTGCTGGAGATGGCCCGGGTCGTGGCCAAATAGGTTGACCCAGGAGGTGCGGCGGCCGGCAGCAGCTGGCGTCGCGCCTCTGTCATATCAGGTCGCTTCCGGGTGGCTCGGTGCGCTGTCCTGTGCACGCACAATCGAGCCCATTTCCCGCCCACGATTCACCCACCTTGACCCAATCCGACGCCGTACGGGGCATCCGTTTTCTGTGTCTTGGCGTGTTCGTCTTCTCGTTGCAGGACGCGGTGATCAAGCAGGTCAGTGGAGACTATCCGCTGACCCAGGTGATGACGATACGCTCGATCGTCGCGATTCCGATCCTGCTCGTCATGGTGCAATTCGAGGCCGGCTGGCGGGCCATCTTCACACCCCATTTCCGATCCCTGGTACTGCGCGCGGGCCTCATGTTTGGCGCCTATACGAGTTACTACATGGCGTTTCCGGCGATGACTCTGGCCTACGCGGTGGCCCTGTATTTCACGGTTCCACTTTTTGTCACCGCGTTGGCGGGCCCTTGTCTGGGTGAACGCATCGGCATCAGGGTATGGGCGGCACTCGCCGTCGGCTTCAGCGGCATAGTGGTGATCCTGCAGCCCGGCAGCGGCCTGTTCGAATGGGCAGCGTTGTTGTCACTGTCATCGGCACTGATGTACGCGACCTCCATGCTGATGGCAAGACGCATCGGTACGGCGCAACCGGCATCGGTCATGACCTTCTACCAGAACTGGGTTTTCCTGGCCGGCGCGCTGGTGATTGCGGCCTGCACCCATTGGCTTGGCATCGACGACGCCGGCCACCCCAGCATCACCTTTCTCGTGCGGCCCTGGGTCTGGCCCACCTTTGTGGATGCCTTGTTGATTGCCTCCTGCGGCGTCATCGCCTCGGCCGGCATGTTGCTCCTGACCAATGCCTACCGGATCGCGCCCGCCAATCTGGTGACACCGTTCGAATACACCGGCATCCTGTGGGCGCCGCTGTGGGGCTACCTGTTTTTTGGCGAGGTGCCGCGGTCCACGACAGTCCTCGGCGCTTTGCTGATCGCTGCTGCCGGTATCGTCGCCTTGCGCGAGGCGCGAAAATAGCAGATTCATGGGCCATCGCCCTGAACAACCATCATCAGGGAACTCGCACCATGGACGTGATGCAAACCATCCATACGGCATTCGAGCGCCGGGGCAACGAGAACTACGGCGAAGGTGTGAGCCAGCTTGAACATGCGATCCAATGCGCCGCGTTTGCGCAGCGCGACGGCGCCAGCGACGTTCTCGTCGCCGCAGCCTACTTGCACGACCTCGGCCACCTGCTGCACGATCTGCCGCAGGACATTGCCGACTCCGGCGTTGATACCCAGCACGAATCCACCGGATCGGCCTGGTTGTCGCAGTTTTTCGGCCCCGAGTTGACCGAACCCGTACGTTTGCATGTGGCGGCCAAACGCTACCTGGCCGCCACCGAAGCGGGTTACTTCAACCTGTTGTCGGATGCCTCGAAGCTCTCGCTCAAGCTCCAGGGTGGCGTGATGACACCAGAGCAAGCACGGGCGTTCGAAGCCGATCCATTTTTCGCCGATGCCCTGCGCCTTCGGCGTTGGGACGAAGAGGGCAAGATCGAAAACTACCAGGGCCCAAGTCCGGCGCATTTCGAAACCATCGTGGCGCGCTGCCTGCGCGGCTGATCGTCGACGCAGGCCGGCAACTTGCCGCAGGGCCGCAAACCCGCGCAGCAACAATGCCAGCGCGGCTGCGGGCGGTACGCCTTACTGCGGCTTGATGCCCGCCACCTTGATCACCTTGGTCCAGGTGTCAAGCTCCGACTTCATGAACGCGGCATAGGGCTTGGCGCCCTGCGCCGGGATGATGAACCCTACCGAGCCCATGCGCTGCTTGATCGCGTCGGACTGCATGATCTGCACCATGGCCGACTCGATCTTGTCGACGATGGGTTGCGGAGTTCCCTTGATCGCTGACAGGCCGGACCACGACAGGGCTTCGAAGCCCTTGTAGCCGGATTCGGCGATGGTCGGAATGTCCGGGTACAGGGGGTTGCGTTGTGCGCTGGTCACGGCGAGCGCCCGCATCTTGCCGGCCTTGACATGCTGCAGCGCAGCGTCCTGGTTGATGAACATCATCGGGATCGTGCCACCGAGCAGGTCGCTGAGCATCGGACCGCCGCCGCGGTATGGAATGCCAGTCATGAAGATACCGGCGGTCTGCTTGAACAGCTCCATCGCCATGTGACCCGACGCCGCATGCGTGAAGCCGTAATCGAGCTTGCCCGGATTGGCCTTGGCATAGGCCACCACATCTTTCACCGACTTGAATGGCGTGTCCGGATGCACCACCAGCACGTTTGGCCCGGAATGGACCTGTGTGATCGGGATGAAGTCGGTCATCGAGTTGTACTTGAGATTGGGATCCAGGCCGTGCGCGACGGCGTTCTGGCCCACACCGGTCTGCACCAGCGTATACCCGTCCGGTGTCATCTTGGCAGCGCGTTCAGTGCCGACGATACCGCCGGCGCCACCGATGTTCTCCACCAGAAAAGGCTGCTTGAAGTGCTTGCCGAGCTCGTCGGCGATCATCCGGGCCATGACATCGCTGGTGCCCCCTGGCGGGAACGTCACGATGATCTTGACCGGCTTGTTCGGATAGTCGGCCTGCGCGAAGGCTGTCAACGGCGCGGCCGCGCAAAGTGCCATGCCCATGCCCATGCCTAGGGCCATCAGTTGTCTGCGAATCATGGTTCTTTCTCCTGGTTGTTGATTTGCAGACAACTGATGGCCCTAGGCATGGGCATGGGCATGGCACTTTGCGCGGCCGCGCCGTTGACAGCCTTCGCGCAGG
>JBKJRR010000415.1:0-3524 GCA_046594635.1 Burkholderiaceae bacterium
TGGTCCTGGATTCGCAAGCAGATTTTGACCAAGGCGGGAGAAACGCAAGCATGCACGAGATCACCTGCCCGCACTGCGGGAAAGCGTTCAAGATTGACGAGACCGGGTACGCGGAGATCCTCAAGCAGGTCCGCGACAGCGAGTTTGACCAGCAGTTGCACAAGCGGCTTGAGTTAGCCGAGCAAGACAAGCGCTCTGCCATTGAGTTGGCCACGACCAAGATCGCCAGCGACTTGCAGAAGGCCGCAGTGGCCAAGGACACCGAGATCCAGGCGCTTAGGGCCAAGCTCGATGCGGGCGAGGTCGCCCGCAAACTTGCCGTGACCGAGGCCCTGAGCGCAGTGGAAAAGGAGCGCGACGCGCTCGCAAATCAGCTTGAGCTGGCCAGGCGTGAAAGGGAGTCCACTTCCAAGCTGGCCGAGGCCAACTTGTTGAACGAAATGCAGAAGGCTGCTGCATCCAGGGACATTGCGGTCCAGGAACTGAAAACCAGGCTCGGTACCTTGGAGCTTGCGCAAAAACATGCCATCACCGAAGCGGTCGGTGCGGTCGAAAAGGAACGAGACGAATTGAAGAACGGCATCGAACGGGCGGAGCTTGAAAAGCAACTGGCCGAGAAGTCGCTCAAGGACAAGTACGAGACCCAGATCAAGGATCGCGATGACGCGATCGAGCGCCTGCGGGACATGAAGGCTCGCCTCTCGACCAAGATGGTCGGTGAAACCCTCGAGCAGCACTGCGAGACCGAGTTCAACCGCATCCGGGCGACGGCGTTTCCGAGGGCTTATTTCGAGAAGGACAACGACGCGCGCACTGGCAGCAAGGGCGACTACATATTTCGAGATTTGGATGAGGCGAAGACCGAGATCGTCTCCATCATGTTTGAAATGAAGAACGAGAGCGATCGCACCGCGACGAAGAACAAGAACGAGGACTTCCTGAGGGAGCTCGACAAGGATCGCACCGAGAAGGAGTGTGAGTATGCGGTGCTGGTCTCCCTGCTTGAGCCTGACAGTGAGCTCTACAACACCGGGATCGTCGACGTTTTCCACCGCTACCCGAAAATGTACGTGGTCCGACCGCAGTTCTTTCTTCCGATCATCACGCTACTGCGCAACGCGGCGATGAACTCGCTCAAGTACAAGTCAGAACTTGCGCTCGTCAGGGCACAGAACATCGACATCACGAAGTTTGAAACCGAGCTTGACACCTTCAAGTCCGCATTCGCGAGGAACTTCGACCTCGCCTCCGGGCACTTTCAGAAGGCGATCGCAGAGATTGACAAGTCGATCGACCACCTGCAGAAAACAAGGGACGCCCTGCTGGGCACCGATAGAAACCTTCGACTTGCGAACGACAAGGCGCAGGACGTGACGATCAAGAAGTTGACCCGGGGCAACCCGACGATGGCGGTCAAGTTCGCCGAACTCAAGAATCAAGATCCCTTCGATGCCCAAAGGTGAGGTAGCCGACTGCGCACAGAGACGGGGCAATCTGGGGGTTATGGCTTGGGATGGGGCTCAGTCCAAGCGGGGGCTGCGCGGCTTCTGCCTGAGCGGCTGCCAACTGACGAACTGCGGGAAATGGCGCTGCACCGCCGGCCCGTCGAAATCCCAACCCAGGCATTTGCCCAAGTAGAACGGCGGCTGGTCGTTGCTGCGCTCGGGCAGACCCGCCTCACGGCGCAGCTGGGCCCGGTAGCCGGGAATGGTCTGATATGCAGCCGTGGCCATATTGAACAGCAATTCGCGCAGATGGGTGCATCCCTTGACACCACCCAGGTTCTTCTCGATCGTCATGCGCCAGCCCGGGCCGATGGTCTGGCCGACCATGACCTGCATCGGGTCGTTGGCCTGAATACATTCGCCGTGTGGTGTGCCCGGCATGGCGGTGGCAATCGCCTGGATCTTCAGGTTGTCGTCCAGCGTCAGACGAATCACCATGTCGTGAATCGGTGTGCCGGGCGGCAACGCGCCCTTGTCCGCCGAGCGCCAGACATAGGCCTTGGTATCGGTCAGCGTGGCTTCGATATCCCACAGGCTGTCCTCGCGGTGATAACCGTCGAACCGGACCTGACGTGTATGCAGATGCTTGCGGGGGGAAGATGGGGGAAGTGACACCGGGCGACCTTTCAATCTGGCGACACGCGCCCCGGTCACCCTGGGTGAACTACGGGACGGGACGGGCGGGCTCGATTGTCTTTGAATCCGTCGCCAGGGGCTGTCGCCTGTTTCACAGCGCTGCCGCCCGGCTTGGCGATCTGGTTTCGAGCCGGGTCCACTGGCGCAGGCCCGCCTTGCGCTGTGCCGCGTCAGCCGGCGACTTCGACCACCGCGGTCAGGTGTGTCGTTGCGCTCAACGAGTTGGTGATCAGGCAGCCGGCTTCGGCCTTGGCCATCAGGGTCCGGGCCTTGTCCTGGTCCACATCCAGCGGAACCTTCAGCGTGGCGCGAACGGCAAACTCCGTGAATTTCGTCTTGCCGTCGGCGCGCGCGAGTGTGCCTTCGACGTCGCACTGAAGCGCGGTCCAGGGCAGGCGCGAGGCCCGCGCGATGGCGCGAAAGCTCAGTACAAAGCAGTCTGCCACCGCGGCCACCAGCAGGGACTCGGGCGACCAGCGACCGCCGGGGCCACCGAATTCGACCGGCGGGGCCGAGGCCATCGTTGGCACACCGTCTGAATCCAGGGCTACGTCGCCTTCAGGCCCGGCCTGGGCACTGACCTGGTAATGGTGGGGAAGATCTTGCATCAATGGGTTCCTGTCAATGCGACCGCAGCGCGCTGGTCACGGTACGACTTGCAAGGCTTATTGTCCGGCCACGCATGGGGCGCAAGCGACATGCGCTCGGCCAATCCCATTGCGATGCATCAATCAAATGGCAAAGCAGTGCCCCGCGACCCCGATCAGCCCTTGATCTCCTGCATCAGCCAGGACTTGAACGCCTTGGCGGCCGGATTGATCAGGCTGCCTTCCGGTGCGATCAGGTAGTAGGCTTCCTTCATCGGCAGCGAATAGTCAAAAAGACGCACCAGCCGGCCTTCGGCGATCAGTCCGTTGGCCACGGTGTCATGGGCCAGCGTCACGCCCAGGCCCTGCAGCGCCCAGTTCATGCTCAGCACCCAGGTGCTGGCGCGGTGGATACGTGGCGGCGGGTACTTGCGGTTGCCGATATGCCCGCTGAGCCAGTTGTCCCAGGTCTGCAAGGTACCGGGCAGATCGAACAGATGCTCCTTGAGCAGGTCCGACACATCGCGGATACGCGCGGCGACCTCGGGCGTACACACCGGAAAGATCGAGTCGCGCGTCAGCCGCTGCCCGGCCCGGCCCTCCCATTTGCCCAGGCCCAGCACGATTTCGACCGCGGCCAGGTTGCGTGGCTTCTCGGTGGGCCAGATCGATGTGGCGACGTCAAGATGCACCCAGGGATGTTGCTGCAAGAAGTCGTGCAGCCGCGGTGTCAGCCAGAAGATCGCGAACGAGATGTTCGAATGCAGCTCCAGCACGTCCGGCTCGTTGCGCCCGG
>JBKJRR010000342.1:0-9453 GCA_046594635.1 Burkholderiaceae bacterium
GTGCAGGACATGGGCTTTCCCAGCTGGATGTGGGGCGTACTGTTCTTCCTGCCGCGGGTGTTCGATTCGGTCACCGATCCGATCATGGGCTTCATCTCTGACAACACACGCTCCACCTGGGGCCGACGCAAGCAGTACGTGTTCATCGGTGCCATCATCATGGGCATCAGTTTCATCGCGATGTGGCAGCTCTACCGCGCCGACGGCGTCAACTACAACTTCGTCTACTTCCTGTTCTGGTCGATCGTGTTCTACGCGGGCCTCACCCTGTTCAGCATCCCCTACGTGGCCATGGGCTACGAAATGAGCGACGACTTTCACGAGCGCACCAGCATCATGGCGGTGGCGCAGTGGATCGGCCAATGGGCCTGGGTCATCGCACCCTGGTTCTGGGTCGTGATGTACGACCCCAGCTGGTTCAAGAACGCCGACACAGCCACGCGCACGCTGTCGGTCTGGGTCGGTGTGATCTGCATGCTGCTGGCGATGGTGCCGGCGCTATTCCTGCCCAGTCGGTCGACCAAGGACGATGCGCACCTCGTGCCGCTGAGTCTGCACAACATCGGCGGTGGCATGAGGGAGATCCTGATCGGCTTCAAGGAAGCTTTCGGCTCCGTGCCCTTCCGCAAGCTCTGCTATGCGACCTTCCTGATCTTCAACGCCTTCAACACGGTCGCGGCCTTCTCCTTCTTCATTGTTGTCTACCACCTGTTCAGCGGCAATGCAGCGGCGGCCGGCATCTGGCCCACGCTGTTCGGCAGCATCGGCGCGCTGATCACCACCTTCGCGGTGATTCCGACCGTAGCCTGGATGTCCAGGAAAATGGGCAAAAAGAACGCATTCATGTTGTCGCAGGGCATCTCCCTCTTCGGCTACGTGCTGCTGTGGTTCCTGATGGTTCCGGGCAAGCCCTACATGTTCATGTTCGCGCTGCCGTTCTTCTCGTTTGGCATCGGTGGCCTGTTCACCTTGATGATGTCGATGACAGCGGACGTGTGCGACCTGGACGAACTGGCCACTGGCAAGCGGCGTGAAGGTATCTTCGGCGCGATCTACTGGTGGATGGTGAAGTTCGGTTTCGCCGTCGCGGGTCTGCTCAGCGGTGCCATCATGACCTTCGTCGCGTTCACGCCGGGTGCCGCCGTGCAGCCCGCGGGTGCCGTGGACGGCCTGCGTTTGTTCTATTCCGGCGTGCCCATTCTGGGTACCCTGCTCGCGATGTGGATCATGCGCGACTACGACCTGGACGAGCAGCGGGCCACCGAAGTTCACGACGAGCTTGAGCGACGCAAGCGGCTGGCCGTGGCAGGATCATCCCGGCCGTCGGGCGCCCGGGTGTCCCTGAAGGAGCGGGGCCTGGACCTGCCGCTTGGCGGCGGTTCGCCCATGGCCGACACGACGCCCGAAGCCTTGCGCACGCTCTTCTCCGAGGCGCTCGCGGCGCGTGTCTATGGTCTGTGCTTCAGCCCCTACGCCGGAAGTCAGGGCAGCGGCGACGTGCTGTCGCAGCAGCAGATCGATCTGCGCATGAACATCGTCGCCCCCACCACGCGCTGGGTACGTACCTTCGCGTGCACCGGCGGCCACGAAATGATCCCCGCAGCCGCACGCGCCCAAGGGCTCAAGACCATGGTGGGAGCCTGGATCGGCCATGACCGGGCGCGCAACGAACGCGAAATTCAGTCACTGGTGAAACTGGCCCAGGCAGGCCTGGTGAACATCGCTGTGGTGGGCAACGAGGTCCTGTTGCGGGAAGAATTGCCCGAGCAGGAACTACTGAGTTATATCCAGCGCGTGCGAGCCGCCCTGCCCAAGGACGTGCAGGTGGGCTGTGTCGAAGCGTACTACCAGTTCCTGGAGCGTCCGGCACTGGTGGCGGCCTGCGACGTGATACTGCCCAACTGCTATCCATTCTGGGAAGGTGCCGACATCGGCCATGCCTGGCTGTACCTCAAGCGCATGCACGCGCTGGTGAAGGCCGCCGCCGGTGAGAAGACCGTCATCGTCACCGAGACCGGATGGCCCAGCAAGGGGCAGGCGGTGGCGGAAGCCGTTCCGTCGGCCGAGAACGCGATGCGCTACTTCATCGAGGTGCAGTTGTGGGCCCGGAGTGAGGGCGTCAAGCTGGTCTACTTCTCCTCGTTCGACGAGCCATGGAAGCTCGGGCAGGAGGGGGAGGTGGGCGCGCATTGGGGTCTGTGGGACAAGGACGGCAAGCCCAAGTTCACCTGAGTCCTTGGCGGAGCGCAGTTGCGCCGCCATGCAAGCTGAGAGACAAGTTTCGTCATGCTGTTTTTGCCGGCGGCAAGCGCCACTTGCTGGTCAGGCTGGTTCAGCGTTCCCGCCCCGCATGCCATCGCCGTCGTTCATCGGTTCGAACCATCTTTTCATGACACACCAGTACACGCTTCACGGTGACGATTTCAAGATCACCGGATTCAATTCGGCGCGCCCGTTTTCCAGTTTCCTGCCCGGCATCGCGGGCGAGTTCGGCAAACCCCTATGGGTGTTTTACACCAACCGGGGCCAATGCGTGTCGAGCTTTGGCGTGCGCGACCGCAACGGCGCGATGCTGGAGTTCCACCCGGCCAACAAGGCTTATGCGCTGACGCCGTTGCTGGGATTCCGCACCTTTGTCCGGCTTAAGGGCACAGCGGGTCCTGCGCTGTACGAACCTTTCCAGAACCAGGCAAGCGCAGACATGCAGCAACACCTGACGGTCCGGCCACACGAGATCGAGATCCAGGAAACCCACGACGAACTGGGCCTGCGTATCCATGTCGTTTATTTCACGCTTCCCAGCGAATCGCTGCCAGCCCTGGTGCGTCGGGTCACGGTGCAGAACATCGGACGCTCGTCGCTGCAGGCCCAGGTGATGGATGGCCTGCCCGCGGTCGTCGCCTTCGGACTGGAAGAGAAACTGCTCAAGTCGATGTCGCGCACGATGGAGGCTTTTGCCGAGATCCGGCATGTGCAGGAGCAGCTGCCGTTCTTCAAGCTCAAGGTCGAGCCCTCGGACAAGCCCGAGGTGCAGTGGATTGAAGGCGGCTTCTTTGCGTTCACGGTGCAGCACGGCGTCAGCGTTCCAGTGACAGTCGACCCGGATCAGGTGTTCGGATCGGACACCAGCCTGCGATCACCGCTGGCCTTCTTGCACGATGGAGCGTCGGACGTGTCGGCAGGTCGTACCAGCACGCTGACCGGCTGCGCCTTCGCGCAACTGAACCTGTCGCTGGCGCCGGGCGAAATCACGGTCTGGGACTCATGCTTCGGGCAGGCAAACAACTGGGAGCATGCGCGTGCGCTGCGTGAGCGCGTGATCGCTGACGCGACGTACGGCTCGCGCCGGCGCGGCGAAAACGCCGAACTGACGAGCCGCATCGGATCGCACTTCGGACTGATCGCCGGCCCGAAGCAACTCGACCCCTACACCCGCCAGGCCTTTCTGGACAACACGCTGCGTGGTGGCCAACCGGTGGTGATTGACGGGCCGCACGGGCCCAGGGTGTTCCATGCGTTCACGCGCAAGCATGGCGACATGGAACGCGACTACAACGCATTCCAGCTTGCGCCAACCTATTTCTCGCAGGGCAATGCCAACTTCCGCGACGTGAACCAGAATCGACGCTCGGAAAATTTCCTTTTCCCCGGAGTCGGTGCGTCCAACATCGAGACATTCTTCAACTTGATGCAGATCGACGGCAACAACCCGCTGGTCATCGAGTCCGAGATATTTCGATTGCCGGGGGACGAATTGGAGCACTTGATGCGCGAATGGCCGGCCGGCGACACGCGCGAAATGCGTGCGCTGCTGGACCAGCCCTACAGTCCCGGGGACCTGGCGCAGGCGCTGATCGCGCAATGCGGCACGCCGGATATGGCACGGCCCTGGTTCGACCGCATTGTCGGCCACAGCAACAAGATTCAGAACGCCAGCCATGGGGAAGGTTATTGGGTCGACCACTGGATCTACAACCTCGACCTGCTGGACAGTTTTGCAGCCCTCTATCCGGATCGTATGGGGGCTCTGCTGCTCGCGCAATGCGAGTCAACGTTCTACGACAGTGAGTATGTCGTGCTTGCGCGCGCACGCAAGCACGTGCTGCGAAAGGATGGCAGCGTGCGCCAGCTGCACGCGGTCGTGCAGGACGCCGAAAAGACCCGGATGATCGCCTCGCGCAGCGAAGATCCGCACCTGATGCGAACTGCACACGGCACCGGGCCGATCTACCGTACGACCCTCCTGGCCAAGATCGTCAGCCTGATGGTGCTCAAGGCCTCACTGTTCGACCCATTCGGCAGCGGTCTCGAGATGGAAGCAGAAAAACCCGGCTGGTGCGACGCGCTCAACGGACTGCCAGGGCTGCTGGGTTCATCCACGCACGAAGCCTATGCGCTGCAACGCTGCGCCCGCTTCCTGCGCGCTTGCCTGCACGCCCATCTGACTGCGCCAGCCACTTTGGCACTGCCAACCGAAGTGGGAGCACTGTTGTTCGAGGTCACGCATGCACTGGAAAAGTCCGAGCACTCGGACTTCACGCCGAGCTGGGATCGACTGGCCGGCCTGAGGGAGCAATTTCGCGCGCAGACCCGGCTCGGCATAGCCGGCACTCAAATGTGGCTCTCGGGCGCAGAGATCGCCCACTTTCTGGACGCACTGGACCGGGTGCTAGACACCGGACTGACCCGTGCAGTCGACGATGCCGGGCTGCCGGTCAGCTATTTTTCGCATCAGGTGCTGGAATTCGATCTGCTGGTGAGCACCACCCATGGGACCGATCAAAACGAAGAACATACCCAGTTCGTGCACGCCCGCCGGTTTGCACGCACGCCGGTTGCGCCCTTCCTGGAGGGCGCGGTGCAGGCCCTGCGCTGCACCACCAACGTGCAGCGGGCCCATACGCTGTACCAGGCGGTTCGCGCATCCCTGCTGTACGACGTCAAGCTGGGCATGTACCGGGTGAATGCGCCACTCGACGCACAGAGTTACGAGATCGGTCGCAGCCGTATTTTCACGCCAGGCTGGCTGGAGAACGAGTCGATCTTCCTGCATATGCACTACAAGTACCTGCTCGAGACTTTGCGCATGGGGCTGGCCGCCGAATTTTTCGACGACCTGCGCCGTGGTCTGGTGGCATTCCAGCGGCCAGAGGTCTACGGGCGCTCGCCACTGGAGAATTCATCGTTCATCGCGAGCAGCCGCTTTCCGCACGAAGCGACACAGGGTGTCGGCTTTGTCGCAAGGCTCAGCGGCGCCACCGCCGAATGGATCAGCATGGTGCTGCACATGGGGTTGGGGGCTGCGCCGTTCCAGATGGTTGATGGCGCACTGCGCTTTGCGCCGCGTCCCATACTGGCCGGCTGGCTGTTCACCACCGAAGCGATCGCACAGGCGGGCGCGGGCAGCTTCGGATTCAAGCTGTTCGGCAAGACCTGGATCGTCTATGACAATCCAGCGCGGTGCGCAACCTTCGGCGTTGACGCCGTCGCGCCGGTCGGGTTCGACCTGCACCATGCGGACGGACGGATCGAAACTCACCGCGGCAGCTGGCTGCCAGTGCAGGCCGCGCATGCGCTGAGAGACGGCGCACTGGTGCGGCTGGTGATCCGGCTCGCATAGCGGCTGCCCGCACTTGCGCACGCAATGTCAACGCGCTGGTCGTCGCTGCCGATCTGCACCTGACCAGCCGTTTCGCTGGGTGGCGCTACTGCACACCGTCGCGTATGTAGGTCGCGATTGATCGTGGCAGCATTTCGGTAGTGGCGACAAGATGCCCCATGCGCAGTCTGAAAGGGATCCGCTCCTGGCTGCGGTTCATGACGACGATGGCCACCGAGCCATCCGGATTGACGAAGGCCGACGACTCCAGCGCTTCGCGCGATGCTGCACACAGCACCCGGCGCGCGCCGGGCTTGATGAAGCGCGCGAAATGACCGATGTAGTAGTAGGAACTCTGCAGCGCGACGCCGTCGCCAGCCGGATCGACCAGCATCGGCGCGCTGCACAGGTTGCCGACATGGTTGGGGCCGCCATCGGCATCGAGCAGCAGATTCCAGTCGATCCAGCCCACCGTCCAGCGGTTCAGGTCGTTGATCATCGAGTGGCCATAACGCTCCCCCAGATCCCAGGACCCATGATGGGGTCCGCCCTCCTGGCAGCCTTCGGTGAACAGCAACTGCTTGTCAGGCCAGGCGTCATGGAGCAACTGCACCTGGTCGAAATGGTTTTCGCCGTACCAGTGAAAACCGGTGCCCCACACGTACCGGGCCGCCGCGGGATCGGACAACACCACACTCGCGCGTTCCACCAGCAGGTCGCGGTTGTGGTCCCAGATCACGATACGCACTTCGCCCAGCCCGGCGCCTGCCAGTTCCGGGCCGAGAAAGTCGCGCACGAAGTCGCGCTCTTCCTCGGCACTGTAGATGCAGGAGTCCCAGCGCTGCGTGGCGGCGGGCTCGTTCTGCACTGAAACGCCCCAGACCGGGACGCCCTCTTTTGCATATTCCTGGATGAAGCGCACGTAACAACGCGCCCAGGCCTGCCGGTACTGGGGCAGCAACTTGCCACCCTCGTTCATGCGCCCGTTGCTTTTCATCCAGGCCGGCGGGCTCCACGGAGACACCAGCAGCTTGAGCGGCTGCCCCGCCACGTGCTGGGCCGCCTGGATGAAGGGTAGCAACGCTTTCCGATCGCGATCGATTGAAAAACTGTGCAGGTCGACATCACCCGGTGTTTCGACGTGTGCGTAGTTGCCCAACGAGAAATCCGAGCTGTTCATGTGCACGCGGCAAAGGGTGTAACCGTGGCCGTGCTGCGGGTCGAAATAGTCGCGCAGTACCTTTGCGCGCTGGATCAATCCCAGCTTGAGCCAGGTCACCGCCGCTGCTTCGGTGAATGCCCCACCGAAGCCCTCGATGGACTGAAAGCGGCGCTGCGCATCGACGAATACGCTGGGCAGATTCGTCGCCGACACTGCGGGGTCGGCCAGTTCCAGCGCTGGCTGCGGCGCCAGACGAGCGCCCTCCTGCGATGTCAGGTAGCAGCGCAGCGCTGCACGGTCGGCCATGCTGGGGACTTGCGGGTTGGCACCCGGTCAAACGGCAGTCACCGAACAGTGACTGCCGCGCGCCGGTTAGCGGGAGTAGAAGATCCCATCGATATTGAGCCGGGTCGTGATGTTCGAGTTCAGCGCCTTGCCAGTGAGGCTGTAACGATCGGCGATGTAGAACGGGTTCAATACCAGGCGGAAGTCGATACCCAGATTTTTCGCCACGAAGGCCTGCAGCGGGATCGACACCTGGCACCAACTGTCGTTGTTGCAATAACCGTAGTCACCAACCCCGATCTGCAGGAAGACCTCTTTCGTGTCACCCTCCGCCGTAAGCGTGGACAAGCCCACCTCGATCTTGCCCGGATAGTTGCTCTTGATCGAGAAATTGACACGTCCGGTGGTGGCGAACTGGGAGAGGTTCACCGTTGAACGGAGCGTGACCGGGTTGTAAAGCAGTCCCCAGCCGTAGTCTCTTGGCGCCGGTGTGATAGCCATGCTGACCGAACCTTCGGCACTGGTTGATCCATCCGCCAGGTTCCTGGGCGCAGTGGTGCCGTCAAACGCGTCCAGGCTGTACCCTGTCGCAATCACCGCCGCAGGGGCGTCCGAATACAGTGTGAACTGGTTCAATGCGAATGGCGCATTGATCACCGGCCGTATGAAGTACACCGCATCCGCATCGGTCAACGCCGGGTTCTCCCAGATAGCCTGCGGGTACAGGTTATGCACAACGTAGCGCGCCTTGCGAAGCACGTTGAACAGCCCCCACCCGTCGTCGCCAGTCTTCCACGGCTCGTCAAAGGCTTCGAAATAGAAGATGTTCGCCGGTCCAGGGCCCACCCTGCCCTCGGCGCGCCAGGTCTCCAGGCGCGTGAAATACATCTTCTGGTTGACCGGATGGGCACGGAAAAACTGGGCGCCCGCCACGTCCACCGCATTCCAACCGGTTTCCGTCACCGCGATCGGCAAAGCGCGCAGGCCCTTGCGGTCGAGTGAATCGCGCACCAATTGAAACTGGCGGCGCGTCGCGGCTATGCCCGCGTCCATCATGGCAGTCGCGCGGGCCGGCCCAGCGGCGACAGCCTCCTGCTTCCAGTCCCAGTAGTACGGGCTATCCGGGAACTGGGTGTCGATATTCGAGTAGGCGTGCATCGCGACAAAGTCGAGCAGGTCCATCACGATCTTGGGTGACTGGATGAAGAACAGGAAGTTATCGTCGGTGGTAACCGGTTGCGTGACCCGGTCGCGCACGTAACGAATATAGACCGCCATGTCGGCCGGCTCGATCGGCACAATCGACCAAACCACCATGGTCTCGTTGCCCACGCTGACGGCCAGGATGATGTCGCGGTATTTCGGGTTGGTCGAGAGTGCCACCAGACGATCGAGTTCGGCCTGGTTGGCAGCCTTGGTGTCGAGAACCTTGTACGGATTGGCCTCGAACTTGTAGCTGTTGACATAGGCACCCAGTTGCACCTTGATGTCCATGTTGTTGTCCGCAATGACATCCAGCGTCAGCTTGGCCACTTTGTCCGAACTGTCGAACAGGCGAATCAGCTTGAAGTTGCCAGCCACCAGCAGGTCCAGGTCCTGCTTGACCATGGCCGCGTCAATGGTTTCGGTGTCGCGGTTGATAGACCGGAATGGCGAGTAGGAGACCGCCTTTCGCGCAAGGTACTCAGCCGGCAGTGCCCGCAAATTGGTGGTGGACACGGCCGTGGCCGGCGCATCGACCGACACGGAGCCACCGCCGCCGCAGGCGGCCAGCATGGTGGCGAAGAACAGCACCAGCGCGGCGCGCAGGTAGTGCGAAGGGGATGTCAGCATGGTGGGGAATCCTGTGAACGTCATGGGATGTGCCTAGCGCTTTCCCGTTTCAGAACGTGTACTTGGCACTGACGCCAAGCCAGTTACCTGCCTTGGTGGCGCGCGAATCGATTTGGTTGACGGTGGAGTTCGATGGCATCGACAGTGGGGACAGCCCCTTGTTGCGGTAGTGGATCATTCCGGCAAATGCGGTGAACGAAAGATCCCGGTCGTAGGCGTAGTCCACCACGATCGTGTTGACCAGCGCCGAATTGCTCTGGCCGCGCTCCAAGGGGTTGTTGGTCTGGGCCTTGCCCAGATAGGCCAGGCCGGTGGAGAAGGTCCATTTTTCCATGCGATAGCGCGCACCGAGAGAAAAGTCGGTCGAGCTGGCCGGGTAGCCGGGGTTGGCAACGCCATTGAGCGTGCCACCCCAGTTCACGTTGAACATGTTGTTCCACTGCTGCGGCGGGCCGTCGATGACCACCGCCGCGTAGGCACCACTCCATTTGTTGTGCCGAACTGCACCCGACAATTCGATGGTCGGATTGAGTTGATACGTTGCCTGTACTACGGCCACGCTCTGACCCGAACC
>JBKJRR010000511.1:0-2541 GCA_046594635.1 Burkholderiaceae bacterium
GCCATGGGTAAGTCGGCGCAGTTTCCGCTGCATGTCTGGTTGCCCGATTCAATGGAAGGCCCGACACCCATTTCCGCGCTGATCCACGCCGCAACGATGGTGACGGCTGGCATCTTCATGGTGGCGCGCATGTCGCCGTTGTTCGAGCTCAGCGAGACGGCATTGAACTTCGTGATGGTCATAGGCGCGATCACCGCCTTGTTCATGGGCTTTCTGGGCATCATCCAGAACGACATCAAACGTGTCGTCGCCTATTCGACGCTGTCCCAGCTTGGCTACATGACGGTGGCGCTGGGCGCGTCGGCCTATTCGGTGGCGGTGTTCCATCTGATGACACACGCATTCTTCAAAGCCTTGCTGTTTCTTGCGGCCGGCTCGGTCATCATGGGCGTGCACCACAACCAGGACATCCGCTGGATGGGCGGCCTGCGCAAGTACATGCCGATCACCTGGATCACGTCCTTGCTGGGTTCGCTGGCATTGATCGGCACGCCGCTGTTCGCGGGTTTCTACTCCAAGGACAGCATCATCGAGGCGGTGCATTTCAGCAATCTGCCCGGCGCCGGTTTCGCCCATTTCGCTGTGCTCGCAGGTGTATTCATCACCGCCTTTTATTCGTTCCGCATGTATTTCCTGGTGTTCCATGGCAAGGAGCGCTTCGACCAGAATCCCGATGCGCACCATGATGCGCACCACGACGATCACAGTCACCATGGCGCGCACGACGACAAGCCACACGAGTCGCCCTGGGTCGTCACCGTGCCACTGATCCTGCTGGCGATCCCCTCGGTGGTCGTCGGCTACATGACGATCGAACCGATGCTGTTCGGTGACTTCTTCAAGGATGCGGTGTTTGTCAATGCCGATCTGCATCCGGCGATGGCGGAACTGGCCAAGATCTTCCACGGCCCGATGGCGATGGCCAGCCATGCGCTGAGCACGGCGCCGTTCTGGTTGGCCGTCGCCGGTGTGCTGGCGTCGTATTACATGTACCTGGTCAATCCGGCCTTGCCCGCAGCGATCAAGAAGCGGTGCATGCCGATCTACACACTGCTCGAGAACAAGTACTACATGGACTGGTTCAATGAAAACGTGCTGGCGCGCGGTGCGCGGATGCTTGGCACCGGTCTATGGAAGGGTGGCGATCAGGCGCTGATCGATGGCACGCTGGTCAACGGGTCCTGGAAAGTGGTCGGCTGGATCTCGCGGCTGGTACGCCGGCTGCAGTCGGGCTTCCTGTACCACTACGCCCTGTCGATGATCCTGGGCGTATTTGTCCTGATGACGTATTTCGTCTGGCGAAGCTAGTAGCGTAGGAGAAGAATAAAAATGGGATTGCTGAGCCTGGCCATCTGGACGCCGATCGTTTTCGGCGTCGTATTGCTGGCGTTGGGCCGTGATGAACACGCGCCTGTCGTCCGTTGGATTGCGCTGATCGGGGCCTTTGTCAGCCTGATGGTCACACTGCCGCTGTATGGCGGTTTCCAACTCGGAACTGCCGCGATGCAGTTTGTCGAGAAGGCGCCGTGGATCGAGCGCTTCAACGTCAATTACCACCTGGGTCTGGACGGTATCTCGCTGTGGCTGGTGCTGCTCACCGCATTCATCAACCTGGTCGTTGTCATTGCCGGCTGGGAGGTCATCACCAAACGCGTGAACCAGTACATGGGCGCGTTCATGATCCTCAGTGGCCTGATGATCGGCGTCTTCTGCGCGCTCGACGGTCTGTTGTTCTATGTGTTTTTCGAGGCCACCTTGATCCCGATGTACCTGATCATCGGTATCTGGGGCGGGCCGAACAAGATCTACGCGGCGTTCAAGTTCTTTCTGTACACCTTGCTCGGCTCTTTGCTGCTGCTGATCGCGCTGATCTACCTGTACACCAAGTCGGGTGGCAGTTTTGATCTGTTGACCTGGTACGAACTGCCACTCGATGGCCGGTCCCAGACGCTGATCTTCTTTGCTTTCCTGGCGGCATTCGCGGTCAAGGTGCCGATGTGGCCGGTGCACACCTGGTTGCCCGACGTGCACGTCGAAGCACCTACCGGCGGCTCCGCAGTGCTGGCGGCGATCATGCTCAAGCTCGGCGCCTACGGATTCCTGCGTTTCTCGATGCCGATCGCCCCCGATGCCGCACACGAGTGGGCCTGGCTGATGATCGCCTTGTCGCTGGTCGCCGTCATTTATGTGGGCTTGGTCGCCATCGTGCAAACCGACATGAAGAAGCTGGTGGCGTATTCGTCGGTGGCCCATATGGGCTTTGTGACGCTTGGCTTCTTCATCTTTGACGACCTGGGCATGGCTGGCGGTATCGTGCAGATGATCGCCCACGGCTTTGTCTCCGGCGCCATGTTCCTGTGCATCGGCGTGTTGTACGACCGTGTGCATTCGCGCGAGATCGCCAGCTATGGGGGTGTGGTGAACACCATGCCCAAGTTCGCCGCCTTCGCATTGTTGTTTGCGATGGCCAATGCCGGTCTTCCCGGTACCGCAGGATTTGTGGGCGAATGGATGGTCATCCTGGCCGCCGTCAAAGCCAAT
>JBKJRR010000178.1:0-11690 GCA_046594635.1 Burkholderiaceae bacterium
GCCGGGAAGGCCCTGGCCGTCAGGCGCGGGATCTCGCGGATCGGCACCACTTCGTCGGCGGCAAAGCCGCGCTTGTGCGAGATGTAGCTGTTCATCATCATCAGCACCACACCCATCAGCAGCCCCGGCACGATGCCGCCAAGGAACAGGTAGCCGATCGAGGTGTCCGACACCAGTGCATACAACACCATCGGAATCGATGGCGGAATGATCGGGCCGATCGTCGCCGATGCGGCAGTGATGGCAGCCGCATAACCGCGGCTGTAGCGGTTGTCCTTGATCATCATCCCGATGATGACCTTGCCGATGCCTGCGGCATCGGCCACCGCCGAGCCCGACATGCCTGCGAAGATCATGCTTGAAACGATGTTGACATGGCCAAGCCCGCCCTTGAAGCGGCCCACCACGCCCACGCAAAAGCGCAACAGTCGTTCGCTGATCGCACCGGCATTCATGATGTTGGCCGCGACAATGAACAGCGGCACCGCCAGCAGCACAAAGCTGTCGTACAAGCCGTAGCTGATCTGTTCGGCCGCGATACCCAGGTCCTGCCCCTTGAGAGCCAGGTAGACAATCGCACCGACGATGATGGAATGCGCAATCGGGGTGCCGATGGCGGCCAGTGCAAACAGCACGACCAGGCACAGGGTGAAGGCCAGCGTCATTTTTCGGGCGCCAGCTGCTGTGGCTCTACGAGTTCGTTCCTGAGAATCTGGCGCAGCCGCAGGCTGTAAAGCACGATCGTGCCGAGCATGAACAGCAGGAAGAAGCCGAACACATAGGCCAGTGGAATACGCAAGGTCGCGCTCTTCTTGATGATAAGGAAACTGACCCAGTCCCAGGTGGCCGGAAACGAGGCCGCCATCGCAAGAATGATGGAACCGCTGGAGATGATGCCGAACACCTTGCGCGTGCGCGGACCGACCAGGTTATAGATCATGTCAAAGGCAATATGGTCGCGGTTGCGCAGACACAGTGCAGAGCCCCAGAACACCGTCCACAACCACATGGTCAGGCTCAGTTCCAGCGTCCACGGCAGCGGATAGTTGATGACGTAACGCGCGGTGATCTGCAGAACGAAGGCCAAAAACATGGCAGTGAGCAAGCCCACCGCCACGTCGTCCGCCCTCGCCTGCCACCAGCTTGACCTGGTTTGCATGGCTCGGTCCCGGTTCGATGACTGGATCGGCGCGGATCAGAGCGCGTTGATCTTCTCGATCAGGCCCTTGGGCCAGGACTTGGACAGATCGGACTCCAGATAGGCCTTCTGCACCTTGGCGCGGAATGCATCGACGTTGGGCGCGTAGACCTGCAGACCTTTGTCCTTGAAGAACTGCACCAGTTCTTCCTCGAGCTTGAGCTGCTTCTGGCGACCCGATTCGGCAGCGTCATCGGCGGCTTTCTGCAGCTTGACCTGGTTGGCCGGCGACAACTTGTCGAACACTTTCTTGCTGATGGTGAGGTAGTTCAGGTCGACCAGGTGGCTGGTCAGCACGATCTGCTTGGTCACCTCGTAGAACTTGGCATCGCGGTTGGTCGGCAGCGGATTGTCCTGGCCGTCGATGGCGCCGGTCTGCAAACCGGTGTAGACCTCCGTGAAGGCCATCGGAGTCGGATTCGCTCCGAGGGCCTTGCCCAGGAACATCCAGGCGTCGGAGCCCGGCATGCGCAGCTTGACACCGGCCAGGTCCTCCGGCGTATTGATCTTCTTGTCGGAGCGCAAATTGAGCTGGCGCCGTCCGAGGTACATGACAGTGAGCAGCTTCACGCCCAGCTTGTCTTCGACCATTTTCTTGAAAGGCTTGAACAGGTCGGCCTCGAAAACGCGCTTCTGGTGCGCCGCGTCCTTGTGCAGGTAACCGGCGGAGAAGATGGAAAACTCCGGGAAGAACTCTGCCAGTTCCTGAGCCGACGCAATCGACATGTCCAGGTTGCCGCGAGAGATCGCTTCGAGCTCGGTACCTTGCTTGAACAGCGCTGCATTCCAGTGTGGCTCTAGAGTCGCAAAATCGGCAACTGCCGGTGCGAACACCGAGGTCAGGGCCACGGCACGCTGGTCGGTCGCGGACGATGGCGAGGACAGGCGAAGCTTGACCTTATCCTGGGCGAAGGCGTGCCCGGCCAGGCTCGAAAGCGATGCGGCCGCAGCGGCCGTGATGATGCTGCGCCGGCTGACGATGGAATTCATGGTTTTGTCTCCGAAGTGTGGAAATTGCGAACCCGTACGCAGTGTCCGGGTTCGGCATGCTAGCACGCCAGAATGCCGACAGGGCGTTATGTACCAGCCGGTTCATTATCAATTCCGTTGCGCAGAGAAGTCAAGCCATGGAGCGCCTCACTGCTGTTAGCATTGCCAATCATCATGTTGAACCAAAAGGTACAAACGTCCGGTACAAAACGCACGGCCCGGCCCGAACCGGCGGACCGTCGCCGGCCGCGGACCAAGGTGCGCGGCGAGCCGCGCATCAACGATCCCGAGCGCACCAAGGCGGAAATCCTGCGGGTGGCGATCCATGAGTTCGGCGAGAAAGGCCTTGCCGGTGCGCGCATCGACGAGATCGCCGCTGCTACCGCCACCAGCAAGCGCATGATCTACTACTATTTTGGTAGCAAAGACGGCCTGTACCTTGCCGCACTGGAACAGTCGTACAGCCTTGTGCGGGACAGCGAAATGCGCTTGCAGCTGGGCGACATGGACCCGGAGACAGCCTTGCGCTGTCTCGTGACCGTGATGTTCGATCACCACCTGGGCAACGAAGACTACATCCGCATCGTGATGTCCGAGAACATCAACCGCGGCCGTTATCTTGCGCAAAGCCGCAAGATCCAGGAGTTGAACCGACCCGCCATCACGCTGTTGCGCACGATCTACGAGCGCGGTGTCATCGAGGGCCTGTTCCGCGCCGGGCTCGATGCCACTGACATCCATGCCTCGATTTCGGCCTTGTCCTTCTTCAACGTCTCCAATCGCCACACCTTCGGGCTGATCTTTCAGCAGGACCTCCAGTCGCCCGCCTATGTGGCCAGGCGCCGCGAAAATATCGTACAGATGATCCTGCGTTACGTGAGAAATTCATGACCCCCGTTCGCATTGCGGTCGCAGGTGCTGGCTATATCGGCCAGGCCCACATGCAGGCCATTGCGCAGGACCACGACAGCGTTCTCAGCGCCATCGTCGACCCGGCACCCGCTGCCGTCGTGATTGCCGCGCGCGCTGGCGTGCCGCTTTATCAAAGCCTCGCTGAATTGTTGCAGCGGGACAGGCCGGACGGCGTGGTGCTGGCCACTCCAAACCAGTTGCATGTCGACCATGCGCGCATCTGTCTGGACGCCGCCTTGCCGGCCCTGCTGGAAAAGCCCATCGCACCCACGGTCGTGGAAGCAGAAGACCTGGTGCGTGTGGTCGAAAAAGCCAATGCCAGGCTGCTGATCGGCCACCACCGTGCATACAGTCCCATCATGGCCAGTGCACGCACGGTCGTCGCCAGCGGCGTACTGGGCCGGCTGGTGGCGGTGACCGGCAGCGCGACTTTCTACAAACCGGATCGCTATTTCGCTGATGCACCGTGGCGCAGCCAGATCGGCGGCGGGCCGATCCTGCTCAACATGATCCACGAGGTACACAATCTGCGCATGTTGTGTGGCGAAATCAGCGCCGTTCAGGCCTTCGCCTCGCACGCCGTCCGCGCGTTCCCGGTCGAAGATACGGTGGCCATCAACCTGCGCTTTGCCAGCGGTGCGCTGGGTACCTTCATGTTGTCCGACACAGCTGCGTGCGCACGCAGCTGGGAGCAGACATCCCAGGAGAACAAGGCCTACCCGAGTTACGACGACGAAGACTGCTACACCATCAGCGGCACCAACGGAAGCCTGGCCATACCGACGATGCGCCTGAAGACATATCCTGCGGCGCAAGACCGCTCCTGGTGGAAGCCCTTCGAGATGGGCGTCGTCGACCTGCTGCGCGAGGACCCGCTGCGGCTGCAGATTGCCCATTTTTGCGCCGTCGTGCGCGGCCAGTCGCAGCCGCTGGTCAGCGCACGCGACGGACTGGCCAACTTGCGCGTCACCGAGGCCATCATGGCGGCAGCTCGAAGCGGCGCAACAGTCGAAATCGCCCCTGCCTGAATCACCCATCGCTGATACCCACCCCAAGGACAGACATGAAAATCCTCGTTTTGCACGGCGTCAACCTCAACATGTTCGGAAAGCGAGATCCCAAACAGTACGGTACCGCCACGCTGGCCGAAATCGACGCGCAGTTGCAGTCACTCGGACTGGAACTGGGCGCCGGGGTCGAGTGCTTCCAGACCAACTTCGAGGGGGCGATGTGCGAACGCATCCACCTGGCCCATACCCGGGGTGTCGATGCTGTGTTGATCAACGCCGGTGCCTGGACCCACTACAGTTACGGTATCCGCGATGCGCTGACCATCCTGACCTGCCCCGTCATCGAGGTGCACATGTCCAACATCCATGCACGCGAGCCGTTCCGCCACCACTCGGTACTGGCGGAGATCGCCAAAGGCCAGATCTGCGGGTTCGGTGTCGACAGCTATCTGCTGGCGCTGCGCGCAGCAGTCTCGGCGCTCAAGCTGCCATGAGGGCATGCCGATGATCCGCGGCAGCACCGGGTTGATCGCGCACCTCGGTTTCCCGACACACGCCTTCAAGGCCCCGATGATCTACAACCCGTATTTCGAGCAGGCTGGCATCGATGCGATTGTCGTCCCGATGGGATGCAGACCCGAGCACTATGCCGACGTCCTGCACGCGATATTCACGCTGGAGAACATCCGCGGCGCACTGATCACGATGCCACACAAGGTCACGACGATGGCCTTGCTCGACGACGTCGCACCAGCCGCGCGCATTGCCGGAGCCTGCAATGCGGTGCGACGCAGCGCCGACGGCCGCTTGCAGGGTGACATGTTCGACGGCGAGGGCTTCGTGCGGGGCCTGCAGCGCAAGGGTTGCGCCGTCAAAGGCGCGCGTGCGCTGCTTGTCGGTACCGGCGGCGTCGGCTCTGCGATTGCAGCCTCGCTCGCGGCGGCCGGCGCGTCGACGATTGGCCTGTTCGACGTCCACGCGCCATCGGCACTGGCGTTGGCGGAGCGCCTGCGTCCGCATTACCCCGCACTGACGGTCGACACCGGCGCCAACGACCCGGCCGGATTCGACATCGTGGTCAACGCCACACCCATGGGCATGAACGACGGCGACCCGATGCCGATGGATGTTTCACGCATCGCACCGCAAGCCTTTGTCGGCGAGGTTGTCATGAAACAGGAAATGACCGCCTTCCTGCAAGCTGCGCAGGCACGAGGCTGCCGCTTCCAGATTGGCACCGACATGTTGTTCGAGCAGATTCCGGCGTATCTCGAATTCTTCGGACTGCCGACGACCACACCGGAAAACCTCCGGGCGGTGGCACGGCTTGCGACGCAATAGCGAAATCCTCAGCGCGCTGCGCTGTGTCAATGCGCGCAGAGGGTGCTACCGTTCATGAGGGCCGCAACGCCACGGAAAATCCGCGCTGCACCGCCGGCCGTGCCATCATCGCCGAGTACCAGCGCTGAACCTGCGGGAAATCGGCCAGGTCAACCCTGTGCCGTGGGTGGCGCCAGGCCCAGCCCAGAATTGCGAAGTCGGCAATCGACAGTTCGTCGGCAAAGAAGTCCCGCCCATCGAGTCGACGATCCATCACGCCATAGAGTCGACGCGTTTCCGCCATGAAACGCTCCAGCCCATATCGGCGGTCTGACTCGTTGTCGAGTGCGATGAAATGGTGCACCTGCCCCGGCATGGGACCGAACCCCCCCATCTGGAACATCAGCCATTCAAGCGCTGCAATACGTCTGAGCGGATCCCTGGGCAGAAACCGGCCCGACTTCTCCGCCAGATAGATCAGGATCGCGCCGGACTCGAACACGCTGACCGGGCTACCGGCAGGGCCTTGCGGGTCGACGATGGCCGGAATCTTGTTGTTCGGACTGATTTTCAGGAACTCCGGCGCATTCTGCTCGCCCTTCGTGATGTCGACCACCAACACGTCATAGGGCAAGCCCATTTCTTCGAGTGCAACGCTGATCTTGCGTCCGTTCGGTGTATCGAAAGCGTACAACTGGATGTTCATGGAACTCGCTCCCATTGCTGGGGTTTCAAAGGTTTCTGAGGTCTTGGCAAGGGATGGTACGACCAAGCGGGCCGCCTTGTCTGGCCCATGTCTGACAACGATGCCCTCGATTGCCGCGAACCGCCAGACACCACATCCCGCTCTCTACACTACCCACTCGATCGCAGCGCTACAGGCTCTGTTCCACCTGCACGCGCAAGGTCGGCGTGACCTGGGGCATCACACCAAACCACGACTCGAACGCCGGACGCGCCTGGTGCAGCAACATGCCCAGGCCACCAACTGTGGCCAGACCACGCGCCTGAGCCGCCTGGAGCAACGGCGTCAGCAGCGGCACGTAAACCAGATCCGACACCAGCGCATGCAGCGGCAGCGCATCGAGAGACAGATCCAGCGGCGGCTGGCTGCCCATGCCCTGGCTGGTGGTGTTGATCAGCAGCGCGGTGCCATCCAGAGCTTCGTGGCGTTGCGCCCACGGAACCGCAATCACCACCGGCCCGAACGCCTTTGCCAAGACCAGCGCCTTGTCGGACGACCGGTTGCAGACACGAATTTCGCGCACACCCTTGTCAGCCAGCGCGACCACCACAGCCCGCGCCGCACCACCAGCTCCAATCACCGTTGCCGGTCCCGCGTCGGGATTCCATTGAGGTGCTTCGGCCATCAGGCTGTGCAGGTAACCATAGGCGTCGGTATTGAATCCGGTCAGCGAGCCGTCCGGCTGTACGACAACCGTGTTGATGGCACCGATGCGTTGTGCCACCGGGTCGATCCGGTCCACCAGGGTCATCGCCGCCACCTTGTGCGGAATGGTCAGATTGCAACCGGCAAATCCCATCACGGGCAAGGCCCGCAAGGCCTGCGCAAGATTCTGCGGCGCAACCGGCAGGAGCACATAACTCCCGCGCAGACCATGCTGCGCGATCCAGTGGTTATGGATGTCTGGCGAACGCGAATGCGAGACCGGCCAACCCATCAGGCCAGCCAATACAAAGGGACGATGGTTCATGTGTTTCCGTGAAAGACAGGGAATGCGCGAGTGAAGCATTTTCACCGCTTCCGACACAGGCCCCGCAATACCGGCCAGGTACACCAAATTCATCAACGACAATGCCGCGCATCCATGTCCCTGCACTACCTGCACCTGGTCGCCCTGTCTGCCCTGTGGGGCACGTCCTTCATGCTGACCCGATTCGCAGCGCCGCTTCTCGGGCCGAACCTGCTGGCGGCTCTGCGCATGGGTATGGCCGCCATCGCGCTGGCCTGCATCATGCGCTGGCTGCGCATGGGCTGGCCAATGGCGCACTGGCGCGAACTGACCCTGCTCGCGCTGCTTGGCGTGGCCGCACCCCATGCAATGTTCGCCTAGTCGGCGCTGTACATGCCGGCGGGTTACGCTGCATTGCTGTACGTGACATCGGTGCTGTTTGGCGCCCTGGCCTCGGCCTGGATGAAGGAAGAAATCCTGACCGTGCCCAAACTCGCCGGTTGCCTGCTGGGTATCGTCGGTGCAGCGCTGGTGGTGCAACTCGGACCCGTGCAACCCACTCCCCGTCTGCTGCTGGCGGTGGCGATCACCTTTGTCGGGGCGGCCGTCTCGGGCATGTCCACACCACTGCTCAAACGCGCGGTGACCCGCATGGAGCCGCTGGCGATTGCCGCCAGTATGCATGCCATCGCCTTTATGATGCTTTTACCGGCTGCCCTGTTAGAGTGGCCGCGCGCGCACCTGGACTGCAGTGCGCTGGCGGCAGTCTTCCTGATGGGTACCTTCACCTCTGGCATCGCGTGGTGGATGTATGCACGCCTGATGCGCCACTTGCCGCCTCTGGCCGCGCTGAGCTCGACCTTCATGATCACCGGGTTCGGCGTGTTATGGGCGGTCTTGTTCCTTGGCGAAGAGGTGGACAGCGGCCTGTACCTGGGCGGCGCCGTGCTGCTGTTGTCGTGCCTGCTGGTGATGGGTTTCGATCCGCGCCAACGCCTCAGGGCCTTGCTCGCAACAAGGCCCTGAACCAGCCAGTACGACGGGC
Source organism: Burkholderiaceae bacterium (assembly GCA_046594635.1). GTDB lineage: Bacteria > Pseudomonadota > Gammaproteobacteria > Burkholderiales > Burkholderiaceae_C > CAISIP01. Next base: position 8,170 of record JBKJRR010000178.1, read on the forward strand.
CGGCCACAGTCGGCCAGGATGCCGCACAATCAGTCATCGATGCAGACCAAGTACTTCGCCCAGCTCGCGGCATTGTCGATTCTGTGGGGAGCGACGTTTCTCTTCACGCGCGTCGCAACACCGGACATCGGCCCCAGTCTGACAGCCGCCGGAAGAATCGGTTTGGGCGCGGCGACGCTGGCCCTGATCATGGTGTTCACGCGCCAGCGCTGGCCCTGGGAACACTGGCGCGCACTGACCGTACTGGCGGCACTGAGCATCGCCGGGCCCCACTTCCTGTTTGCCTGGTCGTCGCAGTACCTGCCGGCCGGTTACAGCGCGGTGCTCAGTGTGACCTCGGTCATGTTCGGTACCTTTACATCGGCCTGGTTGCGCGAAGACACCTTGACCCGGTCCAGGGTTTTTGGCTGTATTGCCGGTTTTGCCGGCGTCGCCCTGGTGGTGCAGCTCGGACCGCTGCGGCCCACGCAGGAACTGGTGGCGGCAGCACTCATTGCGATATGCGGATCGGCCCTTTCCGGCTCCTCGGCGCCGCTGCTCAAGCGCGCCACCAAGAAGATGGAGCCCCTGGCGATCACCGCAGTGATGCACGTGTTCGCCTTCGTAATGCTGCTGCCTGGCGCCGCATGGACCCTGCCGGATGCACGCTTCACCAGCGGTGCGCTGATATCGGTGGCGATCATGGGCATCTTCACCTCTGGCCTGGCCTATTGGCAATACATGCGCATCGTGCAAAAGGTCAGCCCGGTCGCGGCGCTGAGTTCGACCTTCATGGCTACGATCTCGGGCATCGTGTGGGGCCATCTGGTGCTGAATGAAGCATTCACAGTAGCTACTTACATCGGTGGCTTGCTGGTGTTGTCAGCGACAGTGCTGGTGACCGGGTTCAATCCGTGGCGCAGCACCCCAGTGCCGCCCATACCACCGGCCAGCCGCTGACACCGGAACACGCCGCGCATCCCGCGTGCCAACCGCGTGCGGCTATTTCGCCTGCGCGCTGATCGGCGACAAGCTCACGGCAACGTCCGCGTTCTGGGCACGGTGGCGTAATACATGATCGATCACCACCAGCGCCAGCATGGCTTCGGCTATCGGCGTCGCCCGGATACCAACGCAAGGGTCGTGCCGCCCCTTGGTGCTGACCTCGGTACTGCGGCCTTCGACATCGATCGATTCGCGCGGCGACAGGATGGAGCTGGTCGGCTTGATGGCAATCGAGACCTCCAGATCCTGGCCACTGGTGATGCCACCGAGCGTGCCACCGGCGTTGTTGCTGCGAAATCCGTCGGGTGACAGCGAATCGCCATGGGTCGTGCCACGTTGCGCCACACTGGCAAATCCGGCACCGATCTCGACACCCTTGACCGCATTGATGCCCATCATCGCGTAGGCAATGTCGGCATCCATTTTGTCGAACAAAGGCTCACCCAGCCCGACCGGCACACCACTGGCCGAAACGCGGATACGCGCGCCGCAGGAGTCGCCCGACTTGCGCAGCGCCTGCATGTAGGTCTCCAGTGCCGACACATCGGCCACAGGTGCGAAAAACGGATTGCGCGGCACATGCTCCCAGGCCTCGAAGGCTATCGGCAACTCGCCGATCTGGGACATGCAGCCACGAAATACCGTGCCATATTTCTCAAACAGCCATTTCTTGGCCACGGCACCGGCCGCCACCATCGGCGCCGTCAAGCGGGCCGACGAGCGCCCGCCCCCGCGCGGATCGCGGATGCCGTATTTCTGGAAATAGCTGTAGTCGGCATGGCCGGGCCGGAAGGTCTGCAGGATGTTGCCGTAGTCCTTGCTGCGCTGGTCGGTGTTGCGGATCAGCAGCGCAATCGGCGTGCCGGTGGTCTTGCCTTCATACACACCGCTCAGAATTTCGACCGCATCGGGTTCGTTGCGCTGGGTGACAAATATCGAGGTGCCGGGGCGGCGCCGGTCGAGGTCGCCCTGGATGTCGGCCTCACAGAGCGCCAAACCGGGCGGGCAGCCGTCGATGACGCAGCCGATGGCAGGCCCGTGCGATTCGCCGAAATTGGTGACGGCGAACAGCTGGCCGAAAGTATTGCCGCTCATGGCGTACCAGGTATGCCGCCGCCGTCAGCATCCGGCCAGTCGCGGATATAGGCCTTGAGCATCTTGTTCTCGAAATTCTGGCTGTCCACCACCGCCTTGGCGACGTCGTAAAAGCTCACGACACCCATCAGCATCATCTGGTCGATCACCGGCAGGTAGCGGGCATGATGATCGAGCATCATCCGGCGTACCTCGTCGAGTTCGGTTCCCATGGTGCAGGTCAGCGGCGCGTCGTCCATTGCGGCGCGCACCGACCCGGTACCGACCTGGCCGCCGTTGGCCACCACGGTCTGGATCACCTCGCGAAAGGTCAACATGCCCACCAGATCACCACGATCCATCACGACCAGGGAGCCAATGTCCTTCTCGGCCATCACGGCCACAGCCTGTACAAGGCGCTCATCGGGCTTGACGGTGTAGAGCGTGCCGCCCTTGACACGCAGAATATCGCTGACTTTCATGCTGGTCTCCTTGCGCTGAATATAGCCCACAATAAGGCCTGCAGCCGGTGTTGCCAGGCCATTGCGGCGCACAGTCGACCCGGCAAACCTCACAGGCAATGCCCCCGCATCGAACGACACCCACTGGAGACCCTGCATGCCCGGATATTCAGACCCCGGCTTCGACACGCTGGCGTTACACGCCGGCGCGGCGCCCGACCCCAGCACCGGCGCGCGCGCCGTGCCCATCCACCTGAGCACCTCGTTCGTATTCGAGTCCAGTGACCAGGCCGCCGCGCTTTTCAACCTGGAACGTGCTGGCCACGTCTACTCGCGCATCAGCAATCCGACCAATGCGGTGCTGGAGCAGCGTGTCTCGGCGCTCGAAGGTGGCATCGGCGCCATCACCACGGCCAGCGGTCAGGCGGCGCTGCACCTGACCATTGCCACGTTGATGGGTGCCGGCTCGCACATCGTCGCCTCCACCGCACTGTATGGCGGCTCGCAGAACCTGCTGCACTACACGCTGCGCCGCTTCGGCATCGAGACCACCTTCGTCAAACCCGGTGACATCGACGGCTGGCGCGCCGCGGTGCGCCCGACCACCAGGCTGTTCTTCGGCGAGACCGTCGGCAATCCGGGGCTCGATGTGCTGGACATCGCGACGGTCTCGGCGGTTGCGCACGAGGCCGGCGTGCCGCTGCTGGTCGACTCGACGCTGACCACGCCGTGGCTGCTCAAGCCACTGGAGCATGGCGCCGACCTGGTCTACCACTCGGCGACCAAGTTCCTGAGCGGCCACGGCACGGTGATCGCCGGCATCGTGGTCGATGGCGGCAGCTTCGACTGGGCTGCCTCCCATGCGGCCAACGGCAAGTTCGGCGAATTTCCCGGACTTTTCCCAGTCGAAGCTGCCGCCGTCCACCACGATGCCGCCTATCACCGTGCCGTGGCCGCTCAAGAACTTGGTCGCCGAGTGGTAGACCAGGTCGGCCCCATGGT
>JBKJRR010000226.1:0-28667 GCA_046594635.1 Burkholderiaceae bacterium
ATTTCGCCCGCTGCCGCGCTCTCCAGCAACAGTGTCTCCCCGCCCCAGACATAGGCCTGCGGGTCCTGCAGCACCATGGACACCAACTTCTTGCGCAAGGGCTGGCCCTGGCTCTTGCGCAAGGCGGACTGGCCGATGAAGGGGTTGGGCTTGTCCAGCCTGACGCTGAAAGCCAACCCGGCTTCCCACGGGGACTCGTCCGGTCCGAGCTCGGCACCCCAGGCCCGCCGCCCTTGCTCGACGCGCAGCGCGTCGAGCGCGTAGTAGCCAGCGTCTCGCAGGCCCAGGTCGCGGCCTGCTTCGCTCAGGGCGAGGTAAACATGGCGGCACATTTCGACCGGCACATACAGCTCGAACCCTGGCCCGCCGACATAGCTCATTCGCGCGGCGCGCACCCGCGCGAAGCCCAGGTCGATTTCCTTGGTCCACGAAAACTTCAACGCCTCGGGAGAGAGATCGTCCGGACTCACCCGTGCCAGCAGCTCACGCGCCCGCGGGCCCATCACCGACAGCACGCTGTACATCGCGGACACGTCGGTGAGCACCGCGTGCTCATCGGCCCCCAGATGCCGCCGGATCCAGTCGGCGTCGCGGGTGGCCTGCGCCGAGCCGGTGACGATGAGGAAGATTTCGGCGCCCTGGCGCATCACGGTGAGGTCGCTCTCGATGCTGCCGCGCTCGCTGCGCATCGGCGTGTAGACCATCTTGCCTACGGGCACATCCATCTCGTTCGCGCACAGCCGCTGGAGCACGGCCAGCGCATCGCGCCCCTGCAGCAGCAGTTTGGAAAAGGAGGTCTGGTCGTACAGTGCCACGGCTTCGCGCGTGGCCTTCTGCTCTTCGATCACGCACGGCAGCCAGCCCGGCCGGCCGAGAGTGTGAGCCGGCGGCGGTGCGCCGCCCGGGCGGAAATAATTCGCGCGTTCCCAGCCGTTCTTGCTGCCGAACTCGGCGCCCTTCGCGGCGAGCAGGTCGTAAAGCGGCGAAGTGCGCAGCGGCCGCGCGGTCACCAGCTCCTGGCGCGGCCAGCGCATCGCATAGTGCAGGCCCAGGGTTTCACCGGTCCGCTCGGCGAGGGCCTTGCGATTGCCGGTGAATGCGCCGAAGCGGCGGATGTCCACGTCCCACAGGTCGGTGCTCGGCTCGCCGCCGACGATCCACTCCGCCATCAGGCGACCCGCACCGCCGGAGTTGGCGATGCCGGCCGAGTTGAAGCCCGCGCAGACGAAATAGTTGCGCAGTTCGGGCGCCTCGCCGAGGATGAAATTCCCGTCCGGCGTGAAGCTCTCGGGCCCGTTCAGCAGCATCTTGATCTCGGCCGTCTCCAGGCATGGCGTGCGGTGCAGGGCGGCCGTCATCAACGGCTCGAACTGGTCCCAATCCTCGCCCAGCAGGTCGAACTGGAAGGTCGAGGGAATGGGGTCCATCTTCCAGGGCTTGGCCTGCGGCTCGAAGCCGCCCATCACCAGGCCGCCGACCTCTTCCTTGTAGTAGATGAAGCCGTCCGGGTCGCGCATCACGGGCAGCATGGGGTGCACGCCGGGGATCCTTCCGGTGACGATGTAGAAGTGTTCGGCCGAAAACAGCGGCACGTTCACGCCCGCCAGCGCGCCGAACTGCCGCGCCCACTGGCCGCCGCAATTGACCAGGGTTTCGCAGCGGATCTCGCCCTGCGCTGTTTTCACGCCCACCGCACGGCCTTTTTCGGTGACGACGCCGGTGACTTCGATGCCTTCCATCACCCTGACTCCGCGGTTGCGCGCGCCCTTGGCCAGCGACATGCACAGATCGGCCGGGTTGGCCTTGCCGTCGCCCGGCAGCCAGATACCGCCTTGCAGATCGTCGGTGCGCATGATGGGCACACGCTCGCTGATCTCCTTGCGGTCAATCAGGTGGCATTCGACACCGAAGCTGTTGGCCATCGCCACCTGCTTTTTCAGCACCTGCAAACGCTCCGGTGTGCGTGCGACGTTCACGCTGCCGCATTGTTTCCAGCCTGTCGCCAAGCCGGTCTCGGATTCCAGCGTGCTGTACAGATCGATGCCGTATTTGCTCATCACCGTCATGTTGCGGTTGGGCCGCATCTGGCCCACCAGACCAGCTGCGTGCCAGGTCGTGCCGCTGGTCAGCTTGCCCTGCTCGAGCAGGACCACATCGGTTGTGCCCGCGCGCGCCAGATGGTAGGCCGTCGAGCAACCGGCGATGCCGCCGCCAACGATGACAATTTTTGCTTGACTTGGCAATCCCATGTTCAATCTCCGAGTGACCAGCCTGGCTGGATGTGGATGTCCTGACGCGTCAGCCCAATCGCAGCGCCATGACGCCCGATACGATGATGCAGGTGCCGACGATGCGTCGTGGCGTGAGCACCTCTTTGAGCATCCAGATACCGAGAAACGCCGCGAACAGCACCGAGGTTTCGCGCAACGCGGCCACGGTGGCGACCGGCGCCTGTGTCATGGCCCACAACGCGATGCCGTAGGAGCCAATCGACGCCAGCGCACCGCCCAGGCCGATCGGCCAGCGCTGGCGGACATAGGGACCGACAGCCCAGTTGCGGCGCGCAAACACGATCAACGCAAACGGCCATCCGTCAAGCAGGAACAACGCGGCCACGTATTGCATCGCGTTGCCCGTGGCGCGCACACCCAGCGCGTCGACAACGGTGTAGATTGCGATGATGAGCGCGTTGGCCAGTGCGAATCGCACCGCCTTGGGCGAATCGAAAGCGTGTCGGCCCAGGCCCAGCGTCAGCACGCCGGCGCTGACCGCAACCACACCGGCCCAGGACACGGCAGACAGGGTCTCGCCCAGGGTCACCGAAGCCGACAAGGCCACCAGCAGTGGCGCCGTGCCGCGCATCAGTGGATAGGTCAGGCCCAGGTCGCCATGCTCATAGGCGCCGGACAATGCAACGTAGTAACCGATATGGATGATGATCGACGCAGCGATGAACGGCCATGCTTCAGCCGGTGGCCAGCCGACCAGCATCACCAGTGGAATCGCAAGAAACGACGCCAGCAGGTTGATCAGCGCCGTGTCCAGCGCCTTGTCGGTGCTCGATTTCACCAGCGCGTTCCAGCTGGCATGCAGCAGCGCACCGAACAGCACAGCCATGACCACCGGCCAGGTCAGTTCCACCGTGTCTGCACTCCCGCGTCAGTGACCGGTGTGTCGCGCACCGCGTCAGGTCCAGGGCAGCGAATAGGTCTTGATGTTGGTGAAGCTCTTGATGGCTTCCTGCACGCCTTCCTTGTAGCCCAGGCCGGAATCCTTGATGCCGCCGAACGGCGTGAGCTCCAGCCGGTAACCGGGAACCTCGCGTACGTTGACCGAGCCCACCTCGAGTTCGCTGATAAAACGCGTGATGTAGTCGAGCCGGTTGGTGCACACACCGCTGGATAGGCCGTATGCGGTTCCGTTCGAGATGCGGATCGCCTCGTCGATGTCGTTGAAGCGGATGATGGGTGAGACCGGTCCAAAGGTTTCTTCCTTGACCAGCAGCATTTCGGGTCGAACCTGATCCACGACGGTCGGCGAATACAGCGCGCCATGGCGTCTGTTGCCCACCAGCAGTTTGGCGCCCTGCGCCACTGCCTGGTTGACGCGCGACTCGAAAAACATGGCTGCCTGCTCGTCGATCACGGTGCCCATGTTCACCTCGCGGTCGCTCGGGTCCCCGAAGCTCCAGGCGCGGGTTTTGGCCACCACTTGTTCGACGAACTGGTCGGCGACGCAGTGGTGCACCAGCAAACGTTTGACCGCAGTGCAGCGCTGGCCCGAGTTCTTGTAGGAGCCGGCCACTGCCAGCGAAGAGGCTTCGTCAATGTCGGCGTCCTCCATGACGATGAGCGGGTCGTTGCCACCGAGTTCGAGCACCATGCGTCGGTAGCCGGCTTTGGAGGCGATGTACTTGCCGATGGACACGCCGCCGGTGAATGTGACCAGTTCCACATGTTCGTTGGTGATCAGCTCGTCGGCGATTTCGCGCGGGTCGCCCGTCAGCACGCTGAACATCTCGGGCGGCAGTCCAGCCTCGTACAGGATGTCCGCCAGCAAGATGGCTGAGAACGGCACCTTCTCTGACGGCTTGAGCACCATGCGGTTGTTGGTGGCGATGCTCGGGATGACCTTGTGCGCCACCTGGTTCATCGGATGGTTGAACGGCGTGATCGCACTGATCACGCCCAGCAGTGGCGCGCGCTGCGTGAACACGCGGCGCTTCTTGCCGTGGTGCGTGAGGTCGCAACTGAAGATCTGACCGTCGTCCTTGAGCACCTCGGTGGCGCCGAACAGGAACACGTCGCTGACGCGTCCGGCCTCGTAGATCGCATCCTTCCAGCACAGGCCGGCCTCGGCGCAAATCAGTGCGGCCACTTCGTCCAGGCGCCGGGTACTGATGGCGGCAGCCCGGTTCAGGATCGCAGCGCGTTCGAATCGGGTCAGCGTGGGCTTGTAGGCATGCGCCAGGGCGAAGGTCGCGCGAACCTCTTCCAGCGTGGCCTTGGGCACGGTGCCGATACTGGCACCGGTAAAAGGATTGGTGACCGTGATGACGCGATCGCCGCTGCGTTCGGCGCCGACCTTGACACCGCCCAGCCGCATCGCGTTCAGCTGGTTGTCGAGGATGAACTGTTCGATCATGTCGCCGCTCCTTGCGCTGCTCATTGTGCGAAGTTCAATGCCAGATCGAAGGCGTCGAAGTTGCGGAACCGGCGACTGCGGTCCAGCCCGGGCAGGGGGCGGTTGAGAATCAATGGCACGCGCTGTTCGCTGATGCCGCCGTGCGAACGCAGCGGCACTTCGAGCGCCGACAGGTCATGGCGTGCGGCGCTGGTCCCTATGACGGTGAACCGTTCCGACACCACCACCAGGTCGCCGATGCGATCTGCCGGCAGCTCGAAGCGCTCGGCCGCCTGTTCACGCGTCAGTACGACTTCCATGCCTTTGAGGGCGGCCAGTCGGGTACGGGCGGTCTCGATGTCGCAATCCTTAGGTAGGTACACAGTGGCAAAGGAGCCCAGTGCGCCGTGGTGTACCACGTACGGATCGGTGATCGGCAGGATGACACGCGCCACTTTTTCCCCCAGCCAGGCGTCGAACCAGTCCTGCAGGTAGATCACATCCGGCGTACCGTCCATCGCCACCTTGGCATTCATGCCGTGGTCGGCGGTCAGTGCGATCACGCAGCCCATGGCCTCGAGCTCACCCAGATAGCCGTCCATCATGGTGTAGAACGCGTTCGCGCCGGCGGTGCCGGGTGCGTGCTTGTGCTGGATGTAGTCGGTGGTCGACAGGTACATCACGTCGGGCTTGCGCGTTTGCATCAGCCTTACGCCGGCGGCGAAAACGAATTCGGACAAGTCGGCGCTGTAGACGCTGGGCACCGGCTTGCCGACCAGTGCGAGTACGTTGTCGATGCCGTTTTCCTGCAACGTGACCTGATCTGACTTCTCGGATGAGAAGCAGATGCCCTTCATCTTGTGGCCCAGCAAGGCGCGCAGCTTGTCCTTGGCCGTGATCACGGCAACTGACTTGCCCGCATCGGCCAGTGCGGCCAGCAAGGTGGGCGCACGCAGCCACTTGGCGTCGTTCATCATCACTTCGGTGCCGGTGGTGGTGTCGTACAGGTAGTTGCCACAGATGCCGTGCACGCTGGGCGGTACGCCAGTGACGATAGACAGGTTGTTCGGGTTCGTGAAGCTGGGCACCACGCAGTCGGCGATCAGGCCCGAGCCCAACGTCAGCGTCTTCTTCAACCACGGCATGTGGCCGGTGGCCACGGCCTGGGCCAGATAGTCGGGTTCGCAGCCGTCGACACAGACAACGACGGTGGGGGATTTGGGCAAATGGTATTGGCGCAAATTGACGTTCAGCATGGGTTGACTCTCAGGATCCCTTGGCAGATGGTTCGGCCTGGCGGCGCAAGCGGTCGTTCTCGATGGTGCGATCACGACTGCGCATGGCATGGTCGAACAGGGCGCGACCGGCGACTTCCGGGTCACCGGACTTGATGGCTTGCAGAATGGTCCAATGCGCATGGGCCGATTCGGGCAGCACGTTTTGCCCCGACAGGTTCAGACGCCGGAACAGGGAAATCTCCTTGACAAGCTTGCGGTAGATGGTGGCGAGCTTGCGGTTGCCGGCCATCTCGACCAGGCGGTCGTGAAACTGCAGATTGAGCAAGTGATAGGCATGGGAGTCGCCGGCCGTGACGGCGTCTTCCATCGCATGCACCACGGCTTCGGTTTCCTGTTGGTGCTGCGCGGTCATGCCGGTTGCCAGTCGGCGCCCGACCAGCTCTTCCATCGTCGCGCGCAACTCGAAGATCTCGATGGCCTCGTCGATCGGAATGTCGCGCACGAAAACGCCACGATTTTTTTCGGTACGTACCAGGCCGGCTTCGTCCAGCATACGGAAAGCTTCGCGTACCGGGCCACGCGAAACGCCGAGCTTGAGCGCCAGCGCAGCTTCATTGAGTTTGCTGCCCGGTGCGTATTCGCCGGCCAGTATGGCGCGCTCCACTTCCTGCTGGACCGCCATGGTCAGCGAATTGGTTTGCAACAAAGTGATGGTGGTGGGGCCGGTCGCGATCATGGACTGATTGAAGCACATCAGTCTGAATTGTCAACAATTTACAAAAAACAATTGACAAATCAAAGGGTCAAATTCCACAATGCCCGCAACGTGGCGCCTGAGTCGGCGCTGCGACCACTGCATTGTTAGAGGATCGGACGCATGGACAGGGACAAAATTCTGCTGACCCCCGGGCCCTTGACGACCAGCCTGCGCACCAAGCTGGCCATGTTGCGCGATTGGGGTTCCTGGGACGCCGATTTCAACGCCGTCACTGCGCGTCTGCGCGCCAGTCTTTTGCGCATTGTCCATGGCGAGGATTCCCATGTCGTGGTGCCCCTTCAAGGCAGCGGCACTTTCAGCGTTGAGGCCGCGGTGGCGACGGTGGTGCCGCGGGACGGCCATGTGCTGGTGCTTGACAACGGCGCCTACTGCAAACGTGCGATCCGTCTGACCCAGCTGATGGGGCGGCGCTGCACCACGCTGGCGTTCGACGAGGCGCAACCGGTGTCACCCGAAATACTGGAGGACAAGCTAAGCGAGGACGCGAGCATCACCCATGTGGTGCTTATCCACTGCGAGACCGGCGCCGGCGTGCTCAACCCCCTGCAGGCGGTGGCCGATGTCTGCGAGCGCCATGCCAAGGGGCTGATCGTCGATGCCATGAGTTCCTTTGGCGCACTCGACATCGACGCGCGCAAGGTCCGTTTCGACGCGCTGATCGCCGCCAGCGGCAAGTGCCTGGAAGGTGTTCCGGGCATGGGCTTTGTCTTCATCCGGCAGGCGATTTTGCAGGCCTGCGCCGGCAACAGCCAGTCGCTGGCGATGGACCTGCACGACCAGTACGTCTACATGCAGAAAACCACGCAGTGGCGCTTCACGCCGCCGACCCATGTGGTGGTGGCGCTGGCCGAGGCCGTGGCGCAGTTCGAGGAAGAAGGCGGCCAGGTGGCGCGGCTGGCGCGTTACACCGCCAATTGCGAGACGCTGTTGCAGGGCATGGCCGCGCTGGGATTCAAACCCTTCCTGGAGCCGGCGGTGCAGGCGCCGATCATCGTGACCTTCCATGCACCGAATCACCTGAACTACGAATTCAAGCGGTTTTATGAAGCCGCCAAGGCCTATGGGTTTGTGTTGTATCCCGGCAAACTGACCCAGATCGAGACTTTTCGTGTGGGTTGCATCGGCGCCATCGGGCCGAACGAAATGCGCCAGGCGGTGCAGGCAGTTGGCTGGGCGATGCGCGACATGGGCATTGCGCAGGGGTAGCTTGCGCAATCCTTGGGCTTGACCTGTTGACGTTGACCAAATGAAGATCCATAATGGATTCAAAATCCATTTCGGATCCATTATGGCCAATATTTCTATCAAAGACGTGCCCGATCAATGGGCGCAAACGCTGCGCCAGCGCGCAGCACGCAATCACCGGTCATTGCAGGGCGAGCTCATGGCAATCCTCGAGCAGGCTGTTCAAGAGCCGGTTGCAGCGTCAAGCCAAGCGGGCGCATCGCAGTCGGCAGGCCCAGGCGCGTCCATTGTGGGTTTGGATCGTCACGGGCATGCCATCGTTCGCAACGGCTGGAAAACAGTAGAACAAGTCGTTGCGGAGTTACGTCAGAAATTCCCCGAGCCGATTGCCAACCAGATGTCCAGCATCGACATCATCCGACAAGAGCGCGACAGCCGATAAGGCGCGGGTGGAAGTCATGGTCGCCAACCCGGACGCAGCGATGCCGACCTTGCATGTGGCCGAGCCGCCAGGTCAGTACCATTCGCGTCCGCCCCTTGTGATCGACTGCAGCGCCTTGGCGGGAATCCTGTTTCGGGAGGCTTGGCAGGACCAAGCGCGCCAACGCTTCGAAGGCCGCTCACTGCATGCGCCGCACCTGCTGCAGGCTGAGATCAGCAGCGTTGCCGTCAAGAAGCTGCGTCGTGGCGAAACCCATGCTGCCGACGGCTTGAGCATGTTGTCCGAAATGGCAATTGACCTGTACCGCATCGAACCCCAAGCCGTCACGGCCCTGGCAATGCAGTACCAGCTCTCGGCCTACGACGCCGCGTATCTGTGGCTGGCTGCGGAGCTCAAGGCGCCACTGGCAACGTTCGACGGCAAGCTGGCGGCTGCGGCCAGAATTCACCTCGCCGGACTGACCTGAGACGGGCATACAACCAGAATATGACCGCTGGAACCCGCGCCCTGAGTTTCGGCGCTTTCGCCACCTTGATGCTGATCGCGCTCATGATGGGTGCCAACCATGTTGCGGCGCGTATCGCATTCAACAACGGCGTTGATGTCGCCACTGCCGTGGTGTTCCGCAGTGGTGTCACCACGCTGGTCATCGTTGCGTTGTTGTTCATCCAGCGCGTGCCGGTTGCGTTCAATGCGCGTCAACGGCGGTTTCTGCCTGTCATCGGCCTGCTGGTGGGAGTCCAGAGTCTGTGCCTGTATTCGTCGGTGGCGCGCCTGCCGGTCGCGCTGGCCCTGCTGGCCTTCAACACCTATCCGCTGTGGACGGCGCTGTGGGCGGCACTGCTCTATCGCAAACCACCTGAACGCGCCGTGCTGCTGGCGATGCCGGTCATCCTGTTCGGTCTGGCTCTGGCGCTCGACGTGCTGGGCGCGACATCCGGACTGGGCGCGGCCGACCAGTGGAGCCGCATCGGCGTCGGGGTTCTGTTCGCATTGGCGGCCGGGGCGACATTTGGCGCTGCTCTGGTCTTCACACAGTACGAGGTCGCCGATGTCGATGGCCGGGTGCGCACCGCCACCACACTCGGACTGGCCGGACTGATCGCGCTGGCCAGCGTGACCGTGCAGGGCGGATTCCATTTCCCGACGGCGGTCGCCGGCTGGTGGGGCCTTGCCGCATTGACGTTCCTGTATGGCACGGCGTTCACCATCATGTTCACCGTGTTGCCGCGCCTGGGGGTGGTTGGCAATTCGGCCATCATGAACGTCGAGCCAGTGTTCGCACTGATGCTGGCCTGGCTGATCCTGGGGCAGTCGATTGCGCCGGTGCAGATCGCTGGCGCCTTGCTGGTGGTGGGTGCCGTCATGACATTGGGTTTGCGCCGGCGCTGATCAGATCGACCCGGCGCTCGTCAGTTGTTGCGGTAGCGACGCAAGGTGTCAGACGGCTTTTCGCCGAACAGAGTCTGGTAATCGTGCGCAAAATGGCCGAAGTGCCAGAAACCCGCACCCGTCGCCGCCTCTGTGACGGAGCCAACCTGTTTCAACGCGCGCCGCGCCTGTTGCAGCCGCGCCGCCTTCAGATATGCCAGCGGGCTGACGCCGAGCAGGTGCTGGAACCCGCTTTGCAGCGTTCGTCGGCTGACCCCGAGTTCCAGGCATAACTGCGCAACGGTGGGCGGTGTGCCCAGCGTCGCATCGACCCTCGCGCAGGCCTGTCGAACCATCGGCCAGTGTGTGGCAAGACCGCCGCATTGTCGGTCGGCGCCGGCGCCAGGCGTCATCGCGTCGAGCAGGCAATCGGCGACGGTGGCGGCGACCGCTTTATTGGACAGCAATTGCGGGTCCACCTGGGCTGAGTGCATCAGTTCGAGAAGGTAGGAGCGAAGGCCGGCCCACACGTGACCAGGCAAGTGCAAGGTGCCAGCCTGTCGCGGCAACTCCCGTTCATGCGACGCGTCGATGGGTTGACCACCCGTGCCTGCCACCCCCAGTTCCAACTCGATTCCCAGCATGGTGTGCTGGCGTGGCGGCCGGAACTCGAAACCCGACGCGCCGGAAAAGACATGCAGCACATCGTCCGCACAGGGCGCGCCGCAGAACATGCCGGTGCCGTCGGCAAAGAGGGGAATTCCCAGCGCCAGAACGCCGCGGCCCAGCAGGCCGGTCTGACGTACCGATTGCTGAATCTGCTCGATGAAAATTCGGGCGCCAGTCACCTGGACCTGCCACAACGCGCCCTGGAACTGCCCCGCGCTGAGTTGCAGATAGTTCTGGTTCCAGCCGTGCAGCGCCTGGGCCTGATCTTCGGCATCCCGAAAGTGCTGGGGGGCCAGAGTCGGCGTATCTTGGCTGCTGCGGCAGGAGGAACCTGCGACAGTTGGCGGGTCTGTAACGGCATTGGCGAGCACCCGCGGATTCTCGCAGGGCCGTACTGGCGGTCGGGCCAAGGGTTTCCACCAATGCCGATTCGATCTGCGCTATTTGCGCAAGGTGGTCGCGGATTGCCGATTCGGGATAGCCGGCGGCCCGAACGGTTCCTACCATCTCGTTCTTTCGGTCCTTGTCACAACTTGCAGGAGTTCACCATGAACGAGCCATCCGGCGTCAGCTACACCAAGGTTGACCAGAGCTATTTCGACAAACGTGGCCTGCGCCGATACGCCGGCGTGTGGTCTCTGTGGGCGCTGGGTGTCGGTGCCGTGATATCGGGGCACTTCTCGGGCTGGAACCTGGGGCTGGCAAATGGATGGGGCAGCATGTTTCTGGCCACCATCATCATCGCCGTCATGTACCTGGGGCTGACGTTTTCGCTCGCGGAGATGTCGCCAGCTCTGCCGCACACCGGGGGCGCCTATTCGTTTGCGCGCACCGCGATGGGCCCATGGGGCGGATTCCTGACCGGGCTGGCGGAAAACGTCGAATACGTGCTGACCCCTGCGGTGATCGTGTATTTCATCAGCAGCTACATGGCTGGCATTTTCGGTACACCCACCGAGTGGTTGCCATTATGGTGGATCGCCTTCTACATCTTGTTCGTCGGGCTCAACATCGTGGGTGTAGAGTTGTCATTCAAGGTGACCCTGGTCGTGACGCTGATGGCGCTGGCATGCCTGGTGGTGTTCTGGATCAGCGCAGTGCCCAACATCGATTTCAGCAAATGGGCAATGAACGTAGGCGCCGACGGCAAGGCACTGGAGCAAGGTGGTGGCCCGTTCCTGCCCAAGGGAATGGCCGGCGTGCTGGCCTGTCTGCCTTTTGCGGTCTGGTTGTTCCTGGCGATCGAGCAACTGCCATTGGCAGCCGAGGAGTCGGTGGACCCCAAACGCGACATGCCCAGAGGCATCCTGGCGGGCATCTTTACCTTGATCATCTCTGCCTTCATGATCCTTTGGCTCAATCCTTCGGTAGCGGGCATCGGATCGCACAAGCTTGGAACGTCTGGTGAACCGCTGCTCGACGGTTTGAAGGCGATCTACGGCGATGGCATTGCCAAGACCCTGGCCCTTGTCGCGGTGCTGGGTCTGGTGGCCAGTTTTCACACCATCATCTTTGCCAAGGGCCGGCAGATCTATTCGCTCAGCCGCGCAGGTTATTTCCCGTCCGGCCTTTCGGTGACCCACGGTAGCCGCAAGACACCCCATATCGCGATGATCGCCGGTGCGCTGCTGGCACTGACCGTGATGTTCATCCTGTGGTTCAAGTTGGGCGCCGACGCTGGCGCGGCGGTGATCGGCGGCACCTTGCTCAACATGGCGGTATTTGGTGCGATGTTCTCGTACATCATGCAGGCGTTGTCATTCATTCAGTTGCGCAAGAAGTTCCCGGATCTGCATCGTCCTTATCGCAGCCCGTTCGGTTCTACTGGCGCAATGTTGACCGTGGTCATCGCCACCGTCACACTGTATTTCCAGCTCACCGATCCGGTCTACCGTCAGGGTGTGATGTGGGTGGCCATCTGGTTTAGCATTGGAATTGCCTATTTCGCATTGGTTGGGCGTAAGCGGCTGATCCTCTCGCCAGAGGAGGAATTCGCTCTGGAACACGCCAACCCGGCCGGCCCCGAAACCACGCGTCAATTCATCGCTTGAACACACGACACGACAACACACCACAATGGCCACTACCAAGAAGAACGCATCCGTCGAGCATCCGGCGGTGAAAAATGTCAAATTCTCCGGTGCATCCAAGGTCAAGGTCGCGGTCAGTGACATCGACGGCGTGTTGCGTGGCAAGTACCTGCACATCGACAAGTTTCTCGGTGCCGCCGAGCCCTATCCCGCAGGCGGCTTCGGCTTTTGCGACGTGGTGCTGGGCTGGGACATGATGGATGTCACCTACGACAACACCACGGCCACCGGCTGGCAACATGGTTTCCCCGATGCGCTTGCGCGGGTGGACCTCAATACCGCACGCCATGTCCCGTGGGATGCCAACGTGCCGTTTTTCCTGGGCGAGTTCGTCAACGCCGACGGCACTGCGCATGCGCAATGTCCACGTCAGGCGTTGAAGCGGGTGCTCAGGCGCGCCGAGAAAATGGGCTTCCAGGTCATGACCGGCATGGAGTTCGAGTGGTTCAACTTTCTGGAAACGCCGGAGACCTGGGCTGCGAAAAAAGGCGTCGCGCCGCAGAACCTGACACCCGGTATGTTCGGCTACTCTCTCTTGCGCATGAACCATCATCGCGAATTTTTCAACGCGCTGATGGACCAGATGCTGGCGTTCAAGGTGCCGATCGAAGGTTTGCATACCGAGACCGGTCCTGGTGTTTATGAGGCGGCCATTGGTTTTTCCGAAGCGCTCGAACAGGCAGACCGCGCCATCTTGTTCAAGACCGGCGCCAAGGAGATCGGTAGCCGTTTCGGCATCATGCCCAGCTTCATGGCCAAGCCGCATCAGGGCTTGCCAGGATGCAGCGGGCATATTCACCAGAGCCTGTCGGACGGCAAAAGCAATCTGTTCTTCGATGCCAAGGCACCGCGCAAGATGAGCAAGTTGTTTGAGAGTTATCTCGCCGGGCAGGTCGCCCACATGATGGATTTCGCGCCCATGATCTGGCCCACCATCAACAGCTACAAGCGCCTGGTCGACGGCTACTGGGCGCCGGTCAAGCCGACCTGGGGCATCGACAACCGCACAGCCAGTTTCCGCGTGATCGCAGGCAGCCCCAAGGCGACACGGCTGGAGACACGCTGCCCGGGTGCGGACGTCAACCCTTACCTGGCGATGGCCGCAGTCATCGCGGCCGGCCTGGACGGTGTGGAAAAAGGTCTCAAGCTGACCGCGCCGCCCATCACCGGCACCAATGTCGGATCCGATCACATCCCGCGCGCGCCGCGTACGCTGATCGAGACCAATCGTGTCTTTCAGCAGTCCAAGGTTGCGCGCGACTGGCTCGGCGACGGCTTTGTCGACCATTTTTCCGCCACCCGCGACTGGGAGTGGCGCCAGTGGCTCGACGCCGTCACCGACTGGGAGATGAAGAGGTACTTCGAGATAATCTGAAACCTTGTGTGCCAGACCAAGAATTGCGCAGCAATTTTGCTCTGGCACCAACACTTTGTCGGATGTTGGATGTTCACCTTGTGTGCCAGACCAAGAATTGCGCAGCAATTTTGCTCTGGCACACACATTTCGTCGGAAGTCCGGATGCCATGCCTTGTGTTCCAAACAATTGAAGTCCGAACGTCACTTGCAAGGGATACGCGAGTCGGCACGGGCTCCGTGACAATTGCTTGTTTTGTGAGCTTGCCGCGCCAACCGGCGGCCAGATCAATTGGAATCTGACCCCTATTTAAGCCTGACGCCTATTTAAGCCCCACTTTTTACCATGACCATCACCCATTTTTCTTTCCCCACCCCGATCCAGTTTGGCGCGGGCGCGCGCAAGCGGGTTGGCGCGCATCTGATCGATCAGGGCTGCAAGCGCCCGCTGATCGTCACTGACAAGGCCTTGGGGGCCTTGCCGGTGCTGGAAGAGTTCCGCAGCCATCTGGCCGGGCTAGAGGTGGCGGTGTTCTCCGGCGTTTTTGGTAACCCGACCTGCAGCCAGGTGATGGATGGCGCTGCGGCGTACAAGGCGCACCGGGCCGATTGCGTCATCGGCTTCGGTGGTGGTGCGGCGCTGGACGTGGCCAAGATCGTCGGCGTGGCGGCCACCCACGAAGGCGATATCCTGGAATACGTATGGGACCACCCGCAGGTGCGCGCCATTACGAATCCACTGCCCTATTTTGTCGCCCTGCCCACCACCTCGGGCACCGGCTCGGAGGTCGGCCGCTCCAGCGTCGTGAGCGAAAACGACACGCACCTCAAGCGCGTGGTTTTCAGTGCGAAGATTCTTGCCAAGGTGGTGTTTGCCGACCCCGAACTCACCTTCGGCCTGCCCGCCCATGTGACCGCGGCCACCGGCATGGATGCTCTCACCCACAACATTGAAAGCTACCTGTCGCCGGCTTACCATCCGCTGTGCGACGGCATTGCGTTGGAGGGCACGCGCATCGCCGCGCGGGCGTTGTTGACGGCAGTGGAGGAGCCCAACAATCTGCAGGCCCGTTCGGACATGATGATGGCCTCGATGATGGGTGCCATCGCGTTCCAGAAGGACCTGGGCGCCGTACATTCATGCGCCCACGCGCTGGGCGCAGTTTGTGATCTGCACCATGGGCTGGCGAACGCCCTGATGATTGACACCGTACTCGACTGGAATTACGAGAGTGTGCCGCAAAAGTTCGATGAACTGGCCCATGTCTGCGGCGTGGCCGGCGGCGGCAAGGCCTTTGTGCAGTGGCTGCGCGAACTCAAGGCCAGTGTCGGTATCCAGGGGCCACTGGCCAAGCATGGGGTCAAGGCCGAACATCTGCCGCGCCTGGTCGAAATTGCCACGGCCGACATCTGCCACCAGACCAATCCGCGTCCGTGCAAGGCGGCTGATTTCGAGGCTTTGTTCAAGGCGGCGCTATGAACGCCGTGCCGGGCCTTTCCCCAGCAAGCTTGCATCGCAGTCCCGGGGGCGAAGCTACTCCAGTGGGCTCGGCGCGGCTTTTGCCTGATCGGCCGAAGATCGGCGTGAGCGCGTGCTTCCTGTATCCCGATCCTGCACGCACCGTATTCTCGAAAAAAACCGTGCAATTTGTCGAGCAGTCGGTGCCGCACTGGGTCATGTCCGGCGGTGCGCTGCCGGTGATGATCCCCTCACCCACCGGTGACACCGCGCGTGGCGACATCGATTTCGCCGACTACGCACAGTGGCTTGACGGATTGATGCTGCACGGTGGCGCCGATGTCTGGCCCGGCAGTTACGGCGAGACGCCGCTCAAGGATGTCTGGCAGGGCGACCGCAACCGTGACGAATACGAGATTGCACTGGTGCACGCCTTTGTTGCTGCCGGCAAGCCGGTGTTCGGCATCTGCCGCGGCCTGCAACTGATCAATGTGGCGTTTGGCGGCACTTTGTACCAGGACGTCAACACCCAGCGTCCGCAGGCGCTGGTCCACCGCGACGCGGTGGCCTACGACCTGAACTTCCACGAACTCGAACTGGTGCCCGGCACGCGTCTGGCTGAACTGTTACCCGGCGAAGACCGCCACACCATCAACAGCGTGCACCACCAGAGCGTCAAGGACCTGGCCAAGGACTTCGTGGTCGAGGCGCGCAGTCCCGTCGACGGCGTGGTCGAGGCGATCCGTTACACCGCCGGACCCTGGGTCAGCGCGGTGCAGTGGCACCCGGAATTCCACAAGGCGGAGCACGGCACGCTGAACGACGCACCCATCCTGGCAGACTTTCTGAACGCCGCCCTCGCGACCCGAACCCACCGCCAACCATGAACATGTTGACCATCACCAATCCCGCCACCGGCGAGCGCATCACGCAACTGCCGGCTGACGACGCCGCCAGCGTGGCCGCAAAAGCTGGCGCCGCTCGTGCCGCGCAACCTGCCTGGGCCGCGCGTGCGCTGTCCGAGCGTATCGCCTGCATCGTCGGTTTTCGCGCTGCCATCGTGGCGCAATTGGAAACACTGGCTGCCGTCATGACGGCTGAGACCGGCAAGCCGATCACGATGTCGCGCAACGAGCTCAATGGTTTTCTCGGGCGCATCGACTTTTTCGTGAAACAGGTGCAGGCATCGACGGTAACCGAGCATGTGTTCGACGATGGCGGTACGCACGAGCAGATCGAGCATATTGCGCTGGGCGTGGTCGCCAATATCTCGGCCTGGAACTACCCTTGGTTTGTCGGCGGCAATGTATTCGTGCCGGCCCTGCTGACCGGCAATGTGGTGCTGTACAAGCCGTCCGAATACGCGACGATGAGCGGGCTGGAAATGGCCCGGTTGTTGCATGAAGCCGGCGTTCCCAAGGATGTGTTCGTCGCACTGGTTGGTACCGGCGACGTGGGTGCGGCCTTGCTGGAGCAGCGGATTGACGGCTTGTTCTTCACCGGCTCCCATGCCACCGGCGCGCGTATCGCGCAGGCACTCGGCCCCCGCCTGGTCAAGCTGCAGCTCGAACTGGGCGGCAAGGATCCGACCTACGTCTGCGAAGACGCCGATCCAAAAGCGGCTGCTGTGTCATTGGCCGATGGCGCGATGTACAACACCGGGCAGAGCTGTTGCTCGGTCGAACGCATCTATGTGCACGAAAAGATCCATGACGCGTTTGTCGAAGCCTTCATGGCGACCGTGCGTGGTTTCAAGGTCGGCGATCCCGCCAAGGATGACACCTATATCGGCGCCATCACCCGTACGCCGCAACTCGATGTGTTCGATGCCCAGGTGGCGGATGCCAAGGCCCGCGGAGCCGAGATGTTGTGCGGCGGCGCACGCTTGCCCGGCCCCGGCAACTGGTATGCACCGACTGTGTTCACCCAGGTCAACCACGACATGGTCTTGATGCGCGAGGAGAGTTTCGGCCCGTTGATCGGCATCCAGAAAGTCAGCGGCGACGATGAAGCGATTGCGCTGATGAACGACACACGTTACGGATTGACGGCCGGGGTATTCACGCCCGATGAGGCGCGCGCGACTGCCCTGTTGTCGCGTATCAACGCCGGCAGCGTCTACTGGAACTGCTGCGATAGGGTCAGCCCGCGCCTGCCCTGGAGCGGTGTGGGCGACTCGGGCGTCGGCGTGACCTTGTCGAGCTACGGCATACAGACTTTCACCCGGCCCAAGGCCTGGCACTTGCGCAAGGCATGAACGACCTTTCGAATGCGAAATCCGCCGTGTGCAAACGCGAGGTCGTGTGATGACCGACCAGCCCGCTCCCCGTCTGGCCTTGTTCGATCTGGACCACACGCTGCTGTTGGGTGACAGTGATGTGTTGTGGTGCGACTTCCTGATGGATCAAGGCGTGCTCGAGCGCGCGGTGTTTGCGCCGCGCAATGCCGACATCGAAGCGCGCTACAAGACTGGTGAGATTGAACCGGCCAGCTTCGCCAACTTCTATGTATCGACCTTGCAGGGCCGCACCCCCGCGCAGTGGCAGAGTTTGCGCGAGCACTTCCTGCATGACGTGATCGTGCCGCGCGTGCCGCAGGCCGCACTCGATCTGGTATCAACACACCAGCGTGCAGGTGATCTGGTGGTATTGACCACAGCGACCAATCGATTTCTGACGGAACTGACCGCTCGACATCTGGGCATCGACCATGTGATCGCGACCGAGCCGCAGCTGATCGACGGCGTTTTCAGCGGCGCCACCACCGGCGTGCTGAACATGCGAGGCGGCAAGGTGGTACGTTTGCATGCTTGGCTGCAGGCGCGTGGCGAACAGCTGCAGCGTTTTGACAGCACGGGTTACAGTGACTCGATCAACGATCTGCCCTTGCTGGAGGCGGTGAACCATCCGGTAGTGGTGCATGCCGATGCGCGCCTGACGGCGATTGCCGCAGAGCGTGGCTGGTCTTCCCTGAGATTGGATTGAGGAGAGACGAATGGCAGACGGCATGGATTTTTTCCGGGGCAAACGTGTGGTGGTGGTGGGTGGTTCCAGCGGTATTGGCGCCGGCATCGGTGCGGCATTCCACCGCCTGGGTGCCGAGGTGACGGTGACCGGTGCTACGGCCGAAGGCGTGAAAATTGCGCAGGTAGATCCGGCTTTGGCCGGTATTGAAGTGGTGCCGCTCGAGGTGCGCAGCGACGCAGCGGTTCTGGAGTGTTTCAGCGCACTGACGCGACTCGACGTGCTGGTCAACTGCGCCGGCGTGATCCGGCGCGGCGAGGAAATGGGGCCGGCGGTGTTCGCCGAAGTGATCGACATCAACCTCAACGGCAGCATGCGCACCTGCGCCGCAGCGCGCAGGCTGCTGGCCGCGTCCAAGGGCAACATCATCAACACGGCCTCGATGCTGAGCTTTTTTGGTGGCGGTCTGGTGCCTGCCTATTCGGCCAGCAAAGGCGGCGTGGCCCAGCTCACCAAGTCGCTGGCCATTGCCTATGCGACGGATGGCATCCGCGTCAACGCGCTGGCGCCCGGCTGGATCGCGACCCCCCTGACCGCCGCATTGCAGCAGGATGAAGCCCGCAGTGCACCGATCCTGGCGCGAACCCCGATGGGTCGCTGGGGCACGCCCGACGATATCGCCGGCGCAGCGCTGTTCCTGGCCTCGCCGTGGGCTGGCTTTGTCACCGGCACGGTGTTGCCGGTCGATGGTGGCTACCTGATCACCTGAAACTGAAAGTACCCACCATGATTGTTCAACTCCCCGGCATCCAGCCCGAGATTGCCGTCCAGGCCATTCCTGATGATGAGCGCGTCTGGGTTCCCCAGGCGCCCGACGTGTGGTTCCGCCCCCTGCTGCTCAACACCGTCACCGGAAGCTGGTGCAACCTGCTGCGCGTGCGCAAGTCCGGCGTGTTGTCGCGCCATATCCATCCGTCCTGGGTCACCGGTTATGTGATCAAGGGTGCCTGGCGGTATCTCGAGCACGACTGGATTGCATCCCAGGGGTCCTTCGTCTACGAGCCACCGGGCGAAATCCACACGCTGGTGGTCGACGAGCAGGTGGGTGCGACCGAGATGATCACCCTGTTCAACATCCACGGCGCCATGGTGTACGTCGATGCCGAGGGCCGGCAGACCGGTTATGAAGACGTGTTCAGCAAGATCGCCATGTGCCGCGCGCATTACACCGAGAACGGTCTGGGCGCGGAGTATCTGGACCCGTTCATCCGTTGAATCTGTGGCTTTGACTGTGGCAACAAGGTCTGCTGGCCCGCCCGCCGACGTCGCCGGTTCAAGGAACGGATAATCCCGGCCCATGTTGTTGAATCTCACCCATGCCCAAGCCTGGTTCGTGCTCTCCGGCGCGATCCTGTTCGAAGTGGCCGGCACCACCTGCATGCGCCTGTCCGAAGGCTTCACGCGGCTCACGCCATCGGTGCTGATCTTCGTGTTCTATGCGATGTCGTTTGCACTCAATACGGTGGTCACGCGGGTGCTGGGGCTGAGCGTGGTGTACGCGGTCTGGTCGGGTGTGGGCACGGTGCTCACGGCCCTGATCGGCATCTACTATTTCAAGGAGCCGGCCACGGCCGTCAAGCTGGTGAGCATCGGCCTGATCGTGATCGGTGTCATCGGCCTGCACACGGCCTCCAGAATGTCGGTGGCCGCAGCATGACACCCAACGAAGTCTCCATTGCGTTGTACCGCGACAAAGCCGAAGGTTACGACCGCTCGGCCGAGTTCACGATGCCGCTGCGCAGGCGCACGATTGCGCTGCTGCAGTTGCAAACAGGGCAGACAGTGCTCGATATTGGTTCTGGCACCGGTCTGAGTTACGGCCTGCTGCGCGAGGCAGTCGGCCCGGGCGGCCAGGTGCTGGCCTTCGAGCAAAGTCCGGAGATGTTCGATGTCGCACGGGTACGTGTGCTGCAGATGGGTTGGACCAATGTCTGGCATGCCAACGAGCCGGCTGAAACGGTGCGCCTGCCCTCGCTGGCCGACGCGGTGCTGTTCAACTACACACACGACATCTGTCGCACACCCGAGGCGGTGGCCAATATCCTGCGCCAGATCAAGCCCGGTGCGCGCGTGGCCATGGCCGGTATCAAGTTCTTTCCGTGGTGGACCGGGCCGCTCAATCTGCTGGCCTGGATGAAGAATCGCCCCTACAACGCCAAGCCTGCCGATCTGTGGCAGCCTTGGAGCCTGGTTGCGGCCCATTGTGACCGGTTCAGCTGGCGCAGCACGCAGTGGGGCATGGGCTATGTCGCCAGCGGCATTTACAACGGGAGCCAGACATGAGAATTGATCGGCGGCAATTTGGGGTTCTTCTGGCCGGTGTTGCGTCAAGCGCCCCGGTTTGGGCGCAGCAAGCCGGGCCGTTTCGCACAGTGAGTGCGCCCGGTGCGGAGCGACTGATGCTCGAGGGCCATGACACAGTGGCCTATTTCACGCAGGGCGCGGCGATCAAGGGCGAACCGGCCTTGCAGCTTGAACATGCAGGCGTCCAGTGGCGTTTTGCGAGTGCGGCCAACATGGCTGAGTTCCAGCGCGAGCCGGCGCGTTACATGCCGCAGTTTGGTGGCTTTTGCAGCAACGGAATCAACTATGCCGTCCCCGGTGGTGGCGGTGGCGGACCCGACACCTGGCGCATCTACCGCGGGCGTCTGTATGTGTTTGGTGGCCAGTCGGCGCGAGACCATTTCGAGATGGATACCGAACTCAACCTGAAGCGCGCACACGCTTACTGGGACGCAGAAGTGGCGGGATCCAACGTGCCGATTCAGCGACTCACACGCACGGTCTTTTCACGTGTGCCGCATTACCAGTCGGACGCAGCGCTGCAGGCCCAGTGGGAAGCGAAGCGCGCCGCAGGCAGCTTGGCGGTGATGCCCGGTGCGCCGCAGGTGGTCCCCGCACAGCGTTGAGTGAGCCGCGTCCAGGCGCTGACAGGCAACCGATTGCGGCGCAAACCGCTGTCGTCAAAGCGCGTGCAGGCGGCGCAGCGCCGGGGCTTGGGCCAGCGTGGCCCGGTATCCAGCCTCGATCGCGCGCTGTCGAAATTCGGTCGACAGATTGACCCAGTAGCCGAAATCGGGCTTGAGAACCATGTCGGCATGGACGGCGTCAAGGTCGACCAGCGCCTTCTTGCGCAGGTCCATGGCGCGGAAACGCTCGGCCGCGGCCGGTGCGCTTTCCATGTGCACGGTAGCGTCCACCGCCAGCACGCGCTGCGCGCCCAGTGTCCGTGCGATACGTACCGGCAGCGGCGCGCTCCAGTCCGGATCAACATATTGTTCACCGTGGATGCGCACGGGTGTGAAACGGCCCTCGATTGCGGCCGAGGCCTGTACCGCCAGGCCCGCGTCACCCGCGGTGAAGGCGATCGCGTTGCCGTCGGAGCGCCGTGTCGCCACGCAGGCCATGACCAGCGGCATCTGCTCAAGCCGCGGCACCCGCGCATGGCGGCGCACCAGTTCGGCAATTGGCGCGCCATTGAGGTTTTCCGTCTGGCCAAAGCTCAGGCGCGCCAGGCCCATGGGTTGGACCTCCAGCGCGATGCGCTCCACCTCGGTCGCAGACACGCCGGATGCACGCAGGCTGCCGACCATCGCGCCCACCGAGGCACCCACGATCAGGTCGGGCGTCAGGCCCAGTTCGTCCAGCGCCTTGAGCACCCCGACATGGGTGAATCCGCGCGGGCCGCCCGAACTCAGCACCCAGGCCGTACGCACCGACCGGGGCAGCGGCGCGGCCCAGGGTGCGTCAGAACCGTCGTGGTTGCGGTCCGGACTGATTGCGCATCCGGCCAGCGTGGCAGCCATTCCCAATAGCAGGGTCCGGCGCTGCATCATCGCCCGGACGGGTTCGGAAGTGCCACAGGCCGGCGCGCAGGCTTTGTGACGACACCGTCGTTCGGCAACTGCACCGGCATATCGGCGGCAACATCGGCCGGAAGATCGGTATAGGGTGCCAGCCAGCCGAGTAGGACACTGGCGACCTCGCAGCGACGGCGCAGGTCGGCCTCGTCCTTGCCGCCCAGGTGGACGATGGCGTACCGGTAGCTGCCCAGCCATTTGAAGTCGCGTGCGACCGAGCCTGCCGACTTGGGGTACAGAAACAACATGGAGCCAGGATACGCCTGCGCCAGCGCCCGCTGTTGCTGCGCGCTGGGCATTGCGACAGTGTCGTCAGGCCGCAACGCGCGATAGACAAAACTGGCCGCCGCCCCCGCCGTTGGCTCGGTGACGCGCAGGCTTGCCGGATCGCGGTCGTGGGCCAACGCGAGCGAAATAGCATGCAGGTCGATACCCTGCACCCGCTGGTAAAGATCGGAGTATTGCGAGGCCATGCGCGGGTTGAATTCGATGACGGTGAGCCGGTCCGTCGTCGCGTCGTAGAAGAACTCCATGTTGAACAGGCCGTGCGTGAAGCCGACCGCCCCCAGGAAGCGGCGCGCCACGTCCAGTGCACGTGCCTGCACCGACGGGCTCAAACGGGTCGGCAACTGGTGGCGCATGAACGCCTGGGTGTGGGGATACATGATGGCGTCGACTACACCGATAGCGTTGACTTTGCCGCCGAACACATAACCATCGAGGTTGTATTGCGGGGCATGCACCGGCGTCTCGAGCAACATGCGGTGGGCTGTCGGCACCCCGGCTCCCAGGCGCGCCTTCACCAGCCGGTCAAAGGGTTCGACCAGCCGGCGGATAACCCACAACTCCCAGCGGCCAAACCGGGTGTGCGCGTGCAGTTCCTGCTGCGTCTTCACCTGGCGCGCCAGCACCGAAAACGCGGCCTTCACGGGTTTGACAAAGACCGGATACGGCAGGCCCGCCGGAATCGGCGCGCCGTATTCGGCGTCAAGCAGCTGGAACGCGGTATTGGCCTCGGGCGCCACCTGTTGCAACACCTGGCGGGCGTAGAACTTGTGCTGGCATGCCAGGATCGCCTTGGCGGGTGTGCCAGGCCAGCCCATGCGTTCGGCCAGTAACGCCGCGGCCAGCGCGCCGAACTGCTCGTGGTGCGACGCGACCGCCTGCCATCCGAGTTTTCGGGCCTGGCACGCCAACGAGTCCACCTGGCGCGCGATGTCGTACCAGACCAGGCGCGCGTTGCTGGGGAAGCTGAACAGGTCGAATCCGTCGCTGTCGAGTTGCAGGCCCTGTGCGCGGGCCGCTTCGGCGTGGCCGATCGCATCCCAGTCATAGTTGAAAAGAAGCAGGGTGCGAGGAGCGACGGGCATGGATGATTTTCGGGTCAGGAAGTGGCAAGGGTAAACCAGATGAATGGCAAAGCCTGAATTCGGGTGCCGTACACGCAGACTTCCAGTTGTTGGTCGCCAACGGTTTTCGGTTCTTACAGGTCGGCGTCGCGGCCAAAATGCCGGTGCTGTGAACAGCCCGGTCGATCCTCGGCCGTTCTGGGCGCGGTCGGTGCACGATACTGCCGGCCATGTATGCACAACAGCTTCTAACGTCGCGTTTGCCGATGTATTGCGCAGCCTGGCAATGAATCCAGGTGCGCGCAGCGGACTGATGGGGCTTGCACAATCCCATCCCAGGACCGTGTTGACGGCCTGGATTGCCGCCATGCTGATCAGCCTGGTGGTCATCCTGTCAGGGGGTACTCACGCGTTTTCGACCCAGGTGCACCGCTACGACAACTCGGGTTCGAGCCGCGCCGAAGCGTTGATGCGCGAGCGATTTGCAGAACGTACAGATTCGGACCGTCCCAACGAGGTGCTGATCCTGCATTCGGCCAGCCTGCGCGTGGACGATCCCGCCTTCCGTGACCAGGTACAGGCGCTCGAACAGCGGCTGTCGGCGCTCGATGGCGATGGGATCAACTGGATCTTGAGTTATTTCACGACCGGCAACGACATGCTGGTATCCAAGGATCGGCACAGTGCCATCGTGCCGATGCAGTTGCGCGACCCGGAGCGCACGATTGCCGCTGTACAACAGGCGCTGGTGCAAGGCAATGGCGCATCCGATCTCGTCTGGTATCTGGTCGGGCGCGCCAGTGTGGGCACCGAATTCAAGACGCTGGCGCAGCAGGATCTCAAGTCCGAACTGCGATTCGGCCTGCCGGTGGCCATGCTGGTGTTGCTGGTGGTGTTCGCGACCGCCGTGGCCGCACTCGTGCCGGTGCTCGTCGCCCTCTCGGCCATCGTCGTGACGCTGGCGATCATGGTGCTCGCCGGCCCGCTGCTGCAGGCCTACTTCCTGGTCACCAACATGATCGTGATGATGGGGCTGGCGGTCGGTATCGACTATTCGCTGTTCGTGTTGTCGCGTTACCGCCAAGAGCGGGTGGGAACGCAGACGCGTGAGGGTGCGCTGACGGCAGCCGGGCGCTCTGCCGGACATGCCATCGCCTACAGCGGCGCCACCGTAGTGCTGGCCTTGCTCGGCCTGCTGATCATTCCGACCAATGTCTACCGCAGCCTGGCGGCCGGTGCGATCCTGGTCGTGCTGCTGTGCCTGTTGGCGTCGTTCACCTTGCTGCCGGCGCTGGTGACCTTGTTGGGGGATCGTCTCGATGCCTTGCGTTTACCGCTGCCGCGGCGCGCCTTTGCCGGCCGCTGGTGGGACTGGCTGACCGGTCTTTCCATTCGCCACCCGATGACCTGCCTGTTGCTGTCAACCGGGCTGTTGCTGGGCCTGTCGGTGCCAGCCCTGGACATGAAAACCGGCTTCTCGGGCATTGACACGCTGCCGGCACAGTCGCCCTCGCGCCAGGGCTTCGAACTGCTGGAGCGCGAATTTCGTACCGGCACCATTTCGGAGGCCGTGGTGGTGGTGGACGGTGCGGTCACCACCACGCCGGTGCTGCAGGCGATAACGCGGCTGCGCACGGAGCTTGGCAAGGACACGGCCTTTCTGGCCGATCAGACCGCACTGCAGATAAATCCGGCCGGTGACCTTGCGGTCATGACGATCCCGATGGCCGGTGATGCGGAAAGCCAGGGTGCCCAATCGGGTGTGCGCCGGCTGCGCGAGCGGCATATCCGATTTGCATTTGACGGTGTGCCGGCCCAGGCCGTTGTAGGCGGCAATGCGGCCGGCTACATCGATTTCTTCCACTTGACCGACGTCTACACCCCGCGCGTGTTCGGCATCGTGCTGGCGCTGAGTTTTGTCTTGCTGGCCGTGGCGTTCCGATCGCTGGTGGTGCCACTCAAGGCGATCGTGCTCAATTTGCTGTCTGTGGGCGCGGCCTACGGCCTGATCGTACTGGTGTTCCAGCGCGGCGTCGGAGCGTCGTTGTTCGGTTTTCAGCAAGTGGCGCTGATCGAGGCCTGGATACCGCTGTTCCTGTTTACCATCCTGTACGGCCTGTCGATGGATTACCACGTGTTTCTGCTCAGCCGCATCCGCGAGCATTTCTTGGCCACCGGCGACAACACGCAGGCGATTCGTGTCGGCGTGTCCTCGACCTCAGGTGTCATCACCGGTGCCGCGCTGATCATGGTGGCGATCTTTGCTGGCTTTGCCAGCGGTGAACTGGTGATGTTCCAGCAGGTGGGATTTGGCCTGGGCGCGGCGGTGCTGCTGGACGCGACCGTCGTGCGCTCGTTCCTGGTGCCGGCCACGATGACGCTGCTGGGCGTGTACAACTGGTACCTGCCGCGCTGGCTGACGTGGTCAGATCGCGACCACAAATAGATGATGCGGGGGCGCCCGACCCCAGCTTCGGGCGACCCCGCGTTGGCGGTCAGGACAGGTGCTTGCCGATCAGTCCGGCCATCTCGAACATCGTGATCTGCGGCTTGCCGAACACCGGCATCAGCTTGGCGTCGGCGTTGATGGCGCGTTTGTTGGCCGCATCCTGCAGGCCGTTGGCCTTGATGTAGTCCCACAACTTCTTGACCACCTCGGTGCGCGCGACCAGGCCCTCGCCGATGACGGCGGCCAGTGCCGGACTCGGTTGCAAGGTGCCGATTTTGGGCGACTTGACGGCGGACGATGTCTTTTTGGCGGGCGCCTTTTTCACTGCCGCAGCCTTCTTTGCTGGCGCTTTCTTGGCCGCCGGAGCCTTTTTCGCAGCCGCCTTGCCGGCCGGGGCCCGTACCACCTTGGCAGTCGCGCCGGTCGCTGTCTTGCGCGGCGGGAACTTGGAGGGCGCGAATTCAAAGCCGACCTTGCCGGCTTCACTGTCCCAGGTCAGCATGGCCTTGAATGGACGGCGCGTGCGCATCGAGACAAACTTGTCGAGCAAATCGGTCTTGCCACTGCCCAGCAACTTGCCCATCTGTTCGCGCGTCACCGGCTGCTGAAGAATGATCTGGCCGCTCTTGAAGTCGCAACTCGGTGTGGCTTGCGCGTGTGTAGGCACTGACTTTTCGCAGACATAGCTCTTGCCGTGTTCGTACACCGCAGCGCCACACTTGGGGCAGGCGCCAAGCGATTCCTGGCCGGAGAAGTCGACCAATTCGCCACTGTCCTCGCCCTTCTTGTCGTCGCCGAAGTCGAATTCGAGTTTGTAGTTCTTGCCTTCCTCGTCGAACTTGATCACCATTTCGGCGGTGAACGGCCAGCCCGCCTTGGAGCGGAAACCCTCCAGCGGGCCGATCTTCCTGTTCCGCAGGAACTGCTCGACTTCGGCCACCTCGAAGGTGCGCCCGGCTGGTGTCTTGCCGAACGAAAAGCCACAAGGCTCCGATACACCGGGTTTGCCGGTGCAGCTGTAGCGGCGGTAGTTTTCCTTGATCACGCCGCCGCAGTTCGGGCAGGGCGCAGCCAAAGTGGCGTAGTCGCCCGGAATCGTGTCGCGGTCGTATTCCTTGGCCTTCTTGACCATGCGTTCGGTCATGGCGGCGATCTCGGACATGAAACTCGCGCGGCTGAGTTTGCCGTGCTCCATCTGGGCGAGTTTGTATTCCCACTCGCCGGTGAGTTCGGCCTTGGAGAGCTCTTCCACGCCCAGACCGCGCAACAGCGTCATGAGCTGGAATGCCTTTGCCGTTGGAATCAGTTCGCGGCCTTCGCGCAGCATGTATTTCTCGACGATCAGTCCCTCGATGATGCTTGAGCGTGTGGCGGGTGTACCCAGGCCCTTCTCGTGCATGGCTGCGCGCAGTTCGTCGTCCTCGATGGTCTTGCCTGCACCTTCCATGGCACCGAGCAGCGTGGCCTCGGAGTATCTGGCCGGTGGCCGGGTCTGCAGGCCCTTGGCGTTGACAGTCTCGGTCAGCACTTTCTCGCCCGGCTGCACCGCCACCAGGTTGGCGCCACTCTTGTCGTCGCCATCACGGGTTTCGTCCTGCGCCTCCTTGCCGTAGATCGCCAGCCAGCCCGGCTTGACCAGCACCTTGCCTTCGGTCTTGAAGCTGTGCACGTCCACCAGCGAGATGCGTGTCGTGACCTGGTATTCGGCACTGGGGAAGAACACCGCCATGAAGCGGCGCACCACCAGGTCGTAGACCTTCTGCTCGGCTTCGCTCAGGCCATGGGGTGCCTGCAGCGTCGGGATGATGGCAAAGTGGTCACTGACCTTGGCGTTGTCGAAGATGCGTTTGCTCGGCTTGATGTAATTGCCCTTGAGCGCGGTGGCGGCATGCGGCGCCAGGTGTTTCATCGCACTTTTCGCCAGCATTTCGAAGGTATCACGCACCACCGGCACGTAGTCTTCGGGCAGTGCGCGGGAATCGGTACGCGGGTAGGTCAAGGCCTTGTGTCGCTCGTACAGGCTTTGCGCAATCGACAAGGTGGTCTTCGCGCTGTAGCCGAACTTGCCGTTGGCCTCGCGCTGCAGCGAAGTCAGATCGAACAGCAGAGGGCTGGCCTGGGTCGTGGGCTTGCTCTCTTCCGTCACCGTTGCGGGTTTGCCGCGCACCGCATCGGCAATGGCCTTCGCCTCGGCCAGCGACCATTTTCGGTCGGCCCGGAGCTCGGGGTCGGACTCTTCCAGGTTACCGGCGGCCAGGTTGGCCGCGGCCTTCTTCCAGTTCGGGTCGAACCATTTGGCATCGTAGCTGCCGGCCTGGGCCTTGAAGCTGGCGTGGATCTCCCAGTAGTCGCGGCTGATGAACTTGCGGATCTTCTCCTCGCGTTCGACCACCACCGATAGCGTGGGCGTTTGCACCCGGCCCACCGTGGTCAGGAAGAAGCCGCCGTCACGCGAGTTGAACGCGGTCATGGCGCGGGTGCCGTTGATGCCCACCAGCCAGTCGGCTTCGGAGCGGCAACGTGCCGCGTCGGCCAGCGGCAGCATTTGCGCGTCACTGCGCAGATTGGCGAATCCGTCGCGGATCGCCTGCGGCGTCATCGACTGCAGCCATAGGCGCTTGACCGGATGTCGCACTTTGCTGTACTGCTGGATCAGCCGAAAGATCAGCTCGCCCTCGCGCCCGGCGTCGCAGGCGTTGATGAAGGCGTTCACATCCTTGCGCTTGGCCATCTTGACGATGGCATTGAGCCGGCTCTTGGTCTTGTCCATCGGCTTG
>JBKJRR010000303.1:0-6458 GCA_046594635.1 Burkholderiaceae bacterium
TTGATGCGGATTCAGGCGCAATCCGCCACCGTCAATCTGAATTTTTTCTGCCATACGCCGCCAGTGCCCGACCCTCAGGCTGAGGCGGCCTGGCGTTCACTGCTGGCACCGTATTACCGCGAACTGGGTCTGGATGCCGCTGCATCGGCACCGGCTGCCGCACGTGAGCCGTTTACCGATGCCCTGGCCGACCTGCTCGCACCTTTCCGTCCGGCGGTGATCAGCTTCCATTTCGGACTGCCCAACGACAGACTACTCGCGCGGGTGCGCAGCTGGGGCAGCCGCATTTTGTCCAGCGCGACGACGCTTGACGAGGCCCTGTGGCTGGAGCAGCGGGGCGTGGACGCCATCATCGCCCAGGGCCTGGAGGCGGGCGGCCACCGCGGCATGTTCCTTACCGACGACACGACAACCCAGATCGGAACCCTGGCCCTGGTGCCTCAGATTGTGCGCAGGACCCGCATTCCGGTGCTTGCGGCCGGTGGCATTGCCGATGCAGGATCGGTGGCAGCCGCCATGGCGCTGGGCGCCAGCGGTGTACAGGCCGGCACCGCCTATCTGCTGTGCCCGCAGGCCCACACCAGTGCCCTGCACCGCGCCGCCTTGCAAAGTGATGCGGCGCGCCATACGGCGCTCACGCGCCTGTTCTCGGGCCGACCTGCGCGCGGCATTGTCAATCGCCTGATGCGCGAACTCGGAGCCGAACAGGCGGTGGCTCCGGCTTTCCCGCTGGCCAGCGGCGCATTGGCGCCACT
This sequence comes from Burkholderiaceae bacterium, assembly GCA_046594635.1. GTDB lineage: Bacteria > Pseudomonadota > Gammaproteobacteria > Burkholderiales > Burkholderiaceae_C > CAISIP01. The sequence continues at coordinate 756 of JBKJRR010000303.1, forward strand.
GCGACAGGCGGCCGAGCGCCAGGGTCTGGATTCGTTCACCCCTTTGTGGTCGGGCCAGAACGCGAGCGCATGCAAAGCCATCGCGGCGGCCGAGCTCACGCGCGAACTGGTGCGCGGCTTTTCGGCGTAATCGGTCGCGGCCTCAACTCCGGAATCGGCGCGGCTTTCCGGCCCAGGCGGCCAGGCCGAATGCGAGTACCGGCAGACACCACTGCAGCCATGCGTAGGCCGATGTCAGCGAGCGCTGCGCGCCTGCCGCCAGCGTGACGGCCTCGGTCGTGACCGTGGCGTAGCGCCCGCCGCCAATGAACAGCGTGGGCAGGTATTGCGCAACGCTGACGGCAAATCCGACCGCCAGCGACGACCACAAGGCCGCGCGCAGCAAGGGCCATTTCACGCGCAGCAGAAAAATCGTGCGGCCATGGCCCAGAGACGCGCTGACCTGGCGGAATCGGGGATCGAAGCCGCCATAGGCCGGGCCCAGGGTGATCAGCACGTATGGGACGCAGGCCAGACTGTGGGCCAGCCACAGCCCGCTCCAGCGGACGTCAACGTTCCAGTGCAGTGCGACGGCATGAATGCCCACGATCCACAGTACGGAGGGCAAGATCAGCGGCAGGAAAACCACGCGGCGCAACCAGGGGTCCCACCGTGGTGGAGCGGTCTCCAGCCACGCCACCGACCACAGCAGTGCCGTGAGGGCGCTGGCCAGCGCCAGCCCCAGCGTGGTGCTCACCGTGCTCGCGCTGCCCCACACCGACCACCAGGCGGCCCATGTGACGGTCTGCGGCAGCAGACGCGGAAACGGCCATACGCCGGAGACGCTGCCCAGCGCCAGCGCCAGCATCACGACCAGATACAGGGCCAGCAATCCGCGCAATGTCCACATCGCGGCGTTGCTTGCCTTGGTTGACGCCATCGCACCGCGCACACCCGAGGTGCGACGTGTGCGCCATCCGCGCCAGCGCGGCAGGCTCCACAACAGCAACGCTACCGCGCTCAAGGCCAGCGCCAGCAACCAGGCAGCCGCAGCGCCCTGGCGGTTGGTCGCAGGGTCGGCGTCGCGCAGCCAGGACCAGGCCTGTACGGCCAGTGTCGGTGGTGCTGCCGGTCCGGCCACGAGCGCAACGTCGACCACGGTCATTGAATAGGCCAGCACCGCGAGCATCGGCCAGGTCAGGCGCGGCCAGAGCTGGGGCCAGACCACGCGCCACCAGGCCTTGTCGCTTGCGTAGCCCATGGTGCGCGCCATGGCGCGTTCCCGCGTCAGCCGCAAGGCCACGTCGGCGCGTTGCAGGTGCGCGGCCGCGGCCCATAAAAGAAATGGCACCTCCTTGGCCACCAGCACGAGGATCAGCCCCAGTCCCCAGGGGTCCTGTGTCGTAGCCCAGGGTGGGGGCTCATTGAAACCGCTGGCCCACGGTGAGACGGCCCGCAGCATCCAGCCGCTGGGGCTGATCAGAAATACCAGTCCGATGCCGAACGCCGCATGGGGTACGGCCAGCATCGGCCCGAGCAGGCGCACCAGCACGGGCCAACGTGACGGAAAACTGCGCGACATGATCCAGGCGCTCAGAGCCACGGCAAGCAGGCTCGATACGATGCCGGTCCACAGGCTCAGCCCCAGGGCGCGCATGGTTTGTGGCGCGGCCAGCATGCCTTGCCAGGCGGTGAGGTCCAGACCGGCCCGGACGGCTGAGCCGGTGGCGTACAGCACCGGCACGCCCAGCAGGGCCGCCAGCACAAGTGCCCAGACCCTGTCGGTGCGTGACGCTGTCACCCACTTGGCGTGACGGGGTGTGGCGATGCCATGCGCCATGGTCATACCGACCATTGGCGTGTCGGTTGGTTTTGCGCCCGGCGCATGGCGAGGGCGTGCAACTCAGCCGTCGTCGCGGCCCAGTACCGACTGCAGAAATGCGCCGATGTCCTGGAGCTCGCGCGGATGCACGCTGTGTTGCATCGGGTAGCTGTGCCACTGCACTGCGTACCCCATGGCCTGCAAGACATCGCGCGAGGCTTCGCCGCGCGCGACCGGCACCACCGGGTCCGCACTGCCATGGGCCATGAACACAGGTACCTGGCGATTGGCCGGATTTGCCTCGGCTGCCAGATCGCCCGCCAGTGGCAGATAACCGGACAAGGCGACGATACCGGCCAGCGGGGCACCGTGGCGCAAGCCGGTATACAAGGCAATGGCACAGCCCTGGGAGAACCCGGCCAACACGACGCGGCGCGGGTTGACGCCACGCGCCACCTCGTTGGCAATCAGCGCCTCGATAGCCTGCGCCGAGCGCCGGATACCGGCAGCATCTTCGCGTTTTTGCAGGTCGGCACCCATGATGTCGTACCAGGCAGGCATCACATAGCCGCCGTTGACGGTCACCGGCATGCTGGGTGCGTGCGGAAACACGAACCGGATCGAACGGCATCCCGTCAGGTCGAGCTCGGGCACAATCGCAGCGAAATCGTTGCCGTCCGCACCCAGGCCATGCAACCAGATGACGGCGGCGTCGGGGTTGGGTCCGGAGTTCAGTTCGATGTGGGGTAGCAGGTTGGTCATATGGATTGCCGTTGGCGCGAGGGTGGGCCCGTGGTGGGCAGTGGCGAAACTATAACAACGGGTGCGTGGCTCTTGAGCGGCGTGCCTCACGCAGGCGCGCCCTGCAGGAAACGGGATTGGTAATGTGGTGGTGCAACAAGGCCTTGCGGCCTGTCGGACAGAAGTGCCTGTTGGCATTGGTGATGGCGCTGGCCTCGGGCCCGGGTCATGCGCAATGGTCGAGCAACCGGGGTTACCAGTTGCTCCAGCGCATCGACGATGTGCTGTTCGGCATTGACAACCTGTCGCTGCAGATTCTGGGCCGTGATCATGTCGCCGGAACCTTGCTGCAGATCAACGCCGATCAGCCCCTGCCCTTGCGCGCCCAGATCCGCTTTGTCGTCGATTGCCGCAAGCCGATGCGTTTTGCCGTGCGCAAGGCCGATGGGGTATTGCCGGACGACCTGAAGACGCTGGAATACGCCGATGTGGCCTTGCTCGACGGGACCTGGGCCAGCGCGGAGTTCGCTTGCGAAAGCACGCGCCAGCCAGGGCGTGCGTCGCAGGTGGCGCGCGCCATCTACGAACATGGTGGCCCGCCCGACATGCAGACGATGTATTGCGACCTGCAGCCCGATGGCAGCACCGACATAAGGCGCGGCGTCGAGGTTCGCTACAGCGCGTCCGCCAATGCGGTGGCGGTGAACCGCCAGTGGCTGAGTTCGGGTTCGGTCACCGATGAGGAAGTACGCTTTGGTGCCAACAGCAAGTGGCGCATCAACCGCAAGGCGCTCGATATCCGGCGCAGTGCGCCCAACGGCGAAATGCTGTTCTCGGCCCTGTGTGAGCGCCGCGCGCCGGCGCGTCCCTGATCTTTCAGCCGACGGGAACGGCATCAACCGCCGTAGCGCCGCAGCCATTCCTTTTCCAGCGCATCAACCCAGCTGCCATGGGGCTCCAGGATAGTCGGCATGGTCTGTTCGACCTGCCCGGGCATGGATCCGGAGCCGAACCGGGCGCGGTCACCAGCAGTGAGCTTGTCCAGCGCCAGTACGCTCGGGTCGCCCCAGAACGCGATGTCGGCCTTGCGCGCCTGTGCCAGTGGCGACAGCAGAAAGTTTGCCACCACCTGCGCCCCATCACTGGCTCGGGCGTTTACCGGGATCGCCAGGAAATGCGTGTTGCCGATCGTGCCGCTACTGAACTGAAAGCTGTAGATGCTGTCGGCCAGGCGTTTGGCGGCGATCTCGTTGGCCGCCTCGTTGGGGTTGAAGGTCAGGGCGATCATCAGTTCGCCGTCCGACATCATCTGACGGATGGCCGCCGCATTCTGCGGAAACTGACGTCCCGTGCGCCACAGATGCGGGTGCAGGGCGTCGAGATAGGCCCATAGCGGCGTGGTTGTGCTGGCCAGGCTTTGTGGCGTGACCGCCCGGTACAAGGGCGCGCGGTCCGGGTTCAGTTCGACCAGCGCCTGCTTGACGAAACTCGTGCCATGGAAGTCGGGCAGGCGCGGATAGGTCACGCGGCCCGGGTTGGCACGTGCAAACTCCAGCATGCCGGCCATGTTGCGTGGTGGCGCCGGCACCCGTTTGCGATCGGCAAAAAAAGTCAGCTGTGCCATGCCCCAGGGCGCCTCCAGACCGTCGACAGGCTCGGAAAAGTCCATACGCGTGGTGGGTTTGCCGGTCACGTCCACGTAGCGGAAGTTCGGCAGTTGCTCGGCGAATGGGCCAAACAGCAGGCCCTCGCGTTTCATGGTCAGGAAATTCTCTCCGTTGATCCACACCAGGTCGACCGTGCCATCACGCTTGCCGGCCGCCTTTTCGGCGCGCACGCGTTTGACCACCTCCGCAGTTTCAGTGATCTTGACATGTTCCAGCCGCACCCCGAACTGCTGCTGGATCTGTTCGCCGGCCCAGCGCAGATACGCGTTGATGCGTTCGCTGCCAGCCCAGGCGTTGAAATAGACGGTTTGGCCCCGGGCCCGCGCCAGCACACCGGGCCAGGGCTCGGCGGTCTGGGCCCACAGGGGCAGCGCGGCAGTGCCCGCCAGCAAGGCCAGGGTCTGGCGGCGATTGGGAGCGGTGGGCAGGCGGGGCAGCGTCATGGGCTATCGGTTCCGGTTCGGTTGGAAGGTGGCAGGAACGACCGGAATCTAGCGGTCGACCGGGCAAATAGTAGTCGGGCAAAGGCCATGATTCTTACGCCGGCCTGCCCACCGGGCAAGGCTTACCCCAGCACGGCCTGCGCAAATTCCCGCGCGTTGAAGGTTTCCAGCTCTTCGAGCTTTTCGCCCACACCGATGAAGTACACCGGGATCGGGCGCTCGCGCGCAATTGCCGCCAGCACGCCGCCTTTGGCTGTTCCATCGAGTTTGGTGACGATCAGGCCCGTCAGTGTGAGCACTTCATCGAAGGCCCTGACCTGCGCCAGCGCGTTCTGGCCGGTGTTGCCGTCGATCACCAGAAGTACCTCGTGGGGTGCGGCGGGGTCGGCCTTGGAGATGACACGCTTGATCTTGCGCAATTCCTCCATCAGGTGCAACTGGGTGGGCAGCCGACCGGCAGTGTCGACCAGCACCACGTCCTTGCCGCGTGCGCGTCCGGCTGTGACGGCGTCGTAACTGACGGCGGCCGGATCACCACCTTGCTGGCTGATGATCTCGACCGTGTTGCGATCGGCCCAGACCGCGAGTTGCTCCTTGGCGGCAGCCCGGAACGTGTCTGCGGCCGCCAGCAGCACCGATGCGCCACGGTAGCCCAGATGGCGCGTGAGTTTGCCGATGGACGTGGTCTTGCCGGCGCCATTGACGCCGACCATCATGATCACGGTAGGTTTGAATTCGCCCACGACCAATTCTTTTTCCAGCGGTGTGAGCAATTCGGTCAGTACGTCGGTCAACAAGGCCTTGACCGCTGCCGGGTCCTTGGCCTTGGTCTGCTTGACGCGCTGGCGCAAGGTCTCGAGCAGAAATTGAGTGGCCTTGACGCCCGAGTCGGCCAGAATCAGCGCGGACTCGAGTTCTTCGTACAGCGCCTCGTCGATCGTGGTGCCAGTGAATACCGAGGCGATACTGGTACCCGTACGGCGCAGACCGGCGCGCAGGCGGCTGGTCCATGACGAACGCGCCGACACCGCAACCGGTGCGTCTTCGGAGG
>JBKJRR010000006.1:0-11589 GCA_046594635.1 Burkholderiaceae bacterium
CGCTAAGACAGGCAATATCGACTCCATCAAGGCGGCGGTGGGTCCGGTTGGTGGCACCTGCAAGGCCTGCCACGACGACTACCGCAAGGAGTGATGCGTCGACGCGGTCCTGTTTGCGGCGCCTGACATATCTCTGGCCGGTGCTGGCGGGCCGCGCCACGCCGCGGTCACACACCCTCTTTCTTGGAGCGGCAATAGCAGGATGACCGGACCGGCACTTCGGCCCGCGCCAAGGCCTGGTCCAGCAGTAGCTGGATGTGTCGCCGCTCCAGTGTCTCGCCGCGCCGCTTCAGGCACTCGTCCAGCCCGTGCAAGCTCCAGACGTTTCTTGGATGCTGGCACGGGCGCGGCAGCGTGTCGTCCAGACCGAGATCGGCGCGATAGGTGGATTCGGCTTCCTCGAACTGCTTCGCATCCATCAGCAGCGCGCCCAGGGCATGGCGTGTCGGCTGCATCCAACCCCAGGGCTCGTCGTAGAGCAGTTCGTCGTCCAGCCGGACGGACTGCCGCAGGTGCTCCAGCCCAGCATCGGTGTACCCCGACTTGTAGGCGACTTCGCCCAGCATCATCTGCTCCGCGACCTCGAGCACTGCCGAACAGGGGTTGTTGAACACCATGCGATCTTCCTGTACGGTAGCCATGGCGCCGTAGAAGGCATCCTGCTCGGCCTTTGCCTCGGTAATGCGTCCGAGGTTCGCAAGCGCCACCGTGCGGGCATAGCGAAGGGTCGCGGTCGTGTAGCTGTACAGATCGGCGTCGGTGGGGAACACCTCGTCCAGCACGTCCACCCAGCGGCCGAATCGGATCAGCACGTGAAGCTTCATCGCCACAAAGGCCTCGAACAATTGCGGTAGGAAGCGCACCACGGGTTCGGGCAGGGCCGCGCGGAGCGCATCGGCCGCTGCAAGTGCCGCGGTCGGCCGTGCGAGGAACATTGCACCGTAGATATTGAAATGCAGGTTGTGGATGCGGTAGATGGTGTAGAAGTTCTCCCCGCCGGCGTGTGCGAAGAACTTTTGGTCGACTTCGACTGCACGCTGGTTTCGCCAGACAACGTTCTGGTAGTCGCCGCACAGGACATCGATGTGCGTCGCCATGTGGACAAGATGGCCAGAGTCCGGCACCAGATCGACCAGCCGGTCGCCGTGCGGTAGTGCTCTTTCGGGCGTGGGTGACATCTCCATCAGGTGGATGTACATGTGTAGCAGGCCCGGGTGATTCCACGCGTGAGGATCGGTGGCGAAGGCTCGCTCCAGCACCGTTTGCGCCTCAGCGGTCGAGGCACCATCTGCGGGTGTGCGCCGCTTCAAGTCCCACAGCTTCCATGGCGTGCGGTTCATCAGCGCCTCTGCGAATATCGCGACCACGTCCAGGTCGTCGGCAAACGCCGCATGGACCTTGCGCATAGCCGCCGCGAAGGCGTCGTTCCATGGCCCGTAGTCCTCGATCGTCGGGTCCGTGGGGAAGCGGTGGACCAGCGCGTCAACCATTGCGCGCTCCATCGGCGTCGCCCTCGCGCGATGCGCATTCGCGTCCGCCAGCGCCTGGTGGGCACGGGACAGCACCAAGACTCTTTCAGCCGGGGAAAAGAACTCCCAGCCTTTGTTGTAGTTTGGACCGAGCGCATGGGCGATGCCCCAGCGGGCGATCACGCAACTGGGATCGGCCGCCAGCACCCGCTCGAAACAGACGATCGCTTCTTCATGGTTAAAGCCGTACATCCACACCAGGCCTCGGTCGAACCAGGCCTGCGCCTCGAACGAACTTGTAGCGATCGGACGGCTGAACGGACCCAAGTCAAAATAGGACACTGCTGACCTCCCCATCCAAATATTGGCCGACCCACTGCATGCACATCGCAACTGTACGCACAGACTGGCCGCACCGCTACCCGATCTCCCTTGCCATGCCACGATGGGCTGGTCGTCGAACGCACTGAGCGCGGCTTGGCGATTGCCTGCAGCCAGTGCGGCCGGAATCGGACTTGCCTTCAGTCCTTTTCGCAGTTGACTCAGAGTTCCTTCGATAGCTTCTTGATGTCGATATTCAGGATCTGGTCGTTCTCGGTGTAATCGACCAGGCAATCGATCAGATGGACGCCCGGCGTATCACGGCAATGGGCCATCACTTCGGTCAGATGCGCACTGCCTTGCACGCGGTGACCATGGGCGCCATAACTTTCGGCATATTTGACGAAATCAGGGTTGCCATAAGTCAGGCCCCAATCCTGAAAGCCCATGTTGGCCTGTTTCCAGCGGATCATGCCGTAGCTGCCGTCGTTGACGATCAGCACCGTCAGGTTCAGGCCCAGCCGCACGGCCGTTTCCATCTCCTGACTGTTCATCATGAAGCCGCCATCGCCGCAGATCGCCATGACCTTGCGATCCGGATAGAGCATCGCGCTCATCATGGCAGAAGGCAGACCCGCACCCATGGTGGCCAGCGCGTTGTCCAGCAGCACGGTGTTGGGCAGATAAGCGTCGTAACCCCGCGCGAACCAGATCTTGTACACGCCATTGTCTAGACAGATGATGCCATCTTGCGGCATGCAACCGCGTACCTGTTTCACCAGATGCGGCGGGAAGATCGGGAAGCGGGTGTCAGCTGCCAGCTTTGCTGTATGGGCAAGCTCTGCCTTGCGATATTCCAGCATGTGGTCGAAATTCCACTTGCCGCTGGGGATGATGTCTTGCTTGATCTGCCAGATGCCGTTGGCGATATCGCCGATCACCTCGATCTGCGGGAAATAGACCGGGTCCACCTCCGCCGTACGAGTGGAGACATGGATCACCTTTGGCCCGCCTTCGCGCATGAAGAACGGCGGCTTTTCGATCACGTCGTGGCCGACGTTGATGATCATGTCGGCATCTTCCACGGCGCGGTGAACGAAGTCGCCGGCGGACAGGGCCGCACAGCCCAGGAACAGCGGGTGGCGTTCGTCAATCACGCCCTTGCCCATCTGCGTGGTCAGGAAGGGGATGCCGGTCTTTTCAATGAACTGACGCAACATCCGGCCGGTCATCTTGCGGTTGGCACCCGCACCAATCACCAGGATCGGGGCCTTGGCATCCTCGATGGCCTTGACGGCGACACGCACGGCCTTGGGCTCTGCCGAAGGGCGGCGGGCGACCGACGCCGGGATCGGGCGTGAAGCAGAATGTTCATCGGCAATATCTTCCGGCAGTTCCAGATGAACCGCGCCGGGCTTTTCCTCTTCTGCCAAACGGAACGCCTCACGCACACGGCTGGGGATGTTATCGGCAGCGGCAAGCTGATGGGCATATTTGGTAATCGGCCCCATCATGGCCACCACGTCCAGGATCTGGAAGCGGCCCTGCTTGCTCTTCTTGATCGGCTTTTGTCCGGTGATCATCATCATCGGCATACCGCCAAGCTGGGCATAGGCTGCGGCCGTCACCAAATTGGTGGCACCCGGCCCAAGGGTCGCGAGGCAGACGCCGGTCTTGCCGGTGTGGCGGCCATAGGTGGCGGCCATGAAACCTGCGCCTTGCTCATGCCGGGTCAGGATCAGCCTGATCTGGTCCGACCGGGACAGAGAATCGAGGAAATCGAGATTTTCTTCGCCAGGAACGCCGAAGATATATTCGACCCCCTCCTGCTCCAGACATTGGATGAAAAGATCCGAAGCTTTCTGCTTTTTGTGGCCGTCGCTCATGGTCGAAATTTCCTCCGTGCAAAACGCCTCAGTAGGCGCCTCCCCGTTTCAAATCCGATGCGACCCCGTTTCAGCCGGAGGACCCTGGCGCTTTCGAGTCTAACCCAAGCACTTCCTGAAGTCGCTTTGATGCAACGACCGGTTGACCCCACGGCCATCTGCCGACTTTGACGGCGGCGACCTGAAATCAGAATCCGGCCATTTGCAGATCGGTTGGGGCGCTATCGGCACAGGCGAACATGCGATCGAGCAAGATGTCGCGGACCAGGAATTTTCGATTGCCAGGTCATGGCACAGGAAAAATGTGTCAGGTGCGCGGTCATGCTTTGTTCCATCTGGGTCGACACCAGCTCCTCATGGCGTCAAAGTCCCGTGCCTCGTTGTGCAGCTGCCGATTCGCTGCAACCATGGCGCCATGTCGATCGACGCAAAGTAGTTCAACTATCCGTAATCAATTACGAATAGTTAAAATTCGCGGATTCAAAAGGAGCTCCCAATGTCCGCAACCCCCGCCAACACCACCAAGGCTTTCGCGTCCCAGGCCGACCTGGAGGACAAGACGATCACGTTCGAGCAACTCAGCGCGCATTGCTGGGCCTATACCGCCGAAGGTGATCCGAATTCCGGTGTGATCATCGGCGACAAGTTCATCATGGTCAGTGACGCCACCGCAACGCCGGCCATGGCGCAGGACCTGATCGCGCGCATCCGCGCCATCAGCGACAAACCCATCAAATATGTATTGCTGACGCATTACCACGCGGTGCGGGTGCTGGGCGCCAGCGCCTACGTGGCCGAGGGCGCCACCGAGATCATTGCCAGCCAGGGCACGCTGGAACTGATCCATGAGCGCGGCGCACAGGACATGAAGAGTGAAATGGAACGTTTCCCGCGGCTGTTTCGCAATGCCGAATCTGTTCCGGGCCTGACCTGGCCGACGCTGGTGGTGGGCGGTGGCGACCCGACCCGGGGCGAGGTGCCCGGCAAGCTGACGGTGGATCTCGGCGCAGTGACGGTGGACATCTGGCATCCGGGCCCGGGTCACACCCGCGGTGACACGATTGCCTGGGTGGGCGCCGAAAAAGTGTTGTTCAGCGGTGACCTGGTCGAGTACCAGGCCGGTGTCTATACCGGCGATGCCCAGTTGCAGGAGTGGCCGGCCACGCTGGAAGCTTTGCGCGTACTGAAAGCCGAGGCCATCGTGCCGGGCCGCGGCGAAGCCATGAAGGGTGCGCTCGACGTGAACAAGGCGCTCGACTACACCAAATTGTGGGTCGAGACGCTGTTCAAATGTGGCAAGGAAGCGGCGGCCGCCAACATGGACCTGAAGACGGCCATGGCGCACACGCGCAAAAGCATGGACCCAGTCTTCGGGCAGGTATTCATCTACGAGCATTGCCTGCCGTTCGACGTCAGCCGCGCGTTTGACGAAGCCAAGGGCATCAAGAACCCACGTATCTGGACGGCCGAACGCGACCAGGAGATGTGGGCTGCTTTGCAGGGCTGATCGGCGGCACGCGCTGCCCCTTTTTTACGTCTGCAGTTGCCCGGGCAGTTGGCGCGCCATCGGCGGCAGGACCGAGACTTTCTGAACCAGCTCGCGGATGGTCTCGCTGCAGGTCTTCAACCGTATGCTGCGCAGCTGCGTGCGCACGGTGGAGATGCGCACGCCATGGTGGGTGGCGATCTGCGCCGGTCGCAAACCTTTGCAGACCTGGGCCAGCACCTGGCCTTCGGCGCTGGTGAGGCCGCGTTCACGCGCGAACAGCGCCATCGTCGAGTCGTCACACAGGTGCAGCTTGGCAAACACCAACAGCGCGTGACTCTCTGGAACAGCCGAGCCCAGGGTGGCGCGCAGCCGTGGCTCGGCAGGCGGATGCTGCGCACCCAGCGGCAACACGGCCACGGCGGCGTCCTGGCCGGCGTCACCCAGGCACAGGAAGTCGCGCAGGCCGGATTTGGTGCGTTCGAGTGCGCGACGCAGCAGTTCGGTATCGACCGGGCGGTATCCGATCACGCGCCCGTGCAGAACCCGCAGGCCATGACGGGGCCGCGTGCCGCCGTCACCTGTGGCCGGCGCCTGCAGCGCGGCTTGCCCTTGTGCATTGGCGAACTGCAACACGCCGCTGTCCGCGTCGACCACCACCAGGCCGTAATCGACCAGGTTCAGTGTCTGGCGCAGCAGGCGCAGCTCGGACAAGTCAAAAGTCTGCGAAGACTGGCGTGTGTTCGCGGTCAGCGGTGAATGTGCTGCATCGAATTGTGCATGGGTCATGTTTTTCTCCCCCTGTTGCCGCACCGGGGTCGCGATGGCGAACCTGGGTCAGTGCGTCGGACTCAGGTTAAGAAAAACATGGCTGCATGGGATGTGAACCTGACCGACTGGATTTGTGACGCATGCACGTATGGGTGTCGCCATGGCGCGCCTCACCAGCGCTGGGGCAACTTGCCAGTGAGCACGATATGGTGATCTTCGATCGTCAGGTAGCCACCCTGGGTCAGGTCTTTCAGGATGCGGCTGACCATCTCGCGGCTGCAGCCGACCCGACTGGCGATTTCCTGGTGCGTGATGCGCTCTGCGATGCGGCGCCGTCCATCGGGCAAAGGGCAGGCCAGCTCGTTGAGCAGGCGCGTCAGGCGCCCATACACATCGATGAAGGCGAGGTTGCGCGCATCGCGTGTCGCCATGCGCAGACGCTGGATCACCTTGGCCAACATCTCGAAGGAAAACTCGGGGTAGTGCACGATGAACGCGAGGATGTCGCTGCGGCGCACCACGGCGCAGACCGTGGGTTCGAGCGTAATGACGCTGGCCGAGCGTGAGCCGCCATCCAGGGCCATTTCGCCGACGTAGTCTCCCGCACCGAATACGCCGAACGTGATCTCCCTGGCGTTTACGTCCATGCAATAGACCTTGACCCGGCCGCTGAGCAGGATGAACAGCGTGTCACCCAGGTCGCCCTCGTGGATCACGATCGAGCCCTTGCGAAAGCGCCGGACATCGCCCCGAACGGCCAGTGCGCGCAGGTTGGCCTGGTACTGCGGGTTGGCAACGAACAGGTCCAGTTCGCTGGGCATGAGGCTTCTCCTTGTACTTGAACGCGGCGACGCGCCGACTGTAACAAGGTGTGGGGTGAGTCAGGCCGTGCCCTTCGCGTTTTATCCATGCGAAGGTGGATGCGTGAATCAGTACTGCGTGCTCAGTTCGCGCGCATCGCGTTCGTAGGCGGCCAGCCGGGCTACGGCGCGGCTGCGCTGCTCGGCGGTGGTGCTGTTGTGCAAGCGCGCATAGGTCTGGCAATTTTCCTGCAGCGCGGTATCCGCATAGGCACGGTAAACCGGGTCGGGTGAGCGCGAGGAGCGCTCGACGTAGGCGCGCAGGGCGGCACGCGCCTGCGCCGCATCGGCCACCGATGGGCTGTTGTTGCCAGTGCCGGCGATGCTGCGCAAGGTCTCCAGCATGTCCTGCTGGCGCCGCACGCGCTCCGCAAAAAAACGTTGCGGATCATTCGCCGAACGGTTCACGGCCTCCTGCAACAACTTGCGCTGCTGGTTGTCGAGTGTTCCGTAAAACTGCTCGGCCCGATCGAGTTCGGTTTCGACGCGTTTGGCCACGCGCACAGCGCGGTCTTTGGATCCCCGCTCGCGGCGCCACTCCTGATTGCCCTTGTTGAACTTTTCCTCCAGATGCTTGAATTGCATTGGCGTCAGCCGCATGGCCAGTGCCGTGACGCCCGGCTGCGCCAGTGCCTGTGCAGTGACCACGTCAAAGCGTACACGGATGTCGGCATACAGCCGGCAGATCTGCTCGGCGTTGGCGTCTGACAGCGCGACTTGCTGGACCTGTCGGAGCAAGTCGGCAATCCGGGGCAACTCGGTTTTGCGATGCCAGTCGTGCAACTGCGCCAACTCGCCGCGCAGCAGCAACGACTGCGGCTCGTCCAGGTCGGCGTAACCGTCGACCCACCAGTAGGCGAGGTCGGGCATGTTGTTGTAGGCCAGCCGCATCGCGCTGCAGCCTGCCAGAACGGCCAGCAAAGATGCGGCCAGCAGCAGACGGATAATCCGGCTCCAGGACATAACCATCGAACGGAACTCCGATATGGCAGCAGGTACAGGCATCGTGGATGTGGTGATCATGGCGGCAGGCAAGGGCACTCGCATGAAAAGCAAGTTGCCCAAAGTATTGCACCCATTGGCAGGTCGTGCATTGGTGCACCATGTTTTGGCGACTGCCAGCGCGCTTGGTGCCCGCCAGGCCGTACTGATTACCGGCCATGGGGCCGATGCCGTCGAGGCGGCGTGTGGTCCGGACAGTGGCGTGCGGGGAGCGCTGAAGCTGCAATGTGTGCGCCAGGAGCCGCAGCTCGGTACCGGCCACGCGGTGCAGCAGGCCGTGCCGGTATTGCCCGACGACGGCATCGTGGTGGTGCTCAGCGGCGACGTGCCGCTGACGCAGGTCGAGACGCTGCGCGAGCTGATCGCCGTGGGCGGTGGCGACAAGCTGGCGCTTCTGACCTTGCAGCTGGACAACCCTATGGGATATGGCCGAATCGTGCGCGATGGTGGTGGCGACAACGCGCCGGTACGCTCCATCGTCGAGCAAAAGGATGCCAGCGCCGGCCAACTGGCAATCCGCGAAATTTACAGCGGCATCATGGCGGTACCGGCGCGCCTGCTCAAGACCTGGCTGGCGCGGCTGGAGAACAACAACGCCCAGAAGGAGTATTACCTGACCGACATCGTCAAGTTCGCCGTGGCCGATGGCGTGGCGGTGCTGGCCCACCGTATCACCGATGCGGTGCAGGTGGCGGGGGTCAACAGCCCGGTTCAACTGGCCGACCTCGAACGTGCCCACCAGTTGCGCCAGGCAAATCAGCTGATGGAGCAGGGCGTACGCATTGCCGACCCGGCCCGGTTCGACCTGCGTGGCACGCTGGCGTGCGGGCAGGACGTGGCGATTGACGTGAATTGTGTGTTCGAGGGCAACGTGACCCTGGGCGACGATGTGCGCATTGGCGCGAACTGCGTGATCGCCAATGCCGTCATCGACGCCGGCGCGGTGATTCATCCTTTCACCCATATCGACGGTGAGAAGCAGGGTGTGAAAGTGGGTGCGGGCGCATTGATCGGCCCGTTTGCGCGCCTGCGCCCCGGTGCCGATCTGGGCCCGCAGGTGCATATCGGCAACTTCGTCGAGGTCAAGAATTCAACCATGGCGCGTGGTGCCAAGGCCAATCACCTGGCCTACCTGGGAGATGCGACGGTGGGCGAACGTGTCAACTATGGTGCCGGCAGCATCACGGCCAACTATGACGGTGCGTTCAAGCATCGCACAATGATCGGGGCCGACGTGCATGTGGGCAGCAATTGCGTGCTGGTTGCGCCTGTCACGATTGGTGCCGGCGGCACTATCGGCGGCGGCTCGACGATCACCAAGGACACCGCGGCCGGAGCACTCAGCGTTGCGCGGGGCAAACAGGTATCGATTCCCGGATGGACGCGCCCGAGCAAGTGAGCCTTGCTGGCGGCACTGTGGTGCCTGATCAGCAGCAAGTACAGCGGCTCGAGCGCGAGCTGGCGCAGTTGCGCCAGGCGCTGGAAGAGTTCACGGCGTCGGTTTCGCACGACTTGCGTGCGCCATTGCGCCATGTCAACGCCTTTGTGCGTATCGCGCGCGAAGACCTGGGTGACGGAGTCGACCCCGAAATAGCCTCCCACCTGGACAAGGCGGCCGATGCGGCAACACATCTGGGATGCCTGATGGACGGTCTGCTCGAGTTGTCACGTATTGGACGCGTCGAACTGCAACCCGCCCAGGTGGATCTGACCCGTTTGGTGGATGACATCCGTCACCAGTTGCAAAGCGTATTGCAGGGGCGCGATGTTTTATGGCAGGTGGCGCCCGATCTGCCGTCGGCGTTTGGCGACGTGTCGCTGCTGCATCAATTGGTGCAGCGACTGCTGGACAACGCGCTCAAGTTCACGCGCGATTGCCCGCAGGCCCGGATCGAGATCGGTGGGCGATCGACCGCGGATGGTGGTGTCGAGATCGAGGTGCGGGACAACGGCGTGGGCTTCGATCCGCGCCAGCAGGATCGACTGTTTCGCCCGTTCCAGCGTCTTCACAGCTCAAAGGCTTTCGATGGCATCGGTATCGGTCTGGCACTGGCACGCCGGATCGTAGAGCGCCATGGCGGCGAGATCGCGGCCTCAGGCGAAGTCGGCAAGGGCTGCTGTATCAGGGTGCGCCTGCCACCGGCGAGCGCCTGAGCGGCAGGCGCGCGCCGAACTTGGCACGCTTGACGCTGAAGAAGGCCTTGACGTTGCGCACGTTCGCATCCGAGGTGAACAGCCTCTGGGCAATCGCCAGATAGTCGGGCATGTCACGGGCGTGGATCACCAGCACGAAATCCGGTCCGGGTGACACGCGGTAACACTGCTGTACGTCGTCGTCGGCCGTCACAAGCTGCTCGAACCGATCCATCCAATCGGCGCCCTGACGGTCAAGCGATATCTCGACGATGGCGCTCAGGCCGTGGCCCAGCACGGGCGCCAGCCGGTCGGGCGACAAGTGGGCCACCTGTTGTTCGATCACCCCGGCTTCGCGCAGCCGCTTTACCCGGCGCAGGCAGGTCGGGGGGGAAGTGAAGGCCTTTTGCGCGAGTTCCAGATTGCTCAGCGAGGCGTCTTGTTGCAGCACATCGAGCAGGCGCAGGTCGATGTCATCTAGTTCGATTTGTTCCATCGGGAAATCATCGATGAAATTATTCGTCTCTTGTGCATTGCAATGAAACAAATGACCAAATATTCAAACAATTTGGCAGAAGATTGTTTTGAACTGCACGTACTATCGGCCCCACAACTTCTGGAGTGATCCTCATGTGCGGCATTGTTGGCTCGGTTTCCACCCGAAATATCGTCCCGGTTCTGGTGCAGGGCCTGCAGCGGCTCGAATACCGGGGTTATGACTCCTGTGGTGTCGCTGTCTATGTGGATGGCCTGCAGCGTGCCCGCAGCACCTCGCGCGTGGCCGAGCTGGCCGAGCAGGTGGCCAGGACCCAACTCCAGGGCACGACCGGCATTGCGCACACCCGCTGGGCCACCCACGGCGCGCCCGCGGTGCACAACGCGCATCCCCATTTCAGCCACGGTACTGGCGCCGATGCCTACGACCGCCCCGGGCGTATCGCACTGGTTCACAACGGCATCATCGAGAACCATGACGAATTGCGTGAAACACTGACCGCCAAGGGTTATGTGTTCCAGAGCCAGACCGACACAGAAGTCATCGCCCACCTGGTCGACAACGTTTACGACGGTGACCTGTTCGAGGCAGTCCAGGCGGCGGTGTTGCAGTTGCGCGGCGCGTACGCGATTGCGGTGTTCTGCAAGGACGAACCGCAGCGACTGATTGGCGCACGGGCTGGCTCGCCGCTGATCCTGGGTGTGGGCAAGGACGGCCAGGAGCATTTCCTGGCCAGCGACGCGATGGCACTGGCCGGCGTGACCGACCAGATCGTGTACCTGAACGAGGGCGACGTGGTCGACGTGCAGCTTGGCAAATACTGGCTGTTCGACAAGTCGCACAAGGCGGTCGAGCCCGCGCAGCGCCCGGTCAAGACCGTATTGGCGCACAGTGGCGCCGCCGAACTGGGCCCCTATCGGCACTACATGCAAAAGGAGATTTTCGAGCAGCCGCGCGCCATCGGCGACACGCTCGAAGGTGTGGTGGGCATCGTGCCGGAACTGTTCGATGGGCTCGAGGCCAGCGCGGCACGCGTGTTCAAGGAGATCGATTCGGTGCTGATTCTGGCCTGCGGCACCAGCTACTACAGCGGCTGCGTGGCCAAATACTGGCTCGAGTCCATCGCCAAAATCCCGACGCAGGTTGAAGTTGCCAGCGAATACCG